>JBKQUS010000001.1:0-14428 GCA_052325505.1 Limisphaerales bacterium
CGCTGGTGGCCAGCAGGCGCACCGCTTCTTCTTTGAACTCTTTGCTGTATCGATTTCCGTGTTTACTACTCATCAGTTACTTTCCAACTGTTTTATCGGAGTGTCCATCAAATCGGGGGAGGCTCAGGGGAGGCTCATTGATTCGCTTTGAGTCACTTTGAGTGAGCTTGATTGGGGTTTGATCCGCCTTCGCCACGACGAGACTGCCTGCTGCGTCCAGCGCTGACGGGATTGCCGCGAAAAGGCAGAAAGATGAATTCGGCAGAAAAATGGACTTTTGCTGATTTTCCCGCCCCTCCATATTTCCGCCTTTCTGACATGGCCTTAGTGGTTCATTCATTAGACGAACACTACAGTTAACATATTCTTTAGTCAACCGATATTTGAAAAAATTTATCAAAGGGTCCACGGTATTTGAAAGAACATTCAAGGTCTTGCGCGGCAAGGATTTAAGAAAGCATGAAGGGATACAGCCTCCGGGGTTTTTGACGGGAAGAGAAGAATTTGCAATGGAGGAAGGCGAGCGGATCAGCCGGCGAAAAGCCCCGTTCTGCGAATCTCCGCCTCCGTCCTTGGTCGGGGGCCTTCCCGTAATTGATGGTGTCGTTTTGGCTTGATTATCGAGGCGGCAAATCGCATCACTCCCCACATGAGCAAATCATTGGTCAACGACTTGGAGGAACGAGGTTATTTCAAGGGCTTGGCTATTGTGAAGGCCCAAGAGTTGAAAAAAGAGTTTGAAACGCGCGGTTGGTCCGCGATCTTCAGCGAGTCTCATCGATTTTTCCACGCGGATGCAGAGGACTTGGCCGAGGGCGGCATTGGGTCCTTTATCCGTGAGGTTGAGCCTTTCTTGGTCGCTGAGGGTGTAAGACTACCGGAGATCCAGGACGACAGATCGGAGGAGGGCTATGTGGTTCGTGTCGGGGGCGCGGCGCACCAGATTTATGATGCGGCCGAATTTAGGCGTGAGTGTTCTGAGAAGCAGTGGGGACTTATTTGGGGTCTGAGCATGGCGCGGGGTTTTCAGATAGTTGACCAATTATTGGCATCGGTAGGTTCCAGTGAGAGCGTTTATGCTGTCAACGGTGGCAATGATTTGTTCGCGCTTTTCCTGACACCGGCCCTTTTTCAAATCATTACTGAGCATCCTGAATCATCCTCCAAAGATGCGCCATACTTACCGACAGATGAGTATCCGTGGTTCGGACAGCCACATGATGAGTAAGCACCAGGGCCTTGGCCATGCCGAAACTTGATTTGAAACCAGAGCACCTGCGCCAGTTGTTGGCCATTTTGCAGAACCTCGCGCCCGGGGCCGAGGTGTGGGCTTTTGGAAGTCGTGTGAACGGCGACGGACACGACGGTTCCGACCTTGACCTCGTTGTGCGCAATCCAGCCGGCCTGAACCAGCCGCAAAAGCAACTCTACGCGTTGCGCGACGCGCTGAGCGAAAGCAACCTTCCAAGGTTGGTGGATGTTTTGGATTGGGCGCGGATTCCTGAGGACTTTTGGCGCGAAATTCAAAGGCAACATGTCATCATCCGCACTGCGACGACCGCCGAAAAAGTTTCCGCCACATAAAAAGCCAGGTGAAACAATTCAAAGCCATTGCCGCAATGAGCCGGAATCGCGTGATCGGGCAGGGTGGCAAAATCCCCTGGCATCTGCCGGAGGATTTCAAGTGGTTCAAAAAAATGACCACCGGCCAGGTCGTGGTGATGGGGCGCAAGACCTTCGAGTCTATAGGCAAAGCCCTGCCCAATCGCACCACCATCGTTTTGAGCCGCGGGGGTTGCGCGCATCCCGGCACGCGCACGGCGGCGGAGTTAAGCCAGATCGACTGGACTGACCCGGCCCTGGCCGGGCGGGAAGTGTTCATTTGCGGCGGCGCGCAGGTCTATGCGCAGACGCTGGCGCTTTGTTCGGATCTTTATTTGACGCTCATCAAACGGGATGTGGAGGGGGACGTCTTTTTCCCGCCTTTTGAGCATCTTTTCCAGCCGGTTGAGGAGATCATGGATTGCGCGGAATTTACAATCACGCACTATGGAAGAAAGTAAGAATGTTTTGTGCTTTTGAATCGCCTCGCAGGGCGAAAGGGGATAAAACTTTGACGCATGAGCACCACAGCCCCGTCAACGCCCACGTCTGAAGCAGGCGCGGAAAGCGCGCGGCCCTGTCTTCGTCACGACGCAATGGCTGGCTGGCCGACAATGAAACCGATCATCGCCAGCCTTTTTGTGCTGGCAGCCGCAACGTTCGTGGCCGACGCTCGCCTCATAAACGGACGCAGCTTTCGGGAACTCGACAAAAGAGCGGACATCATCGTCGTTGCCAGGCCAATCTCGACCAAAGACACTGCTGAACAAACATTTCTTCCCAACATCAGTCCTCCCACTCCTGTGATCGGGCTGTCCTCGGAGTTTGAGGTCAGTATCGTTTTAAAAGGTGACAACAGCCTGAAGAAATTGGTTGTGCATCACTATCGGCTTAAGAACCCACAAGAACGGATGATTAACGGCCCCAACCCCGCCTCATTCGATCCGAAGGAATCCACGCGCTATTTGCTTTTCTTGCAGCGCGAGCCTGACGGTCGCTATGCCCCGTTCGACCAAGTTGATCCGGCGGCGACGGCGATACTGAAGCTAAACGGACATGAATGGGAGAAAATGAAATCGGACGATTTCAAGAAATGGCTGGAGGCAATGAAATGGCTCAACGAGCAGCCTGCCTTTCTTGGGTCGAGATTGTCGCCGGAGATTCCACCGGGTGGGACAGGCGAAGGCAGCCTTCACGAGGCGGCCTTTAACGGCAAGTTGGAGAAGGCCAAGGCTCTCATCAAAGAGCATCCCGAGTTGGTCAACAGTCAAAGCAGCTATGCCGACCAGGCGCCATTGCATCTTGCGGTGGAGTATGGCCACAAGGACGTGGCTGAATTACTCCTGGCCAACAAGGCCGATGTCGAAGCCAAGGCCTATGGTGGCTGGACGCCTTTGCTCAACGCGGTATTTGGAGGCCACAAGGACTTGGTGGAATTGCTCCTGACATACAAGGCCGATGCCAACGTCAAGGAAATGTCGGGACGGACACCATTGCACGTCGCGGCGGAAAATGATTTTACGGAGATCGCAGCCTTACTGCTGGCGCACAACGCTCATGTAAACGCCAAGAACCGCGACGGCATGACGCCTTTACACATTGCGACGGCTTTGGGTTACAAAGACATGGTGGAGTTGCTGCTTGCCAACAATGCTGACGTCAACGCGAAAGACAACACTGGCAGAACGCCTTTGGGCTTTGCGGTGCTGCACAACTACAAGGACCTGGCCGAATTACTGCGCAAGCACGGCGGTCTCGAGTAAATCACTGGAAACCTTGATTCTTACTTTGACCTGAGCCAGCGCGGTATTTTTTCCCCGGCCCAAGTCTCCGCGATGTCCTGACGGCGACGGACGACGACCGCCTGCCTGCCGTGGACCAAAAGCTCGGTCGCCAGCGGACGGGCGTTGTAATTGGAAGCCATGACAAAGCCGTAAGCGCCGGCACTGAGGACAGCCAGGCAGTCTCCCTGGCCAACCCCGGGCAACGGGCGGTCTTTGCAAAAGAAATCCGCCGACTCGCAGATTGGCCCCACCACGTCGGACGGAATCAGTTTTCCGTTCCGTTGCGCGATGGGAACGACTTCATGATAGGAGTCGTACAAGGCCGGGCGGAGCAGGTCGTTCATGGCGGCATCGACGATGACAAAGTTTTTGCGCCCGTTCCGTTTGACGTATTGCACGCGGGTGACGAGGATGCCGGCGTTGCCGACAATAAAACGTCCCGGCTCGACCAGGATTTTCAGGCCGAGAGGTTTGAGCAAAGGCGTCAAGCGCGCCGCGTAAAGGGCCGGGGTCAGGATGCGCCTGGCCGGGGCTGATTTCCACCAAGCGTCCGAACCGCTGGCCAGGGCGGGATCATAGACGATGCCCAATCCCCCGCCGATGCTGAAAAACTGCAGCCCAAATCGGTCGGCCAACCGCCTGACCACCGGCAGGACTTTCTTCACGGCATCCTCGAAAGGACGGGCCGTCATCAACTGCGAACCAATATGCATCTGAACGCCGCGCAGGCGCAAATTGGGCAGCCGGGCGGCGCGAGCATAAACGCCCTCCACCTCTTCCAGCGGGATGCCGAATTTATCCCTGTAAGTGCCGGTGGTGATTTTGGCGTGCGTGTGCGCGTCCACGTCGGGGTTGATGCGCACGGCCACGGGGGCGATTTTTTTCAGGCGGGCGGCGATCCTGCTGATGCGGGCCAATTCCTCCGCACTCTCCGCGTTAAAACAATAAATGTTCCGGCGCAATGCGAACTCGATCTCGCGCTCCGTTTTGCCGACGCCCGCGAAAACGCAGGACTGCGCGGCGCCGCCGGCGGCGATGACCCGGCGCAGTTCGCCTTCGCTCACGATGTCGAAGCCGGCGCCCAGATTGGCCAGGACACGCAGGACGGCCAGGTTGGAATTAGCCTTGACGGCGAAGCAGACCCGGTGGTCCAGGGAGCGCAAAGCGCCGTCGAGGCTCCAGAAATGGCGTTGCAGCGTCTCCTGCGAATAAATGTAAAGGGGGGTTCCGTGCTTTTCGGCCAGCGCCTGCACGGAAGATCCTTCGCAGAAGAGTTTGCCGTTCCGGTAATGAAACGAATGCATGACAGCACACTAGGCCCGACACCCCGAAATAACAATAAAGATCCCGCCAGCCATCGGCTTGGCGGGATGCAGACTTATGGCTCGGCTATGATCTTGGCGCGTTCCATGTGGTACTGGTAGGGCGTGATCTCGTCGGCCTGATACCGGCGCAGCAAATCGGCCAGTCGTTGCTCCTTGGTGGGTGGCGCATTGGTTGTGGCTGGAGAGGACGCTGGCGCCATTTTCACTTCCTTCATTCCTTTTTCCCCGGACGTTTTGTGGGAGGCGGCGAGGGCGGCCTTTTTCGCCTCCTTCGCTTCCCGCTTCTGTTTGGCGGTCTCCTGCGGTGTCGCCGGAGTTGTGACTACTGGCGCGGCCTCAGCCTGACGCAGGGCTTGCAAAGCCTGAGTTTGACTTTCAGGTGTGGCGGCTGGGGCCGGAACCCCTGGGGCGGCAGGCGCGGAGGCAACGGTTGGCGCAGGGGCTGGTGCAGGCGCTTCGGCGGGAGCAGGGGCAACAGCAGGCGCTGACGAAACGGCTGGCGTGGGGGCTGCTGCAGGAACAGCAGGCGGCGCTGGCACGGCAGCGGGAACCTGTTCTGGAACAAGCGGCGCGGCCTCAGCCTGGCGCAGGGCCTGCAAGGCTCTGAGTTGATCCTCGGGCGTTGAAGGGGGGACAGGAGCGGCAACCGGGGCAGCCGGGGCTTCTGGAGCAGCAGATGCAGCAGGGGCTACAGGGGCCGAGGAAACGACGGGCGCGGGTTGTGCGACAGGAGGAGCCGCCTCTTCGGCCGCTTTTTTCCTTTGCGCGGCGGCTTTCTTTGCCTCTTTTTCTTGTTTGATTCGGAGCTTTTCCTGTTCCCGGCGGTGTTTGGCGGCCTCCTTTTGCGCCGCCTCATCGGCAAGAATTTGTTCGGTGACTGAGACGGACTCGGCCTGGCGCAATGCCTGCAAGGCCCGGTCCTGGTCATCGCTCATGTTGGCGGCGGTCTGGGCGGTGGTGAAAGACGTCCAACTCACGCCGACACAACAGGCTAAAATACACAGATTGCTTTTCCTCATGCCGACTTTTTAACGGATACGACCGTTGAAATCAACAGCAATTGACATCATCCTTTGCGGCCCAATTCCCGGCCAAATTGCCCCCGCCAGGCGGCCGGCCAGGGATAGAGCAAAACCGAGCGGCCAATCAGGGCGCGCATTTCGGGCCGGCTGACTTTGACGCGCCGGGAATAGTCAAGCATATTTTCATGCCGCAGCCGGCGCAGCGTCCTGACCCCGATGAGCAGGGGCCAGGCGCAGGCCAGGTGAAGCCGGAACTGCCCGCGGGGAAGGGCGTTGGTGTAGTCCCAGCCTGCCGCGAGATGGAATTCGGCCTGGGCCAGCCATTGATCGTAGAGAGGGCGAAAGCGCGCCAGGTTGCCCGGTTCAAGCAGGTCGGACAGGCTGAGTCCCGCCGCTGCCAGCGACTGCCGCGGCAGGTAACACCGTCCCTTGCGCAAATCGCGCGGGATGTCGCGCAGGATATTGACCAGTTGCAGGCCCTTGCCAAAACGAACGCCGTTGCGCAGCAGAAAGTCCTCGTCCAGGCGCGCCTCCGGAAAAAGATGCAGGCGGCAAATGCGGGTCCAGAATTCCCCAACGCAGCCCGCCACGCGGTAAATATAGTCATCCAACTCGGTCTCGGTATCCAAGGCGGCGATGGCCCCGGCCTTGGCGCCGGCAAATCGTTTGAGGTCAAGTTCCTGCCCGCTGATGATGACGCGCAAGACTTCGCGGATGAGGCGGCGGTCCGCCTCCGGCAATTGTTCCAGCAGGCGCAAAGGTTCCTCGACGCGTTCCAGCAACGCTTTCTCGGCCGGCAGGGCGCAGCCCAGTGACAGCCGCCCGAAATCAAGGGTGCCGCGCGTCTCGCCCAGAATTCTGCCGCGCAACGCCTCCAGGGCCTCCAGCCGCCCTTGGACGGAAACGATTTCCGTATCGGCGATGGTGTCGGTCGTGCGGGCGAGGAGGTAGGCCAGGCCGGTTTGCGGGCGCATGGCGGCGGGCAGCACGCGCAACGACAGATAAAACGAGCGCGACGTCGCCTTGAGCAAATCGTTTAAGGTCCCGGCCATTTGTTGACCAAGAATAAATCTTCCCGCCGTTCGCGCCAGCTAAAGTCGCAAGATTCTGCGTTGACGCCTTGCCAACCTTCCAGCGCAGACGTAAACTGATCTGGTGCCAACTGTGTTGCGCGTCAAGGGATATCGAATCGGGTTTTACAGTTCTGAACCCGACCAACCGGCGCATGTGCATGTGCATAAAGCTGGAAATGAGGCAAAATTCTGGCTCGCTCCGGTACAGTTAAGCTGGAACAAAGGCTTCCGTGAAGCTGAACTCAGGGAGATCGCCCGGATTCTTGAGGCACACGAAGCCAGATTGATCGAGGCATGGAATGAAACCGAATAATACACCGCCGCCGGACGTGACCACGGTGCAAATCACCGATGAACGGCTGACGTTCGGCTTGGAAGACGGACGCACCGTGAGCGTGCCGCTGTCGTTTTATCCCACGCTGCAACTTGCCACGCGCCGCGAACGCGCGAATTTCAAGATTTGCCACACCTCGGTCTATTGGCCGAAGCTGGATTGCGACATCAGTTCCGACTGCCTGCTTCGCGGCGCGAAGGAATCCCGCAGATTCGCCGAGCGCGCCTGGCGCAAGAAAACAAAGCTGGCCGCCGCTTGACCAGCCTTTGACTTTTCCGCGCTGAAATCAGTGTGGGTAATTTCTAATCTCCAAACTCAAATCTACCGCGAACTATGTTCGCATGAGAGCAAAGATGGGTAATCATTGAATGCCAAACGCGAAACAAAATAATCCAGCAACCCCAAGAAGCCACTGAGCAACTGAAAAATAGATATAAAAGCACAACCACTTCACCGCTTTCTTTTCAGCAGAGAGCCAATCTTTTGCTCCCGCATAAAAGCTCCGTTGGATGTAACTGCGAAACGGCCAAAGAAATGGCTTTGATAGCGCTCCCGCAAGATCATTAAGTTGCATTTTGAGATTCGAGAGAATCAACTGCCCTTGTTCTGAATTGAATTCTTTATAAATATCTTCTGTCAAGATAATCATTGTTTGCACACTCATTGCAACATGTTTGGCAATGACTCCGCACAAAATTGATATTGCGAGGAAAACAATGCCCCACTTGAGAGAAAGCGGACAGATGATTTTGGAAACTGATTCAATATGGGAAATGATCAATCCCAAAAATGCTGCTTCGCCTGTTACTACCCACAATGTTTGCTGCTCCCCAACATTTACCCCACGTGTGGAATGGACAAACACCATTCGCAAAAACTTTTGTTCAGGACTCAGGCCACGCAGGTGTTCCATAATTCATGGGATCTATTTGGTTTTACGAAAGCTGTTTCCGCCAGTGGGCCAGTTGTTTGGCGACTTCCTTTGTGCCCGGGGCGCCGGTCAGGTTTCGTTTGGCCATTGCGTCTTGCAGATTGAAGACGCGGAGCGCGTCGCGGTCAAAGGCTTTGTCCACGGATTGCAGTTGCGCGAGCGAAAGCTTGTTGAGCGGCCGGCCGGTTTTTTCCGCCAGCGCCACAACCACGCCCACGACGCGGTGCGCCTGCCGGAAGGCCATGCCTTTGCGCACGAGGTAATCTGCCAGGTCGGTAGCCAGCAATGCCGGGTCGCCCGCGGCGGCGGCGCACGCGGCGCGATTGACCGTGGTGTGCCGCAACATCGCCGCCATGAGCCGTGCCGCGGCCCGCACCGTGTCCGCGGTGTCGAACAATCGTTCCTTGTCCTCCTGCAAATCGCGGTTGTAGGACATCGGCAGGCCCTTGAGCAGGGTGAGCAGCGACATCAAATTGCCAAAAACCCGGCCCGTCTTGCCGCGCGTGAGTTCGGCGATGTCGGGATTTTTCTTTTGCGGCATGAGCGAGGAGCCGGTGGTGTAGGCATCGCCGATCCGGATGAAATTAAACTCCGCGCCGGCCCAGAGAATCACGTCTTCCGCCAGCCGTGAGAAATGGACGGCGAGCAACGCGGCTGCGGCGCAAAATTCCACCACGAAATCGCGATCGCTCACCGCGTCCATCGAATTTTGGGTCAGCCTGGGATCTCCGTTTTCATCGACGAAGCCCAACAACCTGGCAACCAGGTCGCGGTCCAGGGCGAGGGTTGAGCCGGCGATGGCGCCGCTGCCCAGCGGGCAGACGTTGGCGCGATAAAAGCAATCGGCCAGCCGTCCGCAATCGCGTTCCAGCATCTCGACATAGGCCAGCAAATGATGGGCGAAATAGACGGGCTGGGCGCGTTGCAGGTGGGTATAGCCGGGGATTACAACGTCCGAATATTTTTCGCCAAGCGCGACCAGCGACCGTTGCAGCGACCGCACTTCCCCGCTTAACTCGATGATTTCGTCACGCAGCCACAGCCGCATGTCGAGGGCGATTTGATCATTGCGCGAACGGGCCGTGTGCAGCTTGGCGCCGGCGGGGGCGCGGCGGGTCAACTCGACCTCGATGTTCATGTGGACGTCCTCATGTTCCTCTTTCCACTGGAACCGCTCCTCGGTGATGTCCCGGGCGATGTCGTCCAAGGCGGCCTCGATCTCGAAGAACTCGGATTGGGTGAGCAGGCCGATCTTGTGCAACATGGCCGCATGGGCGAGGGAGCCGAGGATATCCTGTTCCCACAGACGCCAGTCGAAGGAGATGGATTGAGTGAATTGCGCCGCGTCGGCGGCAGGCGCGGCGGCGAACCGGCCGCTACGGGAAACTGGCGATGGCTGTTTCATTTGACTGCCCCAGTGTGAAGGGAGATGAGGCCAAAGTCACGCGGAAAGGGAAGGCAATGCCAAGGATGGCGGAGAGAGGGGGATTCGAACCCCACAGTTTCCCGGCGAAAATAAGGGAAATCCGCACAACGACTCACAAAGAGACTCACAAATTTCAGTCCCGTCAAGCCCCGAACTGTCCCAAGTAGTCACTGTTTGGGAAAAACTGCCGGCTCCACTCAAGGCGGCAATCCTCGCCATCGTCAAATCAGCGGAGGGCCAGCCATGAACCTAAATCCGGCTACGGTGCTGAATCCCGTGTTCAACGCTCTGGATGCCCTGATCCAGGATTACGGCGTTTATCTTTACCTCGTGTTCGTCTGGCTGTCTCTGGCGGTGATTGCCTGGGTGTTCAGCGGCGGCTTGCGACGGAAGCGGCCACAAGGCAACTCTGCCACGGTCATTCCCGGCATCATTTTCACGATGCAACCGCCGATTCAATCACCACCGCCAATCATCATCACCGATGCTGACCCGGCACGGAATGATGACAACGAAACAATGGACTAACCGTGATCACATTTCATTCCAGCCAACCAGACTGCGACCGACACGCTCGCAAAAACGAAAATGCCGACACGTTCAAATTCACCACAGGAATTGCATCAGCAATTTGCGCACTCATGCACACGAAGCGTGTCAAAGCCGATGCAACCATTTTCAAGTCACGGTGCAGTCGCACGGTTATGTGCTACCGCCTTGATAGGGTGCAAGCCTTACCCCTTGTCAAAACAAGGTTTTTTCGGCTCGCCAGAATCTCGCCGATGGCCGCGCGGAGTCCCGCGAGACGGTCATGCGATGGGCGCGAAACATCCGGCAAGAAATCCGGCGGAATATCTCGCGTCATGGCCGCGCAGCTTCTCGGCAACAGCCGGGCAACGGCAAACGCGATGCCGCCGGATGGCCGGGCGGACAACTCGCAAGACAACCTGTTTTGCGCCGGACTTGGCCGCGCAATGTCTGCGCCGGAAACTGGCGAGATAACTCGCAACATGGTCGCGCAACTGCCGTGCCGTAGTCCGCGCAACTGCCAATGCAACATCTCGCAAGCGGCTCGTGGAAATTCCGTCGTCAGCTTTTAACCATGACACCTAAAAATTATGAACACAGCAACCACACCACCATCAACGCCCGATCTCGAATCGCTCCGCAAGGCGGCACAGGAATTTCAACCTAATCCGCATCGCGTCCCGTTCAACGGTTTGAAACCAGTCCATGATTCCATCGTGGACTTGCGCAGGCGGAAAATTTCTTATGCGGTCATTGCTGATTTGTTGCAACAGCATGGGGTAAAGACCAGCCGGGCGCGTGTGGCTGAATACGGCCGCATCGTCCTGGACGGCGGCAAAAAACGCAAACGGCGCAAACGGGCGAAAATCGCGCCAGCCGCAAATACCCCGGCCACGCCTCAAAGTGCGCCAGCCGCGGCCGCAAAACCCACGCCGACCACACTGCCGGCAACGGCTATCACGAGCGATGTCACACCGCCACCAAAAGAAAGTTCGCCATACCATTCACGCGGACCGCACATCGCCAACGTGAGAATGATGAGTGCCGAGGAAGCCAAAGAATTTAATGACAGCCTGAAACCGAAACCGCCAGCGAGCTAACGCAGGCCGGAAAGCAATCCGGCGATGCGCCAGCATCGCCACGCTGCCCGGCGCGGCAGCCAGAGCGCCCAATCAGCAGGCCAGCGACGACCGCCAGCCACACGCAGCCGCAAAGGTTCGGACGCCGCCCCGATAAGCCAGTAACACCACCATAGAAGCAAGTTTTTTTGGTTAGCATCACGGTTAGCACCGGCTTCGCAACAGGGTGGGCAACGGCGAGGCAACACGGTGGTAATCACACGAGGCAACATCTGAAGCAACAAAGTTCGCAACATCGAAAGCAACATGGTTGGCACCATGCGAAGCAACATGGCTGGCAACAGGGTGTCAACGGACGGTTGGCACCAAGCGAAGCATTTCGCGCAACACTCGGCGAGATTTTGGCGAGCCGTAAAAACATTGTTTTGACAAGGGGTAACGCGTGCCCTGCCTAAAATGGCAAATTGTCTGCTGAAAATAAATGCGGCGTCTAGCGACAAAAGGCGGCAAAAAGCGACAAGGTGCAGCGACAAATTGCGACAAATTCGTTGCCGCTTTTTGTCGCTTTTTGCCGCTCGGTTTCGGGCGACCATTTTTCCCGAACGATTTCGTTAGGGGATGGTGTCTACTAGCATTCGCATAATATAGTGACAATACGCTCAAAACAATTCCGCCTGTTTCCAGAAGGATTCCACCAGAGTTGGACGGCGACGCATCCGCCCCAGCGCCTTGCGTGCCGCCCAGCCGAGCTGGGCAAAATCCTTCGGGCAGAGATTGGGTAGTTCATGTTGCTTGCAATATCCCCAGATGTATTCGACTGGATTCAGTTCCGGTGCATAGGCTGGCAGACGCTCCAGCTGGATGCCGCCGTGCTGTTGAGCGACGTATTCCCGGACCAGCCGGCTGCGGTGCGCGGGCAATCCATCCCAGATGACGGTGAGCCGGCCGCCAATGTGCTGCTGGAGGTGTTTCAGAAACTCGATCACCTGTGGAGCCTTGATGCTGCCGGCGAATAGTCGGAAATAGAAATTCCAAATGGTGATGCCGGCCATGGCCGAAAGACACTTCCAGTTGAAGGAATACTGCAACACCGGAGTCTGGCCCCGCGGAGACCAGGTTCGGACCCGATGGGGCCGCTCGCTCAAGCCGCTTTCGTCCACAAAAACTATGGTTCGGCGTTGCTGAAGCGCTTTTTTTTAATTTCCGGCCAGCGCACCCGCTTCCACTGCAAGATCGCGGGTTCATCCCGTTGGGTGGCCCGGCCCACCGGGCGCTGGCAACTCCAGCCCAGGGAACGCAAAATCCGCCAGACATGTCCGGGATGAAACTTCTGCCCAGTTTGTCGCTCGATCAAATCGGCCACACGCCACGTGGTCCAAAGGGCGGTGCCATAACCCAGAGCTTCGGGACCTGCCTTCAATCCCTGGCCCAACTGCTTCAATTGAACTGGTTGCAAGCGAGGCTTACGGCCCGCCCGCGCCGCCTTAACCAGTGCTTTGGTTCCTTGTTTCTTCCAGGCTTGATGCCAACGGCAAACCGACTGGCGGTGAACGCCCAATCGCCGGGCCACCTCCCCTTGATGGTAGCCTCGGTCAAAAAGTTTGGCGGCTTTGAGCCGTCGCCGTTCGAGTTGTTCAAAATCACGTTCAACGCCTTTAGGATTACCCATGCCCAAATCCTAGCACCAAGAACGGATTATGTCACTATATTATGCGAACGTCAGTAGGTGCAGATGCCAGCGGATGCAGGCAAGACGAACGCGAGAAATTCGCTTGGAACGGATGTTCGTAATCTTCCCGTCCACACTCAGTCAAAGCATTGGCGTGGCATGGTGTGCGCGAATCCGAGTCTCCAGTGTATCTCGCCGGGCAGCATATCAAGATATTCCTCGCCCTGTTTCCCTCTGCGGTCCATCTTGACACACCGCCCGGCTCCGGGAGTTTTGCTTTTAGGATTTCGCGCACGAGAGGATTTTCACGCCAGTCCAATTATTTGGAATTGAATGCGTATTTCTTAAGACTTTTGGAGCGATTCCTCCAGCCGCGGGCTTTGCACATTGCCAGACGGCATCAGCATTGTCAGGACCTGGACAGCCGACCAGTCCATCAATTTTTCCAAAGGCGCAATCATACGTTGTTTTTTCGACCGGCTTCCAACCTCGGCGATAGCCAGCAAAGAACGCGCCGTGTCACGCCCGGCGTGAACATCCAACTGATGTGGCCGTGCGGCAACCGCCAGATTTCCGGCTGCTTCCATTTTTGCCAGAGTTCCTCGGTTTGTTCTGCCTCCACTAATAAATCGTAGCGTCCCTGAATCAACAAAATATGTTCTTTGGGAATAACCGGCTGGCTCAACGTCAAATTCATCGGCGTCTTGTCCAGCGCATCGCGCGCTGCTTTTTGTTTTTCCAAGGCTTTGCGCATCGGCGTCCAAAGAACGCATTCACCGCGTGTCGCGCGATAATCCCGGCGCACACTTGGCACCGCGAGAACAATCGCTTTCAGTCGTGAATCGCGCGTTGCCGTCAACCCGGCGAGCCATCCGCCAAGTGAAATGCCAAATAATGCAATGGAAGGACAACCCTGGTTCAGCAGCCAGCCAGTCAGGGCGCGAATTTCAGCGACCCCTTGCCCAAATGCTTCAGCTACCCGCAGATGGTCGAATGCTTCAATACGGCGGACGCGGCGTTGAAAATGGTAAGGTGCGACCAATGTCGCGGCGTTAAATCCCGTGCGATGAATCGCAGGAACCATTAGCGGAAAACGATACCGATGATTCAAAAAATCGCCGCCGCCATGCAGCAAAATGATGGTCGGGAATATCTGCCAGTCTTTTGCGCGAGGATAAAGGCGTCCGTGAACGGTGTTGTTTTCTGCAAATTCGCACGGTCGGGGCGATTGGAATTTAAAATGGATGTTCGATTTGAATTCCAGGTCGGCGGGGTTGCTTTCGGCGGGAATGAAATTCGGTCCATTTAGAAACTCAATGGCTTCCGTCAATTTTGAATCGCCCCTGGCACATTTTCGGATAGACGGGAGCATCGCGGCGACTTGAAGGGAATACCAGTCAATGAATTTTGCCAATGGCGCGATCATTTGTGATTAAGTTTCTTCCCTACGCCATCCGGCAACCACGCATCGTCCTGAAGGCTGAAAGCCACTTCTCCTTTGTCATTCTTGTTGAAGGTCAATTGGCCACCACTGATTTTGAGGAAGAAATTCGTTGGCGATTCAGGATAAACATTGAAAGGGCCTGGGACGACGTTCCTGCCCCACGCTTGCCAGAGCAACTGATCTCCTTCCCGCCAAATCGTCACGTTGATTC
>JBKQUS010000002.1:0-11506 GCA_052325505.1 Limisphaerales bacterium
AAGCCAAGGCCCGCGCCATGGCCTTCGACAAGTTTTGCGGCGGAATCGAATTGCCCAATCTTGAGCAGAAGACCGTGGAAGACGTGAAACTCCAACTGGCTGCCTCCTTCGGCGACGGCGACATCACCCTCAAGCCCAACAAAAAGGAGCAGAGCCTGATGGTGGAGGTGGCGCTACCCGAGGGAGACCAGTTCACCAGCGAAATCAAAGTCGGCCCGGTTGCCGCCGCCCCCAGCGAAGAGCAGGAAGTGGCATTGAAACTTGTACCCTTCCCTGTTTGCCTGCCCGGCGACAAGGAACTGGTCTGGCTGTTGGCCAAGCGCGAAAACCTGACCCCCGAAGAAGCGGGCATCGCACTCTCCAAGTTGGAGGAGGATTTTTGGGCCTCCAAAACGGGGCAGAAGCTGCTCCGTGACCGCGTGGAGCGCAATTTTCCAGAATTCATCGCCAGGGTATCTGGCGGGTTATTGGCCGAAGTCGGATTGAAGCGCCATTACAAGACTCCGGAGCCGGTCAAGTTGCTGCGGACCGCGCCAAATCGTTAAGGGCACAACCTGTCTCACTTCAGCCAGAGGATGGAGGCTCCTTCGTTGGTTGCGCCCAAGTCCGAGTCGCCACGCAACTCCGGCACCGCCTCCAGCAGATCCAGCGTCGTCTCATTGAAGATGGAAAAGTCTTCGCCCGCGATGAAATCCTTGATGACGCCTTCCTTTTTGCGCAGCCCGAACGATTTGCGCAGTCCGACACAGAGCGTTCCGCCCTTGCCCGAAGAGCCGTAACCGTGAATTACTTTCAGCACTCGCGCCCCGTCTCGCTTCGCGCGCTTGATCTCTGCGATGACCAACCGCCGCGCATCATCGAGAGTGGGTAACCCGGCTTCGACGTTGAATATCTGAATCGCACTCACAAATTGAGACCAAGTTCCCTGAACTTCTTCAAAGCTTCGGCGTTGCCCCTCGCATCGTCCACAGGATTGTGGGTGTGCGCGGTGACGCGATATTTCTTCCACTCCGTCGCTTTGGACGCGTCTTTGACCAAACCAGCATAAAGGTCGCCGATACGCCGGCCTGAAAACCCGAACGGATTCCGTCCAAGGAAACGATGGAAATAATAATTGATGAACTGCCAGTCGTAGGCCGGATTGTCCGAGATAAAAACCGGGCGGCCTTTGGTGTGCTGCTCCAGCCACGCCGCAAAATTCTCCATCACCGTTTTGGGTTCTTCAAAACCCTGGTGCTGTTCGCGGGAGAAGCCGCTGACGGCCAGAGCTTCCGGATCGAACCGGTCTGAAATGGGACGTGTCCTGCCGTAAAAGGTCTGGTCGAGGAGTTCATCAAGAATGACCGCACCGAAGCACACCATGGAAAACTCCGCCGGTATCGGCCCATCAGACTCAACATCAACAACAACGTAGCTCATCGGGATTTATTTGAATGAATCACATCGTCTTGGTCGTCCCGCCGTCAAGATCGATCAGCGCCCCATGGAGATATCGGTTCTGCGGCGACACGATATACGCGACCAGATTCGCCACATCCTCCGGCTCGCCGATCTTCGTGATGCCGGCATCCGCCACCATTTGCGCCTCCGCCTCCGCTGCACTGATACCTTTCTCTTTCGCCAGCGTCTGGAGTCTTGTCGCCAGCCTTGCCGTGCGCACCGCCCCAGGATTGATCGCGTTCACCTGCACCCCGTCGCCCACACCCACATCGGCCATCGCCTTGGTGAAGGAAAGCATCGCCGCATTGACCGAGCCGCCGATCGTAAATTGCGACCCTGGGGTCCGGCCACCCACGCCTGCGATGTTCACCACCGAGCCTTTCCGCTCCTTCAAAGCCGGCCATGCCGCCCGCACCAGCCGCACCGCGCCGAAAAACTTCAACGCAAAGCCATCCATCCAGTCCTCCTCGCTCAACGTCAGAAAATCGCCGCGCTTGGTTGCTCCCGCATTGTTCACCACAATATCAATTCCGCCCAAAACTTGGATCATCTTCTCCACCAATTGCGCCGGCGCCTCCGGCCTCCGCAAATCAAGCGACAGCCAGGCCGCCTTCCCTCCCTTGCTCAGAATCTCAGCCTGCGCCTCCTTCAACAACTCCTCATTTCTGGCCGCCAGCATCACCGCCGCACCCTCCTCTGCAAGTTTCAACGCAATCGACCGGCCAATTCCGCGGCTCGCCCCGGTCACAATGGCCACTTTGTTCAACAACGTTCGACTCATACAATTTAGTTCTTTCAGTTTAAAGGAGCGCGAGTTGCTGTCCGCTCGGTTCGCGCAGACTGCTGACGCCCATACCCAGCAACCGCAATGGGCGCGAAAACTAGTTTATCCCGCCCCAGCAGAAAACAACCCAGCCGATAAATGTCAACCGCCTCGGTGATCGGTTCCTCGACGGAAAACTGGCGGGTCAGGGTGGTGAAATCACTGTAGCGCACCTTCACTTGCACCGTGTTGCCTGGGGCGATGTACAAGTGAACACGATGATGAAAATGCTCAACGACAGCCGGCTGATTCGGTCTCCGGAAAGGAAAGCATTCATGCTGGTCGAACTGCTGGTGGTCATTGCGATCATCGGCGTGTTGGCTGCCTCGATGGCCGTAAGACGGCCCGTCCTCGCACCTGCGACCTGATGCCCGAACTGGGGATCGTCCGGTGCAAATTGGTTTTACACTCCTTTCACGCTGCGATACACCGCTGGCCGCTGTTGAAATGAACGAATCACATATTCTTAAAATTGCGGGTGAACTCAAGGTTCAGCCGAGGCAGGTCACCGCCACCGCCAAACTCTTTGCGGAAGGCGCCACCGTTCCGTTCATCGCCCGTTATCGCAAGGAAGCGACTGGGTCGTTGGACGAAGTGGCCATCACCAGCATTCGCGAACGGCTCTTGAGCCTGGCGGAATTGGATCAGCGCCGGGAGGCCATCCTTAAATCTCTCACCGAGCGCAATCTGCTCACGGACGAACTCAAGTCTGCCGTCGGCAAGGCGGAGACGCTCACTGCGCTGGAGGATGTTTTTCAACCTTACCGTCCGAAACGGCGCACCCGCGCCACCATCGCCAAGGAGCTTGGGCTGGAACCGCTGGCGGACCTGCTTTTCAACCAACAATCCACGGCGGACCCGGACAAGGAGGCCCAGGCTTACGTCAACGCGGAGACAGGCGTGGCGGATGTGGCCGCCGCTCTGGCAGGCGCCCGCGACATTCTGGCCGAGCGCATCAGCGATGATGCCCAGGCGCGCGCCAAGCTGCGGGAGTTGTTCTGGAGCAAAGCCGTGGTGAAATCGAAAGTTGCATTCGAAAAGGAGGAGGCTGCCGCCAAGTTTAAGGACTACTTCAATTGGAGCGAACCGGTCGCCAAAATCCCCAGCCACCGGATGCTGGCCATTCGTCGTGGCGAAAGCGAAGGGCTGCTCATGATGCGGATCAATCCTCCGGAGGAAGAGGCGTTGGCGTTGATCGAACCTCTTTTTGTCACCGGCAAAGGCCCCGCCGCCGAACAGGTGCGTCTGGCAGTGCAGGACGGTTAGAAGCGCCTGCTCGGCCAGGCGATTGAAGTGGAAATACGGATTGAATCCAAGAAACGCGCCGACACGGAAGCGATCCGGGTATTCTCGGAAAACCTGCGCGAATTGCTGTTATCCTCGCCGCTAGCAGCCTGCCGGACTTAGGGCGAAGATTTTTTCAGATAATCTGAACGCGGACGGGCAGCGCAGCGTCCGTCAAGAATGGCTGCACGCTTTATCAATATAGATTACGACACACCGCTCATCCTGCCCCCCAATCTGCGCGATTGGGTGCCAGCAGGCCATCTGGCGCATTTCATTCTCGACGCCGTTCAAGAGATGGATTTGCGCCGCATCAAGGTTAACGAACGGGGCACGGGCAGCGAACAATATCCGCCCCGCATGCTTTTAGCTCTGTTGCTCTACTGCTACGCCACCGGGGTTTTTAGCTCGCGACGCATCGAGCAGGCCAGCTACGACAGTGTGCCCGTGCGCATGATGTGCGGCGACACCCACCCGGACCACGACACCATTTGCACTTTCCGGCGTGAAAACAAAGCGCTCATGCAAGAGGCCTTCGTGCGGGTCTTGGAACTGGCGCAGGCGCTGAAGTTTTTGCAGGTCGGTCAAATCACCGTGGCGGTGGATGGCACCAAGGTGCTGGCCCATGCCAGCAAGCACTCGGCTGTCAGCTATGAGCACGCGGGCAAAACCATCGAGCAACTGGACTTGGAAGTCAAAGAACTGATAGCCAAGGCCGAGCAAGCCGACAGCACACCCTTGGAGGACGGGCTGAGTATCCCCGCTGAGATTCAAAGGCGGCAAGACCGCAAGGCCAAGCTGGCCACCGCGCGGGCCGAGATCGAAGCGCGCGCCCGCCTCCGGGCGGCCACCGAAATGGCCGCCCACCAAGCCCAGGTGGCCGAGCGGGCGGCACAAAAAGAAAAAGGCCAAAAGCCGCGCGGGCCGGAACCCAAGGCCCCCAGCCCAGAGCCCAAGCCCTCGGACCAATATAATTTTACCGACCCGGAGAGCCGGATTATGAAGGCTGGCAACGGCCAGCATTTCGAGCAGAGCTACAACGCGCAAGCCGCCGTCGAAGTGGAAAGCCGGCTCATTGTGGGAGAGCGAGTGAGCCAGGCACCCAACGACAAACAGGAACTGGCGCCCACGGTGGCCTGCGTGGCCGCGCCGGTGGAATCGGTCGCGGCCGTTTTGACCGACAGCGGCTTTTACAGCCAAGCCGCCGTGCAGACGGTGGAACAAACACCCATAGGCCAGCCCACCGGCACGACCGTTTACGCGGCTGTGGAAAAGAAAGAGCATCATCGCACCGTCGGCGACTTGGAGAAGAAGGAGGCACCCACAGCCCCCGCCCCGGGAGCCAGCCCGATCGAAGTGATGAAACACCGGCTCCAGACGGCGGCGGGCAAAGCCAAGTACAAATTGCGGCAGCAGACGGTGGAACCGGTTTTTGGCATCATCAAGAGCGTCATGGGATTCCGGCAGTTTCTGTTGCGCGGATGGGAGAAAGTCGGGCTGGAATGGAAGTGGGTCTGCCTGGCTTACAACCTCAAGCGGCTGCACATCATGGGAGCGGGCGTGAAAATGGCCCGCCAAGGCTGAAGCAAGCGGGGAAAACGACCGAGCGGAATTAAAGTCTGATTGAATCTTCGATTGACACACGCCGTGAACTCTATCAGGCGAGACACAACCGATCCTTTCGGCTTCTGCCGACCCGTGGTATAGGCCCCAATAGCGGATGGCGTTGCCCGGTCTGAAAAAGCAGCCGTCAAGTCCGACAGGCTGCTAGGCGGTAAGAACGTGCTGGCGATTGATCCGGGGTTTCGCACCGGCTGCAAAGTCGTCTGCCTGGACCGCCAAGGCAAGCTGCTGAACAACGACGTGATTTACCCGACCGCCTCTTCGCCGGGCGAGGTGCGCGAAGCCGCCGAGGCGGTGCTCAGCATGGTCCGCAAATTTCAAATCGAAGCCATTGCCATCGGCAACGGCACGGCGAGCCGCGAAACCGAGGCCTTCGTCAAGATGCTCAAACTGCCCTCCACCATCCCTGTGGTCATGGTCAACGAGAGCGGGGCTTCCATTTACTCGGCGTCAGAGGTCGCGCGTGAAGAATTTCCGAACCACGATCTCACCGTGCGCGGCGCGGTGTCCATCGGCCGCCGGCTCATGGATCCGCTGGCGGAATTGGTGAAGCTCGATCCGAAATCCATTGGCGTGGGCCAGTATCAACACGACGTGGATCAACTCGCCCTCAAACGGACCCTCGACGATGTCGTGATGAGTTGCGTCAACGGCGTGGGGGTGGAACTCAACACCGCCAGCAAGCAGTTGCTCGCATACGTCTCCGGACTCGGTCCTTCCCTTGCGGAAAACATTGTGTCCTACCGCAATGAACACGGCCCGTTCAAGTCCCGCGCAGGATTAAGGGAGGTCCCGCGTTTGGGGCCAAAAGCGTTCGAGCAGGCGGCCGGGTTTTTGCGCATCCGGGACGGCGCACAACCTCTGGACGCCAGTGCGGTGCATCCCGAGAGTTATCCCATCGTGGACCAGATGGCCCGGGACGCGAGCTGTTCTGTCCAAGACCTGATGCGGGACGCGGGACGACGCCAGAAAATCCAACTCCAGAAATATGTCACCGCCGAGGTTGGCTTGCCAACGCTCACCGACATCCTGGCCGAACTGGCCAAGCCGGGCCGGGACCCGCGCCAGCAATTTGAAGTGTTCGCCTTCCAGGCTGGCGTGGAGAAAATGGAGGATTTGAAACCGGGCATGAAGCTGCCGGGCATCGTCACCAACGTGACGGCCTTCGGCGCCTTTGTGGACATCGGCGTCCACCAGGATGGACTGGTCCACGTCAGCCAACTCAGCGACCGTTTCGTCAAATATCCGGCTGAGGTGGTCAAAGTGCAGCAGAAAGTCATGGTCACCGTGACGGAGGTGGACTTGGCCAGAAAACGCATTGCCCTCTCGATGAAGGCGGCGCCAACTCTCGGCCCGGCCGCCACCGGCAAGACCTCGCCAGGACCCAGCCGGCCACAACCACGCGTTCAGCCAGTGAAACCCCAAGCGACGGACTGGTTCACCGAAGCGTTGAATCGCAGCAAAAAGGCGTGACGGCACCGCAAGGACATTTCCAGTCTCACAGATAGGCAGCGATCCTCGCGAAGTTCAGCGAGTCGCTATCGTCTGGGCCGGCAATCCCGTCTGATCCTGCAATCGTGCAGGCCGTACCTCAACCTCCCGGAGTATGACGACGCCAGCGATGGAAGCCTGCCTTAACGAGGTAGGGAAATACGTCCGCCCACCAAAGGAAAAGACCCTGTTTCCCCTCGGGGGCCGGGCGTACTACGAGAATCCGGCATTGGATCTCTTGGCCTTCTTTCTGCGACCGGATGCAGAGCATGGCTTCAACGGCCTCTTCCTCCAGGCGTTTCTGAAATGCCAATGGCCGCAGCTCCCACAGCAGAGATTCCGACGATGTAAACACGATTGAGGCTCAACGTGCGGCGGCGGTCTGGTCGGTTTGCAGGCGCGAGTCCGGCGTCGGCCCAAATTCTCGAAACCGCCATGGCTGAGACACCGAAACATTGCGCGAGCGAACGCGTTGTCAAACGGAACTTTAATTTGCGCCGTGGGTGTAATTCCACTCTTTTCCGCTCTCGTAGCGTTGCTTGAATTATTCGTCTTCGGATGGTCGCCTTGATCCGCAGAGGATGGGGGCCACGGAGATCCCTGCGGAGTAGTTCGTCAGCCCGGCAGTTCAACTTTTGACGCACGTTTGAAACAGTGTCCAGAACAGCCTGCCCGCAGCGGGAGTGTTGTTCTCCAAATACGACTGGAACACCTTGAAGCCGTATCGTTGCGTCAGCGTTCTGATTTCGTGTGACTGGAGGCCGAGGTGGCGCGGATTGGCCGCGAGAAAACCAAGTGATTTGACCAGTTTTGAGAACAATTTCGCTTCGTTGGTGTCGAGTTTCCCCTGCAGCTTTCGCGTCGAGATATCTTGCCACAGTGCGGCCATTTCCGGCAGGCCCATCCGGATGTTGAAGGGCATTTGCGGCCTCAGTCTTCCTGGAACGGCCTCAGATCGATGGGTGGTGATGCGTGGCCTTTTTTGAGATTCTCAGCGGCGGCATCGATCATTTTCATTACTCGCGGCGAAATGCTGTCGCGCCGCACCAACACCTGGGGTTGCAGCAGGACGGTGCCATCCGAGAGGACGCTGACGCGGAAATATTTGCTCTTCGTGCTGCGCAGGCTTATCCGACGCTTGGCGTCCGCCGCCGCGTCGTATTCTGCCACGATTGTCGGCGTCCTCTGTCTTCTCTTCCGCTCCAAAACTGCGTTCATGCAGACAGTATGGTGGGATTTCCCACCAAGTCAAGCTCCACCTTATACGTCGAGCACGCGGAATTCAGACTGGGATGATCGCGGCTGGTGTACCGAAATTAGTTAGTCTTTGAAATTGAATTGAGTTTACGAAATCTAATTGGGTTCCCAAGCTATTCTGGCCATGCACCAACCGTTGCGCGTTTCCCGATCCCGCGTTGGCTGCCTCAGGTGCGGTGGAGTCTAATCACCGAAGGCCAAAGATTCGAGACGCAGGGGGCGACTTAAAGCGATATTTTGTCTGATCACTCGCCCTCGGACGGGATTTTTTTTATTCGTTAGCCCATTGGCCCGGCCGGCGAATTTCTTGTCGAAGCAAGGGATGGCCGGCCCGCATAGGGCCGGTAACAGCTTTGCATATCATTGCCTCGGACGCTCCGATACAAAATAACGTTCCGTATAAAAGACGCCCCTTGACATTGCGTCCTCAATACAGGACGCTAAACGCATGGCGAAAACAAGCTCCATTCCATTGCCCGCCGCTCACGCGCTTCGCAAGCTGGGACGCGACCTTGCTCTTGCGCGGCGGAAGCGTGGAATTTCCACAAGCGACATGGCGGCGCGATTATTTGTCGCTCGCAACACTCTCTGGCGGTTGGAGCGGGGCGACCCGACCGTCGCGCTCGGCACGTTGGTGACGGCCGCGTTTGTTCTTAACCTGCACGACCGTCTGGCGAACCTGGCGGCACCGGCCAGCGATGAACTGGGCCTTAGTTTGGATGAGCGTCGTTTGCCAAAACGCATCCGCCGCAAAAGCTCATGAGCATTGAAGTCCATGTTGACTGGCAGGGAGAAGGCTGTCTGGTCGGACGGCTTGACGCCGCCGAGCGCAGCGCTTCAGTTTCATTCGAGTATGCGCCCGAATGGCTTGGGCGCGATGAGGCCTTTGCCATTGATCCGACTACGCTGCCACTGCAACGTGGCGTGCAGCATGGCAAGGCATTGTTTGGCGCGATTCAGGATTGCGGACCTGATCGATGGGGACGGATTTTAATCGAGCGCGCTGTGCGCAAGAAGGTTTTGGCGCAAAAGCCATATCGCGACATTGATTATGTGCTTGCGCTGGACGATATGGCACGGGTAGGCGCGCTCCGCTTTCGGCTCAACGCGGAAAGTCCGTTTCTCGCGCCGACGATTGGCAAACTCCCGCCGTTGGTGCGGCTCAACGCTCTGTTGCGCGCCACGGATGCTATTCACAGCGAAACCGAAACGGCTCAGGATTTGCGTTTTCTTCTGGGTGCTGGCTCGCCGCTGGGCGGCGCGCGGCCCAAAGCGGTGGTGAGCCTGCCAGACGAGCGACTGGCCATTGCGAAATTTCCAAAACCGGATGATACGCGGGATATTGGCGCGGGGGAGATTCTCGCGCTCAGGCTCGCTGAGCAGGCTGGCGTTCGCGTTGCTGAGCATCAGCGCGTGCCTGTCGGCAAACAAAGCGTAGCTGTCATCACGCGGTTTGACCGTGCGGGGAAGAATCGTGTGCCGTTTATTTCGGCGGCGAGTCTCCTTGGTTTGCCGCCGGGCGAGGCTGGTGCTTACACGATGCTGGCGGACGGCATCCGGCAGTTCGGCAATGATGTTTCTGGCGATCTGCGCGAACTGTGGCGACGGCTCGTATTCTCGCTGCTCGCCAGCAACTACGACGATCATCTACGCAATCACGGCTTCCTGATGTTCCATCCGGGCCGTTGGTCGCTGTCGCCGGCTTACGATCTCAATCCAGTCCCGGAGTTGGACCGAGTTCGCGTGAGCAAGACCGCAATCACCGAGGAGCAGGAAGAGCCGACGATTGCCGTCGCGCTTGCTGCCGCAGAGCGTTTCGGCCTCAAGCCCACCGAGTCGAAGAAGGTTCTCCGCGAGGTTTTCAATGCCGTTTCCGGCTGGCGCAAGACCGGCAAACACCTGCGTCTGAGCGGCGCCGTGCTCGATACTTACGCGACTGCTTTCGAGCATTCGCTGATGGCCGAAGCTGCGAACTTGCTTGGAATTTAAGGTTCTAAATCAGTTGTTCTAGCGATACCCATTCTGGAAAAAACGTTCCTTGCCTGAATATGGCGATCCTTTTTCCACCGAGGTGTTTTTTGGAAACTGATTTCACAAAAGCGGGCTTAAGATTCCTCGGGTTTTTTTTACTGGTTTAGGAAACTAATTTCACAAACCAGCGGTGCAACTCTCCATTGTCTTGAGGGTAGTTTTCGGAGACACAATTCGACGTATACAGTTTGAATTGAACTCGAGTGGATTCTCAGCAATCCTCCACGGAGTATGATCTCGGCGTGCTTGCCATTCTCCCATTATTGATATCAACCTTGAGCGCGCGGCTTTGTCCAAAAGTGGCTATGCGACGATTATGAAAAACACATTCATTGATAAATCCAAGACGGCGCTGGTGGTCATAGACCTCCAGAAAGGCATTGTCGGGCGGCAAACCGCCCCTCATGCGTCGGATCTCGTGGTGAAAAACGCGGCGGCCCTGGCCGAGGCGTGCCGGAAACATGGGATGCCGGTTTTTTTGGTGAGGGTTGCCCTGTCTCCAGACGGAAAGAACGCCTTGCATCCGGTCGCGGACGCTCCCATGCAGTTTCAAAAGCCACCGCCGGACTGGTCGGAGATTGTCCCGGAAATGGGTCCCAAACCGGGCGATTTGGTGATCACCAAACGCCAGTGGGGCGCGTTCTACGGGACGGAGCTTGACTCGGAATTCCGAAGGCGCGGCATAACGACCATGGTCTTGTGCGGCATTTCGACGAATATCGGGGTGGAAAGCACCGCCCGGTTCGCTTACGAATACGGGTACAATCAAGTTTTTGCGGAAGACGCCATGGCGGCCCTATCGGCGGAAGAACACGCGCTCACCGTCACCAAGATATTTCCCCGCATTGGCCTGGTGAGAAAAACTGAGGAAATTTTGGTCGATCTGTCGCACGATTGATTCATTATGGGTTTTCGATTCAGCCGACGCGTCAGCATCCTGCCAGGGTTGAAGTTGAACTTGAGCGGCAGCGGCGTTTCCCTTTCCGCAGGCGCCCGTGGCGCCCACATCAACCTCGGCCCGCGCGGCCTTTATGGTTCCGCCGGCATTCCGGGAACCGGCCTGTCCTACCGGCAACGCCTGGACAGTTCCTCGCGGAGCTACGATCGTCCGTCGGTGGAACGCCGCCTCTCCACCCGCCAATGGGAGGCCATGCAATGGCGCCAGGAGCAGGAAGAGAAGGCGAAGGAGGCGCAGCAAACGATTGATGACCAATGGGATCAGTACCAGCAGATGCTCCACTTCTGGAAGCCGCTCCCTGAAATTCCCAGCCTGGAAGACTTCCTCCAAGCCCAAGCCCAGCGGCCATTTGAATCCACGCAGCAACCTCCGGCGGAGCCGGTCTGGCCGGAGGAAGAGACCAAATGCCTCAACGACCTGACTGAATCGGTGAAATCCCAAGCGCCGTATCGGTTGCTGCCGGCGTTGTTCGCCGAGAACCATGCCAAGACGCTGTTCCCGGCCGTGTGGCAGGAACGACAACCTGAAATCCAGCAGCGCTATCAGGAATCGCTGGCCGATTACGAGCAGCAGTTGAAGGCGGCACAGGCGGAATGGGA
>JBKQUS010000003.1:0-10646 GCA_052325505.1 Limisphaerales bacterium
TTTGGCCTTGAAGGCCGCACTGTGTCTTTTCCGTTTTGCTTTCATAAGTCTGCTCTTTCTTATCTACAGCAGACCGGCAAAAGTCGAACTTAACCAGTGGTCTAAAAATAGGGGTCCAGCTCAGTCAACCGCCACCGATGTTGCCAAGTCAGCAGCCGGCATCGTGCTGACCAAATCAGGACTCGGCGGCATCGTCGCTTCGGTAAAAGAAGGCCGCGCCGCCTTTCAGCGCATCCAAACTTATGCGCTGAATTTGGTTACCAAAAAAACTGTTCAAGTACTTTTCCTGGCGGTGGGGCTTTTCATGACCGGACAAGCGATCCTGACCCCCATGTTGATGGTTATTGTAATGCTCACCGGCGATCTCCTTGGCATGTCCTTGACCACGGACAATGTGCGACCGTCACCAAAGCCCAACGCCTGGCGCATCGGCCAATTGACTATTGCGGGTGTCTTCATGGGAGTTTCCGAGCTGGTCTTTTGCGCCGCCATTCTGGCCGTCGGCAAATTCCGCCTGGGCTTTGGAATCGAAACTTTAAGAACGCTGGCCTTCGTGGTCATAGTCTTTGGCAATCAGGCAACGACCTATACGAATCGTGAACGCCGTCGCCTGGGGTCCGTTCGTCCCAGCCGTTGGCTACTCGGGTCGTCTGTGGCTGATTTGCTTATCGCCTCAACCCTGGCAATTTGCGGGATCGCCATGACTCCCCTGCCTGTTTTCGTTGTGGGAGGGATATTAGCGGCGGCGGCGGTTTTTGGATTCCTCCTGGATTTTGCCAAAGTTCCCGTGTTCAATCGCCTCAAAATTACGTAGGGAAAACAGGGATTCAAAACAACATGAAAACTCCAATCGAATACATCATTGTCGCAGTTCCTTTTCACGCCGATGCCGCAACACATGACGGTCTTGCGCAGAAAGTGAACGAAAAACTGGGCGTCGGGTACGAATTATATGGCACACCATTCTTGAGCGAGGAGATGATGTATCAGGCAATGTCAAAGTCGATCCCGCCTGACTGACGACAAGGTGCATGGGGAGAACACCGCTCCTTCGCCAAACCCTCGCCAAAACTAAAAAATCCTCACTCCGAACGGTCACACTATTTTCTAAAACGCTCCAGCTTGGGTGGTTGACAAGCTGGGGCAGGCGTGTTTCATTTCCAGCCATTAGTCTGCAAAAATGAAATTCCGCTACGCAACATCGCGACACATTCGCGCCGATGAGGTCATTGATCCATCAAGGCCTTCGACGTTGGCAGAACGACAATCAGCAGATGACAATCTCTGAACAAACGGCAGGCCGCGCCAACCAAGGATTGAACCGGCCTTCACCCATCAAGAGACCAACTATAGTTTTGGGAGGAATCCTGTTGCTCGCTCTGCTCCTCAACCCCATCCAGGCTCAAGACTCGATTTTGCCAGGCTCATGCAGTGTAACGCTTGCCTGGACTGGCAGCCCAAGCCCCGCGGCCATCGGTTACCTCATTCATTATGGCACGGCCAGCGGGCAATATTCGAGTAGTGTTGATGTGGGAAATATGACGACCAGTACGGTTCAAGGACTGACGGCCGGCGCCACCTATTTCTTTGCCATCAGTTGTTACGATACGAATGGACTGGAAAGCCCCTTGTCGAACGAGATCAGTTGTGCGCCGGGACCTTCTACTGTCGGGATGAGCGCCATGGCCACCGGCCAGTTTGCTCTGACAGCGAACGGGCTAAGCGGCCAAAGCTATGGCATTCCGGCGGCGCAGGGAACTTATCGGGGCCTTTCTGCCCCGACAGACTCCGCCCGACAGCAAACCAACTCCGGCTCGATCTTGTCCAGCGTTGCCAGCAGCGGCTCGGTTTCCGCAAGCTTTGATTTGGGCAGTCAGACTATGCCACTCTCGGCAGTGAATGGGCTGATCGGCCAAAGGTATGACATTTTGGCGGCGCAGGGAACTTATCGAGGTCTTTTTGCCCCGATAGACTCCGCCCGGCAGCAAACCAACTCCGGCTCGTTCTTATTCAGCGTTACCAGCAGCGGTACGGTTTCTGGAAACCTTGATTTGGGTGGTCAGACTGTGCCCCTCTCGGGGAAGTTCGCCTCAAATGGGACTGCGGACATCGTTTCGAAACGCCCTCGCGGGGAACCTTCGTTGGCCATTACCCTGCAACTTGATATCGCAGCTCAATCGGTCAGTGGAACTGTCAGCGACGGCAACTTCATCGCCGAATTAAGCGGTTTTCGCGATGGGTTTAGCACCTCCGACAAAGCAACCGAGTTTGAAGGACAGTACACCCTGGTCATCCCCGGCACGAAGGATTCGACCGTTGGCCCTTATGGCGTTAGTTATGGAACGGTGAAGGTGAGTTCCTCGGGGAGGATCACGCTGACCGGGATCCTGGCGGATGGGACGACGATCAGCCAGTCGAGCGTGGTCTCCCAGGACGGTTATTGGCCGATGTATGTGCGCCTTTACAGTGGCAAAGGCTCTTTGTGGGGCTGGAACTATTTCAACAACAACTACATCACGAACGCCTCTATGCTCAGTTGGATCAACGCGGCCAATTCGTCCAAGACGGCGGTGCATCGTTTAGGATTTACAAATCAACAAGCGACGCTCACGGGAGGGCTTTACACGCCGAGCGAGACGTTGCCCGCAGGCTTGGCAGTGAGCTTGCAGGACAGCAATTTTACGCTCATGATCCCCAACTTGGCGGAGAACACAAACAAGCTGACGTTGAAGACCAACAAAACGACGGGTGTGATCAGCGGCAGCTTCGCCAATCCGGACGACCCGAAACAAATTATCAAATTCAACGGCGTGATCTTGCAAGGCCAGACCAACGCCCAAGGCTATTTCCTCGGAACCGATCAGAGCGGCGCCTTCACACTCGCCCCGCCATAATGGAATCTTTCACGGCATCAGTCAAAGTGAAAGGGTCGATTCGAGGAAACAAGGAGCATTGATGCGGCTGCAAGTTTTAAGCGATCTGCATTTGGAGTTTGGCGATTACACGCCGGAACAAACGGGCGCAGACGTGGTAATTCTGGCGGGCGACATCCATCTGGGTTGCCAGGGCATCCCATGGGTGAGAAAACACTTCCCGGAGCAGCCAGTCATTTATGTGATGGGAAACCACGAGTTCTATAACAACTCGATTTCGGGTGTGTTCAAGGAGTTCAGGACCGCAACGCGAAGCGGAAATATTTGTCTGCTGGAAAACGAGTCTGTCCAAATCGGGGACTATACCTTTCTCGGCTGCACCTTGTGGACGGACTTCAAGCTCTGGCACAATACCGACACGGCGATGCTGGCGGCGGGGGAGTTCTTGCGGGATTATCATGTCATCAAGACGAGCGCAGGCTTGTTTCAACCGGAAGATTCCCTGATGATGCACACAGCCTCCGCCGGCTGGCTGAAACATCAACTCGGAAAGTGCGACCCTGAAAAAACGGTGGTCATCACGCACCATGCGCCAAGCGAGAGATCCATCCCGCCTTACCATGCGGGCGGCATTTTGAATGCGGCTTTTGCTTCTCCCTTGGATTGGTTTGTGGAGAACAGCCGCGTTCCGTTATGGATTCACGGCCATACGCATCACAGCGTGGATTATGAAATGGGCGGAACGCGGGTATTCAGCAATCAGCGCGGGTATTCGTATCAGGTTGATCCCGGGTTTGTGCCGGATGCGGTGATTGAGATTTAGTGTAGTATCAGGATGCGCCGGGTTTTCCGGGGGCGGCGGGGGCTTCCGGCGCGCGTCTGAGGCGGGAGACAACCACGTAGCCGGTCAGCAAGACGCCAAAAATAAAGGCGGAGGCGCTGACGTAAAGCCATTGCATGGGGGCGCGGAAACGGAATTCAATGGTGTGATGGCCCGGCGGCAAAAACACCCCGCGCATGATGTAGTTGCAACGCAGCACGCTGGCCGGCTGCTGATCCACCCAGACCTTCCAATACTCGCCGGTCCGGTCATTGAGCAACAGGACAGCCGGCGTTTTCGCGTCAGCCTCCAGCTTGACGTCCTTGGGCAGGTAACTGGTGATGGCCACAGTGCCCGGGTCCGCTTCGGGTTGGGCCGGTTTCTGCGCCACCGGGGTGTCGTTGGCAATGAGCACCATTTTCGCCGGGTCAAATCTCGACGAGTTCAACTGCGCCAGCGCCGTGGTGTCATCGGTAATTTGCCAGTTGGAATAGAGTTTGGCGCGCGGCAGGGCGGCGGTGAATTCGATCAGCGCGACGTGCCCGTTGTCATTGGTCTGGACTGTCCAATCACCGGGGTCTTCCCATTGAATCACGCCGGGTTTGTTGACGATGTCCATCAGCATGACACTGCGGAAGCTGTTTTTTGGCTCGGCCAACTGGTTGAGGGCGGGCGTGACGCGCGCGTCCGCCAGGATATAGCGCGTATTGGTCAGGCGCCACATGCGCACCGGTGGGGACAAATCTTGCGAGGTCCAGCCGCCGAAGTTGTCGATATAAGTCCGGTCCAGGTCGGGCAGGCGCGGTGCCTGGTCCAGTTCCAGCGACTCGATGTTGTTGGCCAGGTAATCATTCTCCAGCCACCAATGGCAGAGCGCGCCCAGGGCGCCGTCCCCGGGAATGTAACCTCCCGTGGGCAAGAACCGCGACATGACGCGGTGTTCCCAAGGATCGTGCCTCAACAGGTCAACAACCGGGTTCATGCTGAATTTCTGCTCGTAATCGTAATAACGGACCCATGGGGCGTCGGCGCGGCTCAGGTCAAATATCATGATGGCGCCAAGAATGACCCAGGCCCAAATGGCGCGGCGTCCGCTGAATGCGCCGCTGAGAGCGCCAATGACCACCGCCACCGAGACGCCAAAAAAGACGATGAACAAAACGACTTCCCGGATGCAGAACGCCGCCATTTGCGCCGCCTGATCGCTGGGGAATCCGTTCTGGTCCAAATAGTGGGCCAAACTCGCCTTGTAGGAAGTCAGGATCAACAGGCCCAACACGGATACCCCCAGGACCAGCAGGGTGCCGGTGGTCCATTTCTTGTCGAAGGGGGACGCCTTTTGCCACCAGCTTCCGGCGCGATTGACCGGCCCGCGCAAATAGCCGCGGTAGAGCGCTTCCAGGCCGTAACCCGACAAGATCATCAGGCAGATGTTCAAGGGATGCAGGAATTTGATCGGGTTGCGGATGGTGCTGAGGTAAGGCAAGTGGTAGATGAACTGATACACAAAGCTGTACCGGCCCCAGGCCGCCATCAGCGAAAACAGCGCCGCCCCGCCCCAAAACCACACAAACTGCCGCTCATGTTCCGAGAATGGCGAATTGGATTTTCGCCAGGAATTGAACAGGGCGAAAACCGCCAGCAGACAAACCAACACCCCGGTGTAATCCCCCGAGCCGGTGTGCCGCCGTTGCAAACTTCCCTTGATCTGACCCAGGATGTTTCCCCGCAGGGACAGGTCGTCCCCCGCCATGACGCTTTGGATGTCGGGCTGCAATCCTAGGGAGGCGGCGGCATGGGCGCGGGTTTTCGGATCGCTGCTCTCCAGTTGGTCCACATGCGGATCCTCGCCAATGCTGCCCCAGTAGGCGCTGGCTTTGTTCGTGTCCGTGATGTAGTCCTGAAGGCGGTATCCGAGGACGCCCGGAATGACGAGGCGAATCGTTTCCAGCTTCGGAAAGCTCCATTGCGTGGTGAAATTCCAGTGGGCCTCCTTTTCGCCCGCGCTTTGGCCCGTGCCGGATGAGGTTCCCTTGATTTGCGTCCCGACCAGAGTGTAAAGGGTGCTGTCGGAGATCAAGAGCGCAAACAGCACCACCAGTGTCCCCACGCCGATGGTGCGGGGAAGCCCTTGCACGGGGTTGGGCGATGTTCTCAGGACATAGAAGACAATGAAGAGTCCCACATAAAGGCTCAAAATGGCCCCGACATCGAAGCCCTCCATGACCACCATGCCGACGGCCAGCCCGGCGATGGCGGCCTTGACCCAAAGGGGTCGAATGGAGGAGGAGGCCAGCACGGCCAGGGCGATGAAGACCATGGCGGCGGATATGTTCCAGTTGCCCAGGCCCCAGCAGGCGTTGGAAAAAAAATGCATGTTCAATCCCGCCCCTAGGGCGCCCACCACGCATACCGCCGGCGCAAATCCCAGTCCCCTGAAAAACAACCACGCCGCGAAGCCCAGCATCAGCATGGTCAACGGTGTGTAAATCTTGAGATAAATCACCGGCCCGAGAATCCATTGCAACAGCGTCGAAAACGACGGAGAAGAACTCGTCGAGGCGCCGCCAATATAGTAGAGGGTGTCCCAATGGCCGGAAAAGGTGCCGGGCAGGCGGCTGCACGGGTCCATCATCGCGCCCAGCGGCACGTCGTTCGCCCACATGACCTGGTGCGGCAGAAATCCTTGATGACACAAGGCGGCCAAAGCGCCGCCCAGTGCGAGGAACAGCACCAGCAAGCTGCCCTTCCGCGTGTGCTGTTTTACGGCGGACTGATCTCCAATCATAGCCATTGGCGGCAGGATACGCAAAAAACACGCGAAGCCAACTCGTAAATTTGCCGGCTCGAGGTAGGGCTGGCACTCCGTTGCCAGCCGCGGCGCGCAAGGGATTGCGCGCCCCATCCCATTGTAGATCCGCCTATGCACAGCAGCCGCGTGTCCAACCGCCATCCAAATGAATTGACTCGCGGTCTTTCCGGGCGGATTTTTACAAGGTGACACAACGGCGCATTATCATTGTGGGCGGCGGCATCATCGGCTTGGCCACCGCCCTGAAATTATCCGGCCGCTTCCCCGCCGCGCAAGTCGTCGTCCTGGAAAAGGAAGACGACGTCGCCCGCCATCAATCCGGCAACAACAGCGGCGTGCTCCACGCCGGGTTGTATTACAAGCCCGGCTCGCTCAAGGCCAGGCTGGCCGTTTCCGGCATTCAGGAAATGGTGGCCTTCTGCAAAGACAACGGCATCGCCCATGAAATCTGTGGCAAGCTGGTGGTGGCGGTGGATGAAACCGAGTTGCCCCGCCTGCACAATCTCCTCGAACGCGGCCAACAAAACGGCCTGCAAGGCCTCCGCCTCCTCGACCGCCCGCAAATGCTGGAAATCGAACCCCACGTGGCCGGCATCGCCGCCGTTCACGTCCCCCAGGAAGGTATTGTTGACTACGTGCAGGTCTGCCATGCCATGGTCAAAAAACTCGAGGCGGCGGGCGGGCGTGTTGCTACCGGGGCCTGTGTCAACAAGATTCAAGCGCAAAACGGAGGCTGGCTGGCGCGCACTTCCTCCGGCGACTGGCAGGCGGATTACGTGGTCAATTGCGCCGGCCTGCACTGCGACCGCGTGGCCGCCATGGCGGGCGAGAAGCGCGAAGTCCGCATCGTCCCCTTCCGCGGCGAGTATTTTAAAATCAGGCCGGAAAGCCAGCATCTGGTGCGCCACCTGATCTATCCGGTGCCGGACCCGACCTTCCCGTTTCTGGGCGTCCATTTTACGCGCCTGATTGAAGGCGGCGTCGAGGCCGGGCCGAACGCGGTGCTGGCCGGCGCGCGGGAGGGTTACAAGAAAACCGATATTAACGTCCGCGACCTTTGGGACGCTTTGAGCTTCTCCGGTCTCTGGCATTTCATGGGCAAGCACAAGCAAATGAGCTGGGATGAAATCAAGCGTTCCTTCAGCCGGCGGTTGTTCTGCCAGGCGCTGCAACGACTCGTCCCGGAAATTCGCATCGAAGACCTGGCCCACGGCGGCGCCGGCGTCCGCGCCCAGGCCATGTCCCCGGATGGCGAGTTGTTGCAGGATTTCTGCCTCGTGCGCCGGCCCCGCGCCTTGCATGTTCTCAACGCTCCCAGTCCGGGCGCCACCGCCTCCCTGGCCATCGGGAGCGAAATCGCGCGCCTTGTCGCCGAGGATTTCGCGCCGTAGGAGTTCATTGGAAGCGAAATTGGCCGGGACCTGCGCATTTCGTCATTGGTCATTTGGGCATTGATTGGTCATTAGGATTTCGTCATTAGACATTTAGGGTTGCCTCTCCGGCCATGATTGTCGTATCCATTGCCCATGGTTCTCATGAATAAAGCGTCCGTTCACCCGGAGCCTGGCCTGCCATGAAAGTCGTCATACTCTGCGGCGGCAAAGGCACCCGCTTGCGCGAGGAGACCGAATACCGTCCCAAACCCATGGTGCCCATCGGCGATCGCCCCATCCTGTGGCACATCATGAAAACCTACGCCGCCCACGGCCACAAGGACTTCATCCTTTGCCTCGGCTACAAGGGCGAAATCATCAAGGACTTCTTCCGCAATTACCTCTGGATGACCAGCGACGTCACCCTCCGCCTCGGACGCAAAGCCGGCGTCACATTCCACACTCACCACGACGAGGAAGACTGGACCGTCACTCTGGCCGACACCGGCGAGGAAACCCTCACCGCCGGACGCATCCAGAAAATCAAATCTTACATCGGCGACGACCCTGATTTTTTCATCACCTACGGAGACGGCGTAGGCAACGTTGACATCAACGCCTCCCGCGCTTTCCATCGCAAGCACGGCAGGAAGCTTACTGTGACCGCCGTGCGGCCTCCCGGCCGTTTTGGCGAAATGGGCATCTCCCCCGAGGGCCGCGTCACGCAATTCAATGAGAAACCGCAGGCCGCCGAAGGCCGCATCAACGGTGGCTTCTTCGTCGCCTCCCGCGGCATTTTCGATTATCTGGAGGAACCCTGCGACCAGGTGATGTTCGAGCAAAAGCCCATTCGGACCATGGCAGCCGACGGCCAATTGATGGCCTTTCTGCACGACGGCTTCTGGCAGCCGATGGACACCTTTTCCGAATTCAATTTGCTCAACAAACTCTGGTCCGAAGGCAGAGCCCCGTGGAAGATTTGGTAAAGGCTCAATCGTTTTGCTTCCCGGCGTATTTCTTCGACGCCGTGTCCACGCGAATCGTCTCCCCTTTGGCGATGAACAACGGCACCATGATCGCAAGGCCCGTTTCGAGCTTCGCTTCCTTCCAGGCCGTGTCCGAGCTGCCGCGAACGGGCGGGGCGGTTTCCACGACTTGGAGCGGGATTTGCGGCGGCAGCACGATGTCGAGCGGAACACCCTCCAGGTACAGGGCCTTGTATTCCTCGTTCTCCTTGAGAAACCAGCGCCGCTCGCCGAGTTGCTTGTCGTTCAGATCAAGTTCCTCGAACGTCTCGGCGTCGAGAAAGACATGCGTGTCGCCCTGGCTGTAACTGTAGGTGACGCGCCGGGTTTGCAAGTGGGCCACGGTCACGCGCTCGTTCTCGGCAAAAACGCGGTCAATCGTATGGCCGGCCTTGAGATTGCGCAACCGGGTGTGGAGTTTGTGCTTGGTTTGCGCGGTGCCGCTCTGGTGAAGCTCCTCGATGATATACGGGGCGCCATCCAAAACCAGAACCATCGCGCGTTTGAACTCCGACGGCAAAACTGTTTCCATGCATCGCCTCCTCCGGCGTACGCCGGAATGACTTCATTGCAACCGACCCTGCGGTCAGGATTATTAAGCTCAATCCGCCAAAGAGTCAATGCAATTGAACTTATTGTCCCGGCAAAATCTGATAGAACATCTGCGGATTTCCAGGCTGCGATGCGTCGGTATTGGTGTCTATCCAAAGCTGAATCGGTTGCGTCAAGGTTAGATTCGTCACGGTAATCCATGAGTTTGTGTCCGCGAGATTGGCCGAGCTCTGAATGACGTAGTTGTAGCCGACCGTCCCATTGATGATTATGCCTGGATACAACCCGCCGATGGAAACTCCAGCAGGTTCTACAATCACCTGCTCCGGTGTATTGGTTGCACTGCCAAACGCATTGCTGACGACCACTGAGTAAAGGCCGGCGTTGGTGAACTGGATATCCGTCAGGGTAAACGATTGATTAGTTGCATTAGGGATGGAAACCCCGTTCTGATACCACTGATAGGCTAAGGGTCCGCTTCCCCAAGCCTGTATGCTTAAAGTAGAGCTTTGGCCCCAATACGCGACAGCACCAGTGAACGGGGTCGCAATAAACGGATACATGGACAGAACGGCGTTCGAACTCGTGACTTGGCCCGAATCATCCGTGACGACAACGACATAGGTTCCCAAGTTCGTTTGCGACACATTTGTGATCGTCAAAATGTTCGAGGTCGCCCAGGGAATGTTTGTGCCGTTTAATAACCATTGATAACTTAACGCCAACGAGCCGTAGGCTGTAACGCTGAATGATGCGGTGTCGTGAGCATTAACCACCATCGACTGCGGCTGGCCGTTTATAGCCGGTGCCGCGTTCCCCACATTAAGCGCTGTTGCTGAGGGTGAACTCCAGTTAAATGATTCTCCATAAAGATAGGGGTAACCGACTGTGTTTGTGCCAAAATAAAATGCGATGTTATAACCATTCCCAGAAACATTCGTATAAGGCCTCCACCCAAAGTCGGGTAACGCGAAAGAACTGCTGTCCCAGTCGGTATTGGTATCGCCAAGTCCGCTAAGTAGAAGCGAGGACGGATATCCTGTTAGTGACACCGTGTCGAATGACCTGAGGCGGACCCCATCCTTTAGACCACGGAGCACTGAAAATAAGCGCGACTTTTACGGCTTGCTGTCACTTCTATTTTTAGTTGTCTGCCGTTCATTCCGAGTTTCAAAACCCTTTCGAAAAGAG
>JBKQUS010000004.1:0-24887 GCA_052325505.1 Limisphaerales bacterium
AAACTCTTCTTCCGACTCTTGGAACAGGCAGTCCGGGTCGGACCAGTAACTTACGAAACGATCATCCAAGGAACACCTCCTCTACACCAGCAGTAGTGGTGTAGTAGCAAAGTGGATAGCCCTATCGTGGTAATTCGTGGTAATTCGTGCCAAAAAAAGATCACTCCCTGCTTGGTTGCCTATCCATCTATTCTACGCTTTTGGGGAGCGCGAGCGTTTTTTGCGCCGCGCTTCCCCATTGCGCTTTGTCCTTCCCCTAAAACATATAGCTCACGTACATCTTTCCTTGAAGACGCCTTTTACGGTGTAGGTGGCCACATTCCTTGCGGGGTCAGCGCAGGCTGGGCCGCCGAGCAGCACCGCTACGAACGCGATCGCCACCGCCTGGGACCTGATGGCGAGCGTCCGACCGCGGTTTGCAAATGTAAAGATGCTCACATGAATCAAATTGCCCCGCTTTGGAATCTCTGGGAAACGTAATCCCAATTAATGACATTGAATCAGGCGGCGATGTAATCAGGCCGGCGATTCTGGTACTTCAAATAATATGCGTGCTCCCAAACGTCCACGCCTAGCAAAGGCTGTTTGCCATCGCTGATGGGCGAGTCTTGATTCGGAGCGGATTCGATTTTCAGATCGCCGCCGTCTGAAACAAGCCATGCCCAGCCGCTCCCAAACTGGCCTGCCGCAGCCTTCGCAAACTGGGCTTTGAACGCGCCAAAGCTGCCAAACTTTTTATCAATCGCCTTGGACAATTCCCCCGAGGGTTCTCCGCCGCCATTCTGCTTCATCATTTGCCAGAATATCGAGTGGTTGTAATGACCACCCCCTTGGTTGCGGACTGCCGTGCGAACTTTTTCAGGAACGGAGCTCAGGTCTTTGAGCAAATCCCCGACCGGCTTCTTTCCGAGATCAGGAAAACCAGCAACAGCTTTGTTCAGATTCGCCACATAAGAGGCATGATGTTTGTCGTGATGGATTTGCATCGTCCGGGCATCGATATGCGGTTCGAGGGCGTCGAACGCATACGGCAACGGCGGCAGAGTGTAGGGACCAACCGGGGTGCTTGCGGCGGCCGGGGCTTGAGCGGGTTGAGCGTTGATCGTGCGCAGGGACGAAGCCGCCGCATAAGCGACCGAGGCCAGCGCGGTTGTTTTCAAAACTTGTCTTCGAGTCATCATAACGGATTTCCTTTCGTTCGAGTTATCTTACGTGTTTTCATTTTAACTGCTGTTAGGCGTTCTGGGCAGTCTGCGCCGCCCAGAACGACTTGCTTTACTGCAATTCATTTATCGCTGGTCGCGCTTTCCAATGCGATCCGGCAAACGCCGACCCTCGCAGCTTTTCCGATTCGTGCAATCATGAGCGACGTCCTTTAAAACATATAGCTCACGTACATCTTGAACAGAAACGGCGCCACCAACTGGTTGCCCACGAAGTCCTGGAAAACCGGCAATTCAACGTCCGCATAAATGCTCACCCTGCGTATGTTGAATTCGATGCCCGGCGAGAGAAGAATCCGCTGGTAGCCGGAAGACCTGCCGCCAACCGGGTCGTTGGGCGGGTTGTCGTTGACATCATAAATGCCGCCCGAAGAGTAGTTGCCACTGTCACTGGTTCGGATGGAACCAAGGACCTGCGCCAGCGGCGTGACCGTCACACCACCGAATGTCCAGCCCCGGTAATAGACTCCGGCGGCCGTATCCAATTCCACGCCGGGACGATATTGGGCCTGGGTCAGCGCCGGCACATCCAGCAGCGCCTGAGCGAACCAGGTGAAGCTGCCGTCACTGGTCAGACGATGGCGGTGAAACCCGCCCAGCAGAACATCCGTGCTCCCCGTCCCGATTTCACTGTCCCGATCAATATCGCCATAGGCATCATTATGCGAATCATCGCCCGTCGGCAGCTTGACGCCAAAAATCAGCCCGCTGGACATATCGTCGGAAAACCCGGTGTAGATGCCTTCCAGCCGGATGTCACCCAGACTGCTCCATTTGAGGGACACGACTTGATTGCCGGTGGGTCCGCCCAGCGTCTTGAAATCCCGGAAATCATACGGTATCTCGGCCTGAATGCCCCAACTGCGGTTGAACATGTATTGAAGTCCATAGGTGGTGAAGTCCGTCCGAATATCCTTGTCCCCGTTATTGGCCGAGGGCGCCGGCCCGGTGTTGGACCAATTCTGGTCTTGATCCTGGAAGTCATAATTGACAAAGACCATTCCGCCCGCGCCGTGCGGAAACATCGAGCTGGTGCCCACGTCGAAAACGCCGCATCCACAGGCGCAGCCCCGGGCCACGCCGGGTGCCAAAACCGCCACGCCCCCCATAAAAACAAACATTGCAAATTTTTTCATAATTTAACTTTTTTCGGATTGAGAAAGGCCAAAGGCCATTCAAATTATTTGACAACAACGAAAACTCCGGCAACCGGACACACATCCGGCGCCGTTGACTGCCTGTTGAACTATCCGAAGAAAGGCCGGGGCGGCGGTAGAAGCGGAGGCTCGGTGCGAGTAACAGTCACGAGCGAAAAAGGAGGGGCTGGAGGTGTCTGCAGCGGAAAATAAAAAGCCGCGGCCTGCCCGGCGAAAAGATCGATCTTCTTGACGATCTGCTGCGCCTGGGGCGTCTTCTCGCTCTTTTTGCCCTCGCGCACCAATTTGCAGAGCGGACAGGGATGCTGGCCGTCGAATGTTTTGGCCACGGCGTCCTTAATCGAACCCTGGCAGGAGTAATCGACCATCATGCCGACCCAGGCGGCCGATTGCAGCAAGGTCCAATGGAAACCGAGCGTCACGCACAGCATGACGACCACCAACCATTTGGACGCTTTCGGCAACATTGCAGTGCAATACCATGCCCGCAGTGCATTGTCAAATTGACGTCTAAAATCGCGCCGTCATCCCCACCCGCACCTGAAACGGTTCGACGGGGTGGAAAACATCTGTGAACGCCGCCGCAGCTGTTGGAGTTATCCGCGATACATAGGCGTAGTCAATGTCGTGGTCGCGACTGTCCAGCAAGTTCAACAATTCGACAGAGATGCGCCACGTCTTGTTGATTTGGCAACCGGCCTCCGCGTTGAGCAATAAAGTTGAATCCGAGCGATAAATTCCATCCGAGGTCAAATCACGCGGACCGAAGTAGCGCAGACGGAGGCTGGCCGAGAACCCGCTCAAATCGAACAGCGTGATGCCGGAAGAAATCACAGCCCCGACCGCTTCGGGCACGCGCGTGCCACCGGGACCCAGGGTCGTGCTGCCGGCGCTGACCGGCGCGGCATCGGCCGCGTCCGGCGAAGTAAAACGCGCGATGGAATCCGCAAAGTCCAAGTCAAAAGCCAGATGTTTTACCGGCGTGTAATAGTTTGCCCATTCGACGCCGTAGCGATCACTCGGCTGTTGTGATGCGACGGTGCCCCCGGTGTCGCCATCCTGTTCCAGTTCGGACTCGCTGTGCAGGTACCACAACGAAATCGTGCTTTGCAAATGCGGGACAGCCAGTGTACGCACGCCGAATTCCGCGCCTTTGGTTTGGATCAGGCCGGGAATTCTCGCGACCGGCGTATTGGGATTGGGATTGTCTGCCGAAACCGGCTCCACCGTTTGTGTCGCGCCGCGCCCGTCGTTGCTGTGAAAACTGAATCCACCCTGCGCGTAGAATTCCGTCTTTTCCCACGGGCCGAAAATCAAACTCATCTTGGGACTGGGCAGCAGCTTGGCGGACGTGCCGGAGTTGGCCGGGGTGCTCAGGCTGGTGTCATCGAAGTAATCCAGGTCTCCGCGAAGAGCCAGGACCGAGCGGAACTTGTCCGTCCACTGCGCTTTGTTTTCCGCATAAATGCCCACCTCCGTGTCTGTAAGATGGTTCACATCCGTGCCGGCTGGGAGCCAGGTGTAAGGGAGACCGTGGGCAAAGAGGCCATCAGGGAGGCCACTGGGATCCGTGTCCAATTTGTCCACGCGCACACGATCCTCTGTCTGATAAAGGCCGTTATGGATCCAGTCGTTGCGGACTTGCAGGCCGAACGTGTTTTCCACGTCGCGGCCAAACCATTGGTTGAACAGCGTGTGGTGCGCGTCGAGGGCCGCCACCTCGCGCTGGTCCTGTTGCTCGAACTGATCGCCGCGATTGGTGTCGGTGAGGTAGTAGGTAAAGTCGGAAAACAAATCGAGGTCGTAATAGACAGCGTAGGCTGTGATTTTGGTCTCGGAATTGGCGTCCAGGCGATGCCATTCGGCCTGCAAGCTATAACGCTCCGAATTGCCGCCGTCCGTCGGGTTGAGCGTGCCGAAGAAACCCACCAATGGCACGGCGTTTTCGGCGAGTTGATCGCTCGAATTCCATTTGCCGTGATAGGCCCGCCCCGTGATGCTGAAGCCGTTGGCATCATTGCCCTGACTGTAGGTCAGAAGGCCGTTGAATTTGGAATAATCGTCCGGATGCACCCAGGGCCCGTCGTCGTGATACGCTTCGCCTCCGTAAAGCAATTCGCCCGGGCCGACTTTTTGCGACACGCCGAACACGCCGCGCTCATAACCAAACATGCCGCCTTCCACCGTAAGGAAGTCTTGGGGCAGTGTTTTGTAAAAAACCAGATGCGCCGCGCCCGCTGAGCCGAAATCGCCGACATCCGCGTAATAAGGGCCTTTTTCGTAATCAACCCGTTCCACCAACTCAGGGATGACGATGTTCATGTCCGAGTAACCTTCGCCATGCGCGTGCGAAGGCAGGTTCAACGGCATTCCATCCAGGTAGTTTGCGAAATCCGTGCCGTGATCGAGGTTGAATCCGCGCAAAAAATACTGGTTGGCTTTTCCGCCGCCGGCGTGCTGGGTGATGATCATTCCCGGCACGGTTTCCATGATTTCCCCGTCGCGCAGGATCGGGTGGGTGGCGAGTTCATCGGCACCCACGGTCCCCTGCGTGGCCGACGACGCAATGCCGATCATGCTATCCTGCCGGCCTTCGACCACCACTGTCGCCAGATGGATCGGCGGCTGGTTGGTGGAGCTTTGATTGGTGGAGTTTTGGGCGTGGGTGTGGACGGTGGCCGCCAGAATGGCCCACAGAATCTGGCTTAACTTTGACTGAATTCTCATGATCTTTGCAGCCGGTCGTCAACTCGGACAGGCGACGAGGATTTCAATCCGGCAGGTAAAAAACAAAATCCACCCGCGTTGCAGCTGCGGGTTTGAGGCCCGCCATCGCTGCCACAGGTGGCTTTCGCATATAATCACCAGCGGAGACGCCGCGTCTTTGCAACACGAAAACGGATGCAAAACTTGACTTTGAGCGCCTGCCGGTGTTATTCTCAACGCGATGGATAATACTGCCAGTCTGGTGTTACGCAAGCTAAAAATCGTGTGCATAAAAAACCAAGGCTACGCGGCTGATCGCCGCGCCGATCGATGATGTCCATGACCTCAATAACTTCCTCTCCCGATGCGGTTCCGAAGGCTGTGCCTCTTGCTCCGGGCAGCATGAAAGGCCGGGTGGTTTCCATGTATGTGCTGCTCATGGGCGTTAATGCAGGGGCCTGGATATGGGCGCTGATTGCCTTTCAGCACTATCCGGTTCTCCTCGGCACGGCCTTTCTGGCTTACACGTTTGGTCTTCGTCATGCGGTGGACGCCGATCACATCGCTGCGATCGACAATGTGACGCGCAAGTTGATGCAGCAGGGCAAACAGCCGGTTGCCGTCGGTTTCTTTTTTTCCCTCGGCCATTCGACCATCGTTTTCGGGTTGTCGGCCGCCATCGCTCTGAGTTCCGTCGCGCTCAAAAACCGGTTCCATTCCTATGAAGCCATCGGCGGAATGATCGGGACTGCCGTTTCCGCTTTCTTTCTCCTGGCCATCGCCATCGTCAACATTTTCATCCTCCTTTCAGTTTATCGCACTTTCCAGCACGTCAAGGGGGGAGGCCGGTTTGTTGAGGAAGACCTCAACGTGCTTCTTGCCCAGCGCGGATTTTTCGGACGCATCTTCCGGAGTTTATTTCGATTAATTGAGCATAGCTGGCAGATGTATCTGGTCGGCTTTTTATTCGGTCTCGGTTTCGACACAGCAACGGAAGTGGGCCTGCTGGGTATTTCGGCCAAGGAAGCTGCCGGGGGCCTTCCGATCTGGTCGATCCTCGTCTTTCCGACCCTTTTCATGGCAGGCATGGCGTTGATCGATTCGACCGACAGCATCCTTATGCTGGGCGCTTATGGTTGGGCTTTCGTCAAACCGATCCGCAAACTCTACTATAATATGACCATCACTTTTGTCTCGGTCCTGGTCGCGTTGCTTGTCGGCGGAATCGAGGCGCTGGGGTTGATCGGCGGTCAATTGAAAATTCACGGTGTCGTCTGGGACGTGATCGGCTCCCTGAATGACAACTTCGGCGTCATCGGCTTCGTCATAATCGGAGTCTTTGTGGTGAGTTGGGCTGTTTCGATCATCTTCTACCGCCTGAATCGATACGACGAGATCGAACTAATCTCCACCCCTCCCGATTGACCGCTGTCACGCCAAATCAGCTTGGCGCGCCCCATTTCGCGGTGTTATTCATGAAACCATGAAAGTCGAACCTGTTGCCCGTTTCAGTGTTTCCCTTCCTCATCCGCTGCTGGATCAATTGGATCAGATGGCGCGTGAAAAAGGTTATGACAACCGTTCGCTCGCCATCGCCGACATGATTCGCGACAGCTTGGTCGAACATCGGCAGAAGTTCGGCAGCGAGGAGATTGCCGGAACCATCACCCTGGTGTATGACCATCACAAACACAATCTGCAGTCCGTATTGACGGATATTCAACACGATCACGAAGATGTGATTATTTCCACTGTCCACGTCCACCTCGACCACCACAATTGTTTGGAGGTGATCCTTGTTCGTGGCAAAGCAGGACCGATCCGGAAAATTGCCGATGAACTCATCGCCGCCAAAGGGGTAAAACACGGCAAGTTGACCGTGACGACCACTGGCCGCGACCTGCCAGGCTGATTCGGCGATTCGTCACCGGAGATTACCATTCAAGAACACAGGCGAATATCAGCGGCACAACGATAATCGTATCCGATTCGATAATAAGGGTTATGTTTTGTTGGCCGCTTTATGTTTTAGGCTCAAAACATTTCCTTTGACATTAACCATTTCTTGTCATAAAAGAAGCAGGAAATGATAAGTATTGGAAGATGTGCCGTTCTCTGTTGCGTGCCGCTCAGCGCGGCTCTGTTCGTCGCCGGCGCGGTGAATGCCTCCGATTCGCCCCCGGTCTCCACCAATGCAATCGGAACAAATTCGCCGGCGAATCTTGGGACCGTTGTTGTCACCGCGGATTTGGACGCCGCCCGCGAACAAATCGCCCCCAGCCTGGGCGCCGTCACTTACACGATTGGCCCCAACCAGATTCAGACCATGGGGCAGGGCGAAAGCTCGTCTTTTCAACAGGTGATTTTGCAAGCACCGGGGGTTGTGCAGGAGGAATTCGGGGAGATACACGTGCGCGGCGATCATGGCGACGTGCAGTATCGCGTCAATGGCGTCCTGCTGCCGGAGAGCCTCAATGGTTTTGGGCAGGAAATCGATACTCACCTGATCCGGTCGGTCAATCTGATGACGGGAACCATGCCCGCCCAGTTTGGGGACCGCACCGCCGGAATTATTGATGTCACCACCAAGACCGGTTCCGAACTCAACGGCGCCGAGCTTTCACTCTACGGCGGCAGTTACGACGAGTTCAATCCCTCGCTGGAATTGGGCGGCACCACGAGCAATCTGGACTACTTTATCGCCGCCTCCTGGTTGCACGACAACCTTGGCATTGACAACACGACGGCTGACCCCACTCCGCTGCATGATATGACAGACCAGGAAAAGTTTTTTGGCTACTTTTCCCATCGCTTCGACCCAACCAGCCGGTTGACATTGCTCCTGAGCAGTTCCGACGCCGGCTTTCAAATTCCCGACACGGCGGGGCTTGCGCCGCAGTATCAGTTGGCGAACAGCCCTCCGTTCGACTCGGCCGAAGTCAACGAATACCAGTACGAGCAGAATTTTTACGCGGTGCTCTCCTATCAGAAATCGGCGGGCGACCTTTCTTACCAAGTTTCCGTGTTGAGCCGATATACGGACATCCGTTTTACTCCTGACCAGGTGCAAGACCTTCTTTCAGCCGGCAACGCGGCGCACGTGGACAACAGCGATCTCGCCAACGGCCTGCAGGCGGACGCCTCTTACGAGTTGGGCGATCACCACACCCTCCGCGCCGGGACGTTGGCAACTTATGACCTCGAACGGCTTGACACAACGTCGGCCGTCTTCCCGTCCACTGATCAATTCTCCCCTTCCGGCTCCGGTGAAAATCTGCCAGACACAGTTGCGCCGCAATCCTCCACCACGCCCGAAACCATCACCGCCAATGGTGGCAACAGCGGATTGACCGCCGGTTTTTACTTGCAGGACGAATGGCAATTGACCGATCACCTGACCCTGAACTACGGCGCTCGTTACGACCTCTTTAACGTTTCGTTCGACAACGAAGATCAGATCAGTCCGCGCGTCAACCTGGTTTGGAAGATGGACCCGGCCACCACCCTCCACCTCGGCTATGCGCGCTACTTTATGCCGCCCACGTTGCAATTCATTCCGCCGTCCACGGTCAAGGCGTTCGAATACACCACCGACGCTCCTTTCAATGAGCGGGACGATCCCCCAAAAGTCGAACGCGACAATTACTTTGACATCGGCCTCTCGCGGCAAATCACCCCGGCCTGGCAGATCACAGGGGACTCGTTTTGCAAGCTGGCCAAAAACCTGCTCGACGACGGCCAGTTCGGCAGCGCGGTCATCCTCAACAATTTTAACTACTCGTCCGGCACGGTTTATGGCGCGGAATTGAGCAGCACTTTCAAGCAAGGGCCCTTCTCCGTTTATGGGAATTATTCGTACGTCCAAACCTGGGTGCGCGACTTTGACTCGGTTGAAAATGAATTTCCCGACAACGAGCTGTCCTGCCTGACCACGAACCACATGCAACTGGATCACCAGGGGCGCTTCACCGGTTCTGGCGGCGTGTCTTATGATCTGCTCAAAAACCTCCGCGCCCATGCGGACTTCCTCTATGGCTCCGGCCTGCGGGCGGGCTTCGCCAACACTGAAGAATTAAGCCCTTATTGCCCGGTGAACGTGGGCATTGAATACATATGGAACACGCGCGCCGCGGGCATCCGCCAATTGAAGCTCCGTTTTGACTGTCTGAATATCCTGGATGAGCCTTACGAACTGCGCAACGGCACCGGCGTCGGCATCGCCGCGCCCGCTTATGGAGCGCGCCGCGCCTTCTATGGCGGTCTCACCGCGGTCTTTTGACTTATCAGGATTTGCCTTCATTTGCCTCTTGCGTTGGCAGGGGCCTCGCAGTATATTGCAAATGCTTTGCAATTTATGAGGAAAACATTTGGACAACACGGAAAAGAGACAGTCAAAGACCTGACGTTTCGATTGCGGCAAGGCGGATTGAACGGACGAAGGAGTCCATGATCGCCGCTGCGCCCATTTTGATCCGCACGGGTGCGGCGTTTTTCATCGCGCTGGCCGGTGGTTTGGCCGGCGCTTTCATGGGGAGGACTCACAAACGGCTTTGCGCTCTCATCAGCCTCGGGGCGGGAACGTTGCTGGGCGTGACGGTGTTCGCCATTGCACCGGAGTGCCTGGAAGCGTTGCGCGTGTGGCAGTTCGCGCTGGCGGCGGCAAGCGGTTACGGCCTCTTCGCGTTGATCAGCCATTACGTCTTCCATGTTTGCCCCGCCTGCGCGGCCAGCCATTTTGACGAGGCGACCACGCACCGGTTCGGTGAGATCGCCCTGGCCATGATGGTGGCCCTAGGCATCCATTGCGCCGTGGACGGATTGGCCCTGGCGGCTGGCCATGAGGAAACCGGCCTGAACGCGCACTCGATCGACATGGCGATGATGTTCGCCATTTGCGTCCATAAAGCTCCGGAAGGCATGGCCCTCGGCGCCCTGCTGCTGGGAGCCGGATTCGCCCGGCTGAAAATGCTCTGGCTGGTTGCCGCCGTCGAATCGACCACCATTCTGGGCGGGGTTCTCGGCCATTTTGTTTTGCATGGAGTTTCCGAATTTTGGCTGGGAGTGGCCCTGGCTCATGCAGGAGGCGGATTCCTTTATCTGGCCACGCATGCGGTTCTGGGGGAGATTTTGAAACACCATAAAGGCCTCGTGCTCGGATTCTTTGCCGCCGGGTTTTTTGTGATCGGCTTGCTCGTGTTGGGCTTCCACTTGAAAGGCTGATCAATGAAAGCGCACCTCCATTCTCATTCGTCAAAGCGGCAGAAAATGTCCGTGCTGACCGGACGCTTGCGGCGGCAATCACGCAACATCACAGGGCCGCGCCAGGCGATTTTGGAAATATTGCGCAAACATCCTCATCCACTGACAACCAAGGAAATTCGCGCCGCCATGCCGATTGATCGATGCGACCTGGCCACGATCTACCGCGCCACGCATTTGCTGGAACAAATGGGGATAGTCAAGCGGTTCGATTTTGGCGATGGTGCGGCGCGGTTTGAACTCATTGCCGAAGGCGAAGACGGCCATCACCATCACTTGATTTGCACACAATGCGCGAAGGTGGTTGAGATCAAGGAATGCGCGCTGCGGCAAATCGATTCACTGATTGCGGCCGTAAATGGTTTCGCCGCCGTGACGCACAGGCTGGAGTTCTTCGGCCTCTGCCCGCACTGTCAGAAGGATCGCAAATCTTCTTCATAAAGTGCTTGCGCAATCTCCAATTTCATGTCTGAATGCAAATGCTTTGCATTGTTGGCGGCGCCATTTTAACCCGGCCAGGGCGACTAAAGTCGCCACCGCGATCTTCTGCATGGCCCTGGTTTTTGCAATGGCGCTTTTGGCGACAAGCCCGTCTTTGCATAGGTTGATTCACAAAGACGCGGATGACCCCGGCCACGAATGCGCCATCACGCTCTTTTGCCACGGACAGGTCAATGTTTCGAGCGCCGCCGCGCCCGTCTTCTGCGTCCCGGCGGGTCTGATCTTCAGCGAGTCCCGGCCCCGCATCGTTTTTGTCTCCGCCGATGTTCGCCTGCTTCCCGGCCGCGGTCCGCCGGCTTCCCCTGCCCTCGTCTAGTTTGTCACACGTTCCGATCGAGTCTGGTGCGGTGTTGCGTCGTTGATTCTTCGCCGCCCGGAAGGGCCGGAATGCAAATCCGAAAGCAGTTGAACTTTTTACGTTGAACAAATTTAAAATTTAGGACCGCAATTATGAAACTAATGTACCTTTCCTGTCCGTCAGTTTTTTGCATGGGCATTGCGCTCGGGTCGCTCGTCTGCGATTCGCCGGCGCTGGGTCAAACGAATAGTCCCCCCGCTTCCACCAATAGTCCTCCGGCTTCCTCCCCAACCTCCACCAACGTTACAGAATTGGAAACGGTCAATGTCGTGGGCCATCTCAACGAGGCGCGAAGCCAGATTCTGCCCAGCCTCGGTGCGACGGCTTTCACGATGAGCGAGACCCAGATCACCGCGGAAGCGCAGGGGGACAACGCGCCGATGAATCAGGTAATCCTGCGCGCGCCGGGCGTGGCGGAGGATTCGGCGGAGAACGGCGATTTGCACGTCCGCGGCGAGCACGCCAATTTGCAATATCGCATCGACGGCGTCCTGCTGCCCGAAGGCATCGCGGGGTTTGGTTTGGAGCTGGACCCGCGCTTCGTGCAAAGCATGCAACTCATAGATGGGTCGCTGCCCGCGCAGTACGGCTTCCGTACGGCGGGTATTGTGAATATCCAAACCAAAAGTGGCGCCTACGAGCCTGGCGGCGAAGTGGGCTTCTACGGCGGCAGTTACGACACTTTTCGCCCGTATTTCGAGCTGGGCGGCAAAGAGGGGAAGTTCAACTTCTTCATCGACGGCAGCTACGACCACAATGAACTTGGCATCGAGAATCCCACCGGCAGTTCCACGGCGATTCATGATGAGACGGAGCAGTTCAAGACGTTTATGTACGGGTCTTACATCATGGATCCATCCAGCCGGCTCAGCTTCATGGCCAGCGCCTCCTACAGCGACTTTCAGGTGCCCAACACCCCCGGCGTGGTCGTGACCAATTGGGTCCCGGCTCTCCAAGCCAACGGCCTGCTCCCCTCCGGCTATTTCAATTCAGCCGACGACAACGAAAATCAAAACGAGCAGAATTACTACACCGCCGTCACTTATCAAAAATCCGCCGGGGATTTGGATTATCAAATCTCCGTCGTTGGCCGCGAGAGTGAACAGCATTTCACCCCGGACCCCATCGGCGACCTCTATCTCAACGGCGTGGCCAGCGAAGTGCATCGCTATCTCTACTCCACCGGCTTGCAAGCCGACGGCAGTTATCAATTGGGCGACTCCCACACCATCCGCGCCGGCGGAATTTTTTTGGCTGAAGGGACGCAAAACAATTCCTCCACCGAGGCCTTCAACACCAGCACCCTGGCCCCGGTCAATATCGTGGATGACCATCCCCTCTACGGCTTGTTTGCGGGCCTGTACGTGCAGGACGAATGGAAACTCACTTCCCAGCTTACTCTAAACTACGGCGCGCGCTTCGACGTTTTCTCCTCCTCGTTCGACGACGAAAACCAGGTCAGCCCGCGCGTCAACCTGATTTACAAGCCGGCCCGCTGGACCACGCTGCACGCCGGCTACTCTCGCTTCTTCACCCCGCCGCCCATCGAAGATGTGGGTGGCGGCAGCGTGGCGAAATCCGACGGCACATCCAATGCCTCAGCCACCGATCAGGATGACCCTGTCAAAGCCGAGCGAGCCAATTACTACGACGCGGGCATCACACAGACGATTCTTCCCGGATGGAGCGCCGGCCTGGATGGTTACTACAAGACCGCTCAGCAGCAATTGGATGACGGATTGTTTGGACAGACTCTGATCCTTTCGGCGTTCAACTATGAGAAAGGCCGGGTCTATGGCCTTGAATTCACCACCTCCTATGAGACCAACGGCTTCAACGTCTATGCCAACGCCGCTTACTCCGTCGCGCAGGGTGAAAACTGGGACTCAGCCGAATTCCTGTTCGATCCGGCGGACATCGCCTATGTCCAGCATCATTTTATTTATCTGGACCACGATCAGACGTACACCGGGACGGCTGGTGTGTCGTATCGTGTCAAGGAATCGCGCGAGGCCAGCACGATGGGGTATATGGACATCGTTGCCGGCAGCGGATTGCGCCAGGACGCGACCGCCGCCGACGGCTCAAACATCCCCAACGGCGCGTCCGTGCCCGACTACTACTCCCTGAACGTCGGCTTGGAACAAACATTCCAAGTTGCCCACAAGCAGTTATTGAAAGCCCGCCTTGATATCGTGAACGTGACCGACAATACTTACGAACTACGCAGCGGAACCGGTGTCGGTGTCAATGCCGCTCAGTATGGAATGCGGCGCGGCATCTTCGGATCTTTGAGTTATCGCTTTTAACCATTGAAATGTTAACGGAAAGCTACCAGCTACAATCGGATTTGGCCCGGGTTTGTCTGCCTTACCCGCAGGGGCATCCCCAGCGCACGCTGGCCTGGGTCAACTCCATCTGTTTTCTTTTCCTGCTCGTCGCCCTGTTCGGTGTGCGGCCAAGACTGCCCGCTCCCAGGCCAGTCCCTCCCCTTGACGAGCCGTTGCCGATCGTCGTCCAACCCCTGCCGCAGAAGCCACCGCCCCAAACGGAGCAGCCGGACAAGGAAGAATCAAACAAGGACAAAGCCCCGCCGCCCCGCCTCGTGGTAGTGACCCCGAATTCTCCGGCCATCAGTTTCTCGGTGCCAACCATTGGCAACGTCCTTGTGCCCAATGCCATTGCCCAAGCCCCTCCGGCCGCGTCGCCCAATGCCCCCGCAGTTGTTCACAACAATAAGCCATCAACCATTGGCAGCACGGGCGAGGGAGGAGACCGTCCCCAGCCTCCTTACCCGGAGATGGCCCTTAAATTCGGCGAGCAGGGCGCGGTCGTGCTATTGTTCACCGTCGATGACAGTGGCCTGATTGAGTCCATCACCGTCAAGGAAACCTCCGGCTCCGCCATTTTGGACCGAAGCGCCCTGGATTTCGTCAAGCGGCATTGGATCGTTCCTCCGGGCAGGGGCGGGCGTGTTTTTCAAGCAACCATTTCTTACCAGATCAAAATCGATTAGCATGAATCCCGATTAAATTATGATTGCCAATATTGTTTTTAACTTCCTCATCAAGGGCGGCCCGGTCATGGCGCCGATTCTCATCTGCGCCCTGGTCGCCGTCGCGGTCGTGGGTGAGCGCTCTTTCTGGTGGCTGCGCGAAAGCCGCCGCCGCGATCCAAAAAAACTTGAGCAAGTCCTGGCCGCGCTGGAAAACGACGACGTCACTGCGGCAACTCAAATCGCGAAGGATTCTTCCGACCCGATCATCCGCATGATTTACCGCGGGTTGAATCATGTTCATACCTCCCTGCAAGGCGCGCTGCAACTGGCCGCGGGCATCGAGTTGGAGCGGGCCGGACGATTCCTGATCGTGATGGACACCCTGGTCACCCTGGCGCCGCTGCTCGGTCTGCTCGGAACTGTCACCGGCCTGATGCGTGCGTTCCTCAGCGTGGGCAGCGCCGAATTGTCGGTCGTCGCTGTCACCGGCGGTATCGGCGAAGCGTTGATCGCGACGGCCTGCGGATTGGGCATCGCCATCCTGTCGCTCATTCCGTTCAACTACTTCACCGGCCGGCTCACCCGCCTTCAGTTCGAACTGGAAGCGGCGGCGACGAACGTGGAAATGATGGTCGCGCCAAAACTCATGGAGGAGGAAACGCGCAAATTGGAAGCCAAACACCGCACCGGGTCCCCGATTGAACCCGGCCTGAGCAAATGAAGTTGCCCTCCCCAGTCAAACGCCGGCACTCCCGGATCGAGATCATTCCGCTGATTGACATCATGTTTTTTCTGCTGGCCTCTTTCATGATGGTCAGCCTGCAAATGGACCGCACCCAAAACATCAAGGTCAATCTGCCCTCCGCCGAAATGGCCCGCGCCGATTACAAGCCGGACATGATCAACATTGCGGTGGACAAATCCGGGGGTGTCTGGCTGGAAAGGAAGGAAATCACCCTGCCGGAATTAGACCAGGTTCTCAGCAACCGCTTCCGGGCGGACACCAATCTTCCGGTCTATATCAGCGGCGATGCCGCCACCTTGCATGGCTCGATGGTGGATGTCCTGGAGGCCGTGCGCCGCGCCGGCGTGCAGAAGGTGGCTTTCATGACGGACGGAGGAACCAACCAAGTCAGCCAATGAAAATCCGTTCGCCCATCGTCCGCAAAAAAACCCGCCTGGAGATCATCCCGCTGATCGACATCATGTTCTTTCTGCTGGCCTCCTTCATGATGGTCAGCCTGCAAATGCAGAAAGTCCGCATACTCAAAGCCAGCCTGCCCACCGCCACCCAAGCCACCTCCGCAAAGAAACCCGACATCATCAATCTCAACGTCGATCGGGAGGGCCGGGTGGAATTGGATAAGAGACTGCTTTCCTTTCCGGAGTTGTTCACCGTCCTGTCCAACCGCCATCAACTCAACACCAACGTCCCCGTCTATTTAAGCGGCAGCCGCGACGCCAAGCACGGTTCCATGATGTATGTGCTGGACTTCGTCAAGCGCGCTGGCATCCAGCAAGTGGCCGTCGCCATCAACGCCAATCCGTCCCACCCGGCGGAATAATCATGAGAAACTTTCAACGGAATCTGTTCATCGTTCTGGCCATCGGCCTGTGCGGCACCTGCGCCTGGCAATGGTACTTGCAATCCCTGCAGCTCAACACCATCGAGAAGATGAACCGGGTCATTTATCAGAAATCTGCCGACATCCAGGGTTGCACCAACTCGATCAGGAGCATGGATGCCGAGATCAACCAACTGCACGACCGCATCACCCAGCTCAAGCAAGCCGCCGTTAGCAACGACGAATGGGCCGTTTCTGAAAAACGCGAAGTGGCGCGGCTTCGCTCCGCCGGCGACATCCTGAGCAATGAGATTGTCGAGTACAAATCGGCCATCGATGGCCTGACCAACAAACTGAAGCAGGCTTACGACGGCGAGAAGGAACTGGTCGCGCAACGGGACGACATTGTGAAGAAGGTCAACGCAAGCATCAGGGCGCAAAACGAACTGACCGTCAAATACAATGAATTGGTGGACCGTTTCAACAAGCTCCAGACCACCAACGCCCCGCAGAAATAGCGGCAGCTTGACCAGTGTCAACTTGGGCAACGCTGGGGAATATCTCAGGCGCCACGACCAACTTCAGTTTTACCAACTGGTGTGTCGGCGCCCGGTAATTCTTCCGGCTGGAGGTTCCCTGACTGGCCAATGGCAAGGATCATGGGTAATGCGAGCGTGAAGGTGGCGCCCTGGCCCGGCCCGTCGCTCTGCACGGTCAATGATCCGCCCAATTCCCGGGCGGCCAGCGCCCCGCCATGCAGGCCGAAGCCGTGGCCGTCGCTGCGGGTTGTAAAACCGTGATTGAAGATGCGGGTCAGGTTTTCATGCGGGATGCCCACGCCATTGTCCACCACGGAAATCTTGAGCCATCCATCTTCCCTGGCCACACGCACCATGAGCTCCTTGTCCGCGCGCCCGGAATCTTCACAGGCGTATTTGGCATTGCGCAACAGGTTGATGAGAATCTGCAGAATCTTATGCTTTTCCACGTTGATCTGCGGAACCTCCTCATACTCGCGGATCACCTTCACCCCATGCCGGTCCAAGGCGCCCAAATTCATGCGCAGGCTGTCCTCGACCAGATCATGAACGTTGACGATTTCCTTGACGCCGGCGACATTGGCGTAACTCTGCTGCATCGCCACAATTTCCTTGATGTGCTCGACATTCTTCCCCAGCAAATCCAGCTCATGCCGGGTCGCCGCCTGGTCGGCCAACAGATGTTCCGAAAGCTTGGCCAGATAGGCCGGCACCTGCTTCCCTTTGGGATCGCTCGTCATAAACGTCCCCAGGTCGTGTTCGTGCGCCTGGAGCAGGGTCACGAGTTTGGCCAGATTGCCGAGCTTTGAGTCCTTCATGCTGTCCCGTACCAATGCTGCGGAGACATTGACGCTGTTCAGGACGTTGCCAACATTGTGAAGAACATTGGTGGCGATCTCCGACATCCCCGCCATGCGGGAAATCTCCAGCAATTCCCGATGGACGCGTTCCACCTCCAACTGCATTTGCCGGCGTCGTTCGATCTCCATTTCCAGCGACAGGGTCCGTTGCCTCAACTCGATTTCGGCGCGTTCATGGCCTTCGATCTCCTCCTGGAGTGATGTGTTGGTTTTGGCTAGTTCTGCGGTTCGGCTCCGGACTTCGGCTTCCAAAAGCTGGCGGGCTTTTTGCAACTCCACCTGTTTGCGCTGCAAGTGTCGGACCCGCCAGCCGTAAATGCCCAGCAAGGCGGCGCACATCAGGCCCCCGCAGAGCGCATCAAACCACACCGTCTCGTAATAGTGCGGTCGCAATTCAATCTCAATTGTGTCCCCGGTCCGGTTCCAAACGCCGTCCGCGTTGGCGGCAATGACATGGAATTTGTAATGTCCCGGCTTGAGGTTGGTGTAGAAGGCCAGGCGCCGGTCTTTGCTCTCCACCCAATCCTTGTCGTAGCCTTCCAGCAAATAACGAAGCTTCACATTATGCGGCGCAATATAGCTCAGCGCGGCAAAATGGAATTCCAGTTCTCCCTGGCCCGGCGGCACGACCAGATTGTTGCTCCGGAACAACTCCACCCCGTTGGCGCGCACGCTTTCTATCCGAACCGGCGGCGCGATCCGGTTGACCGGCACATGCGCCGGATCAATCTCCACCACCCCGTTGGCGGTTGGAAACCAAACCCGGCCATCTTGCGTTTTGCAGGCCACGTGTTCCTGGGTGGTTTTGTCCGATGGTTTGAGCGATTCCGGCCCGTCATAGGCCGCGCATTCGACCTGGCTGGCCTTCCCATCGGCAAAGTCATTCATGCTTCTGCGGCTGACTTCAAAAAGACCGCGGCCGGAGTCCACCCAAAGCTGGCCCAAGTCATCCGGAACGATGGAATAAATATTGTTGTCGAACAGGCCATCCTTGCGGCTGATGAACCGAAGTTGGCCGTCTTTCAACCGCACGATCCCATTGAACGACCCTCCCCAAACCACGCCTTCGTCATCTTGACAAACCCATTGCACGCGGTTGTCGGCAAACCCGGACGCCGTCTCCCACCGCTGGTAACCGCCCTCCTTGACGCGAAAAATTCCGTTGATGCTGGCCACCCAGATTTCTCCGTCCCGGCCTGAAGCCAGGTTGAGCACCCAGTACAGCCCCGGCGCGCCGTTGGTAAACGTATAAGGCGTGAAAGTGTGCCGGCCTGCGCGGTAGAGGGTTCCTCCCGCTGACACCACCACGCCATGCGCGTCTTCGGCCAAACCCACCACCATGCTGGAGGCTTCATACGTCGCCACCGCCCGCTCGCCCGAGAATATCACCAGGGTCTTGACCCCGCTGACCAGATAAACGTCCCCATCCGACGCCTCAAACACCCGCTTCACGTATGGGTTCGCCAGTCCGGCTTCGACGCCGTAAGTCTTGGCCTCGCCGTTGAAGTAAGTCAGGCCCGCGCTGCTCCCCACCCAGATCCCGCCCTTGCGCGAGGCGCACACCGCCAGCGCGTCCTTCTCGGCCGGATCTTCCGCGGCGGGTTGATTGTTGAACTTGACGTCGGTGAGTTGGCTCAATCCACCCCGGGTGCCAACCCACAGGCTGCCTTCCGTGTCCTCCGCCAGGGCTCTTACATAGTCGCTGGCAAGCCCGTCGGTTTTCCGCAGAAAGCTGAAAACTCCATTGCGATAACACGCCAGCCCCTGCCCCGTTGTTCCAATCCACAAGACGCCATGCCGGTCCACCAGAAGGGCGCGGATTTCCGCCGACATGGCGTGGATGTCTTTCCACTCCAGGTTCGCGTCGTAACAATCCAATCCCCACCGCGTGCCGACCCAGAGGTTTCCCTCCTGGTCCTGGGCCATGCAGCACACCGTCTTCCCTTCCAGGTTGGGAATGGGAAGTTTGGCGATCTTTCCAGCCTGCCAGCAGTAAATGCCCTTATCGACCGTTCCAAACCACACTTTCCCGTCGGGATGCTCGTAACAGCAGAGAACATTGATGTCGGACGCTGCGGTCAGGGCGTTGCTGGACGCCCCCAGCACTTCCTCATATTTTCCCGATCGCGTCAGCCGCAGCAATGCGCCCACCATCCCGATCCAGACCGTGCCGTCCTTGCTTTTAAAAACAGTATTGACATATTCGGCGTTCGGGTCCGCCGCCTTCCAGCTTTCCCGGGGCCGGACTGAGAAGGTTTCTCCGTCGCAAAACCCGAAGGTGCTGTTCTCCAGGCCAACCCACATGCCCCCTTCCCGGGCGCTGCACAGGCTGTTGACGATGCTGCTCCGGGCCATTTGCACGCGCCCCAGATCCAGCACCTTGAAGTCAATCCCGTCAAATCGAACCAAGCCAATTGCCGTGCCAAGCCAGAGATACCCATCCTTGGTTTGGGCGATGGCGTTGATGCCGTTGGCGGGCAATCCATTCGGCCGGCCCCACGTCTGGCAATTGTACTGAAGCAGGTCGCGTGCCGGATCCAGGGCAAATCCGATGCCTGGCAGCAAAAGCTGGAGAGACACCACCCCCGCAAACAGCGCGCCTCGAAACCAACGCTGTTTCGCTTGGCGGTCCAACCCTTGCATGTGCCTATATCGGCTGAAATCCGGGAAAACTGTTCCCTTTTCTCACGAAATGCCTCCGGCAAAGTTTATGACGGATGTGGGATGCTGCCAGCAATTTCTGTGATATAATCGCCAAATTCTGGTTAGCCCGGCTTCCTGTCAGATGTTTTACTTGAGGCCATGATCTCTCAGAGACATCACGCACGCGAAAAGCAGGGCTTCCTTCTTGGAAGTGTCATCTCCTGGATTCGACGAAATGAGCTGAAAACCAAACTGCATGATGCATTCGTAAATCATGTGCCGATTGGTTACGAGGACGAGACGGGGTTTCATATCGTCAGAAAGCCAGCGCCAGTCCGTGCAGACCCTGATTCTCGCCCGGAATTTGATCAGTTTTAATCCGTTAGCCCGATTGAGCTGCGACGGGTAAAGTCCTGTTTCCAGCATTGCACTGGAAGCTTGGCTGACGCAGGAATCATTCCTTCTCCAAAAAACGCTTGCCCGTGCGCGTGTGGTGTTTATCTTTGCCCGCATGGGCCTTTCCAAAGATATAACCTCAGTCTTTCCGGCGGCATTGGCGCTTGGCTTGGCGGCTGTGTCCGCTGGCAACGCGCAGTTGCCGGCCATTCCAACGCCTCGCCAACCGGTCACCAATACCTATCATGGCGCGACCGTCACCGACGATTACCAATGGCTGGAAAACGGCGCCAGCCCCGCAGTGCGCGACTGGTCCCACCGCCAAAATGAGCGTACCCGCGCGTTCTTCAACAAGTTGCCGTTCTATGACGGTTTGGAGCAGCAACTCTCGGAGTTGATCGAGGATGCGTCAGCCGGCTACAACCTGATGGATTGCCGGGGTGGAATCATTTTCGCCACCCGCTTCAAGCCCCCGGCCCAACAACCGGTGCTCATCCGGTTGAAATCGGTTTTCCCGCCCGCCTTGCGCAAGGTCGTCTTCAATCCCAACACTTGGAACACCAACGGCACGACCGCCATGGACTGGGCAACCCCATCCACCGACGGACAGCTCATGGCCACTTCCCTCTCCGAAAAAGGCAGTGAAGACGGCGCGCTGCACTTCTTCGAAACCGAAACAGGCCGCGCCTTGCCCGACATCATCCCCGGCATCCAATATCCCACCGGAGGCGGCAGCGCCGCGTGGAATGCCGACGGCACCGGCATTTTCTACACACGCTATCCCCGGCCCGGCGAACGGCCCGAGACCGATATTCATTTTTACCAGCAAATCTGGTTTCACAAACTCGGCTCTCCCGTCAGTTCCGACACCTACGAGCTGGGTCGCGATTTCCCCCGCATTGCCGAGATTGAATTGGATGCAAGCGAGGATGGCCGCTGGCTTCTCGCCTCGGTCGCCAACGGCGATGGCGGCGACTACGCCCATTACCTGCGCACCCCCGCCGGGCAGTGGCGTCAAATCACCCGCTTCGAGGACGGCGTCAAGTCGATCAAGTTCGGCAAGGACGCCGCCCTGTATCTGCATTCCCAAAAGAACGCGCCGCGCGGAAGAATCCTGCGCCTGCCGCTGGCCGATCCGGATTTGGCAAAGGCAACCGTGGTCGTCGCGCAAGACCGGGGCGTGATAACCGGGGATTACGAACCCTCCGCCAGCGGGCTTTACGTCGCGATGATGGAAGGCGGGCCGTCGCGTCTTTGGTTTTATCCTGCCAACCGCGGTTCACGCGTCGAAGTGCCCATCCTGCCGGTGTCCGCCGTGACCGGGCTTCATTGCTGGCATGGCGACGAGTTGTTGTTTGGCAACACCAGTTTCCTCGTCCCGCCCGGTTGGTATGAATGGCAGCCGGGCATGGCCAAACCTCGCCCCACCGCCTTGCTCAGCACGTCGCCGGCCAGCTTCGACGACATCGAGGTGGTCCGCGAATTCGCCACGTCCAAAGACGGCACGAAGGTTCCAATCAGCATCCTGCGCAAAAAGGGCCTGCAACTTGACGGACGCAATCCCACCCTGCTCACCGGCTACGGCGGCTACGGCATCAATCTTGCCCCCGCCTTCAGCGCCACGCGCCGCATCTGGTTCGATGCCGGCGGCGTCTATGCCGTCGCCAATCTGCGCGGCGGCGGCGAATACGGCGAGGCTTGGCACAAGGCCGGCAACCTGACCCACAAGCAGCATGTGTTCGACGATATGATCGCCTGCGCCGAACATCTCATCCATCGCAAATACACTTGTCCGGACAAACTGGCCGTGATGGGCAGCAGCAACGGCGGCCTGCTCATGGGCGCGTTCCTCACCCAACGGCCCGACCTGGCCCGCGCCGTCGTTTCCCGTGTCGGCATCTACGACATGCTCCGCGTTGAACTCGACCCCAACGGCGCCTTCAACACCACCGAATTCGGCTCAGTCAAGGACGAGGCCCAATTCAAGGCCCTTTACGCCTATTCACCCTATCATCATGTCACAAACGGCGTCGCCTATCCCGCCGTCCTGTTCCCCTGTGGCGAAAACGACGGTCGTGTCAACCCGGCCCATTCCCGCAAAATGACCGCCCGTCTCCAAGCCGCGACCAGTTCCGACCGTCCGATCCTATTGCGCATGACCGCCACCGCCGGCCACGGCATGGGCTCCTCCCTCAAAGACCGCATCGCCGAACAAACCGACATCTACGCCTTCCTCCTCCAGGAACTCAACATGGACACCTCCCCCTGGATGTTTAAATAAGCGATAACAAATCAATCCAGGCGGGGGAAGGATGTATGGTCACCATCGACGCTGGTGAGGGCTGTCGACCGGGGCGTAAATCAACTCGGCTCTGATATGGAAGAAGAAAAACATCGGCTGTTGGTTCCGCCGACTGGTAGGGCCGATTATCGTGATGTCTCATACAACATTAGAACTCCGCACCCCAAACCAGCAAACCAGGCCATGCCGATAAGCACAAGCCACGCCGTACGCCCCAACTCGAAAACCCTCCAAGTCGGTGCCTTATGGCGAATGACGCGGAAAAACTTATATGTGCCAAAGGTGCCAAAAATGCCAATCAATGAAAAGACAACTGCAACAACCTGATCTGGTGTGGAGGAAGAACGAAACACTTCTGGTAGCTGGAGAATAGCAAAACATGAAAAGCTAGACATGACGACCGGAATCAAAAGCAACGGCATGACGTGGCGCTGAATCAAATGGTTGAGAAAGTGTTCCATGCGGCAAATCGGCCTAACAATTAGTATACAACCCGCGGTTCATGCAGGGGGAGGATGTCCCCGCTTACGCCAGAGTCAAGGCTGGCCTTGATGTAACCTCCGTTCTGGACTGTCAGCTACTGTCGTCGCACGAATTTCCATGTGGAGAATTCTTTCCAGCCGCTTCCAGCATCGCGGTTATCGCGAGCAGAGCAAAAAGGCGTCATCCATGCATCGGCGGCCGCCACGCCTCATCAGGTGATTTTTGCGTCATGCCACAAAAGTGCCGCGCCCCGGCCGCTCTGTCCACCAACCAATCTGCTCCCGCCGCCGCCAACTGGTAGGGTGAGACTCGGAAGCGGCTCACCGCATAGGTGACACTTTAAGGAAGGGACTTCGCTTCGCGGCTCTGCGTAGGCGAGCGTAGCGAGCCGGAGCGGAGCCGCGAAGCGAAGCCGGGGGACGCCTTCTCATCGCTTCTTTTTCTTCCGGTAAACCACTGCTCGAATCCCTCCGCTGTCAGCATCATTAAGCTCCCCCGCCAGCCAAGGGCCAAAATACACTTCCCACTTTCCGGGATGCACCCTTTTTAAACCGACACGCTCCCGTTCAAAGGCCTCTCCCACAAACCGGGTTCGGCCATTTAAATGAATCATTCCTTTGCCTTTGACCAGCCGGCTTTGCCAGCCCGCTGGGTATTTCCAAGGCTTGATCCGGTCCGGCATCCGGCGCCTGCTTTTTTGGTAATAGTCTCCTGGCACCCCCATGCCCAGACCCTCGTGCGGTCGTTGGTAATTATATTCCCGACACCATTGCCGGGTCCTTCCCTTTTGCCCTCGCACACTGGCGCAAGGAGGATTCAACGTCTCTGCTTTGTACACCCGATGCATTTGTTCATGCGCCCCGTTCTGTTCGGGATGGCCTGGCTCGATAAACTCGACGCGGATGCCTAATCTGACCCACCAAGCGCTTAACCGGGTCAAGCCCAAGGCTCCTGTGGAACCAAAGGGAGATCCATTATCGGCCCGGATTACCAAGGGAATGCCGTATTTCCGGAAAATTCCCGCAAAGGCCAATTGCCCCGCCTTCACATTTTGCCGCGGCATCAAACAAAAATCCAAAATGTAGCGGCTGGCTAAATCCCGGACCGTCAAGGGTTCCACTCGGGTTCCATCCCCCGTGCGAAACCATCCCTTAAAATCGACGGTCCAAACATCATTGGGATGCCGGGCTTCTTGCAAGGCGGGCCGGAGCACAGAGACGCCTCTGCGCACACCAGAGCGCCGTCCCCGCGTCAGTCGCCAGATCTTCAGCCAGCGGCCGATCGCCGCCTTGGAGGGCAAACCGATCTGGCCAAAACGTCCTCTTAAAACCCAATGGATTTTCCGCGCTCCCCAAGTCGGGTGTTGGCCACGGCATCGGCGAATTCGATTCAGCCATTTATTCTGCGGACGGTTGTAGAGTCGGTGCGCCGACCGCCCCTGATCATGCAATCCCCGACGCCCGCCCTCCTTAAAACGAGCGATCCATTTATAAGCTGTTTTTCGGCTGATTCCAGATCGTCGGCATAGCTCGGCCAGGCGCATTTTGGCCCGCATCACTAATTGGACAAATCCCCAACGTTGCTCCTGATTGGAGCTCTTTTTCCAAGGCATTTATACCGCGAAGTGTAACCTATGCGGTGAGGATAATGTGTCACCCATGCGGTGAGCACATGCCCTCTGTCGAACCCCAATTCGATTGACTGCTCGACAGAGTCTCGCCCCACCATGTCAGAATTGAGCGCTCTTAGTAGTAAAGCTCCTTGTCAGAGACCTCCGGCAAAGCCGGAGGCTTGAAAGAGGTGGAGCGGCTCAAAGCCGCGCGGCCCTGACGGGCTGCAGATCGTCCCCTCCTCGCGAGTCGCGACGTTCTCGTTCTTTTTCCCCCACCCCCGGCTG
>JBKQUS010000005.1:0-18404 GCA_052325505.1 Limisphaerales bacterium
CTCTTTTCGAAAGGGTTTTGAAACTCGGAATGAACGGCAGACAACTAAAAATAGAAGTGACAGCAAGCCGTAAAAGTCGCGCTTATTTTCAGTGCTCCGTGGTCTAAAGGATGGGGTCCGCCTCACCGGTCGTCGGATAATAAGATTTAACCATTCGCTTTATATGAAAACACTCATCGTTCTGATTTTGTCATGCGCCTCAGTTTTTGGGGAGGATACCGGCATTCACGTCGTCACCACAGCCAAAACTAATCAGGAGACTGGGAGCATTTCGACGAAGGAGGTATTCACACGAAACGGGCAGACGAATCTTGTTTGCAACACCAAAACCAAGGCTGGGGTTGTGGAGATTCGGATTCATCGATTTTATCAAGCCGGTTTGTTGGTTGGTGATTTTGTTGCCCTGCCAGATTCCTCTGGGTTCACCACTGAAGCAGGTTCTCCATATTCTGTGAGTTTCGAGTTTGGTTCATCCAAGGAGGTAAAATCCGCTGTTATAGGCACGAAGGATGGAGTTATTCTTGATGCATTCAACTGCACGAACGGTGTTTTTCATCCGGCGGAGCTGCGTTTGATTCACAAGGCCAATGCCGTGGGTACTGATATGAAGCAGTTGTTCGATCCCGAGCACGTTCGGACGACATCGCCGGAGAAATTTGTCGGAGAGGCAGAGGATCTGATCGAGAAACACAAGGACTAGTGATTGCACATGAAGTTGCGAGAGTGGCAGGGCCGCAGTCCTGGGGACAATGATGACACGACCATATTCCCAGCAAGTCGGATGACAACACGGGAACGCGCAGCAGGGAAACAACCTGCCAGACTTTGGTTTGACTGCGTCTCCCTCGAAAGGCTTGGTTTTCCGCTGTGCCACTTTTTGTGCCACTTTCATGGGTTGGATGGTCGGCGGGTTGAAAAAGGTAAACAACAAAGTATTTGCCTCGTAAACTGTGGTTTCCTCGCGTCGAGAATAAACGGAAAAAAACGGCGAAAAACAGCCATTTTTCATTTCCTAAGTCTGGCGTGTCTTCCATTCCACCACTCGCGCATCATTGATTATCAAAGACTTGCAGCAGTTTAAACGCTGGCAACGACGAACGCCAACGTTCATCATGCCTCAACGTATCAAAAGGCACTGCCCGCGCAAGCAGCCAATTCCGGGGACTGTGGATTGTGAAGACAGGAGTGATCAGCCCTGGATGGACTTTTGTTCAATGGCCTGGATGGACTCCATCAAAACATGGGCCTGAAACGGCTTCCACAAAATCAGCCCGTGGACTTTGCGAATGAAGTCGTCAATTTTGCGATCACCGCGATGGCCGGTCATGAATAGAAACCGCTTGCAGAGGTGGGGCTTGACGCGTTCGACCGCCAGGTAAAACATGTCCCCGGCCAGATTTGGCATCACCATGTCGCACAAAATGACCGAGTAATCGCCGGCCATGATTTTCTTGATGCCCTGCACGCCGTCGGACACGGTTTCCACCGCATACCCATTCTCCTCCAGAATCTTGCGGGTCAAGTCGGCCAGGGCGGCGTCATCATCCAGAATCAGGATGTTTTTGCGGAGCGCGGCTTCCGCCAGGTCACCCAGGACATGGGTCTTCTCCACCGGGGGAGCATAGTATTTCTTTTCGCTCATTTTTTGGCTGCACGATTGTTCACCATTAAAAGACGCATCCCGCGCGAAAATGTCAACTGCGCGATTGGAGTTGGTCGGCCATTCCCGAATCATTAGCGATATGGTTGGGAACTCACCAAAATGGTGGGCCGGTTTCGGACGCCAAATTCCGTCGGCGAGACGCCGACGGATGCGACCGGGACGCTCGCGCTCCCGAACAAGTCGCCAAGGATTGGGGCGGCCATTGGGCGCAGGACAAGATTCTTCAAATGGAACCCCTCTCTCCAGCTCTCTCCCCGCTGGGCGGGGAGAGAGAGGGGAATGAACCTCATGATTCATCTTGCCAAGTTTAAGTTTCCTCCCAATCTTGAGCCTCAAAATGTTGACCAGCCCGTGAATACGCCGGCCTCTGCCACAGGTTCAAACGCCGCCTCGCAGGCGCTTCCCGACACCAAAGACAGGTGGCAATACCTGCGGGTGTCGCTGGCCGTGTTCGTCATCGCGTTTGCCTATCTTTACAGGCTGGACCGTCCGCTCTTATGGATCGATGAAGCCCAAACCGGCATCGCGGCCCGCAATATCCTGCACCACGGCCATCCCACCGCCTTCGACGGCAGAAACGCGGCCCTGTGCGACAACGGCAGGACGCTGGACACAAATCTCCTGTTCAAACAACTGCCCTGGTTCCAGTACTACGTCGGCGCGGCCTCAACGGCGCTCTTTGGCAACGACACCGCCGGCGCGCGCGCGTTGTTTGCCGCTGCGGGCATGCTTGCCTTCTTCCCTCTTTACGCCGTCTTGAAGCCCCGCCTCCGGCATCCAGCTTTTATTGCCGCGCTGATCTTGCTGTCGCCGCAGACGGTTTTGTTTCAACGGAATGCGAGGTACTACCCCATACTGATTCTGTTTTACGCCGTTGTGCTGTGGCTTCTCTCACGCGATTTCCGGAGCCGGAAATGGCACACGCTGGCCACTTTGCTGGTCTTCGTGCTCTTTTTCAACACGCACCCCGCAGCGGCCTTGGGCTGCGCTTTCGCGCTGCTCCTGTTTTGTTCGCTTGTTCGGAGACAAATGTTCCCTGTCTATCTCGTTGCCGCCGGGGTCGGTTTCCTGTCGTGGTTCGTCTGGTATCAACTGCTGGCTCCCGCGCTGGGCGATAGCGGTCTTTACCTCCCGCTGATCAAGCTTAATCCCTGGCGCTGGCTCGAGGGATTCTTCATCGCCACTGCCGCCGGGGTGCTCGATCTTGATGCGGTGAATCTTTTGCCGTTGCTTCTTTGGGCCGGGCTGTTGGCGATTTTGCCCTGGAACCGCCGCGCCATCTGTGTGTTCAAGGACCCGGTGGCGCAGTTCATACTTCTGACACTCCTAGTGCAGGCGGCGGCCAATGCAGCGGTTTTCGGATGCGAAACCATGAACTCCCATTCCCTCCTCCGTTACATTTGCTACGCGGCCGCCTTTGCGATGGTACCTTGTTTCATGATGCTGGACGCGATCATCCGGAACAGGTTCATTTTTGCGGCAGCCTCCATTTTCGTGGTGTCGTTCAACTTGCTCACCGTCTCCTTCTGGGCAAGTCCCTTCCCCCGAAAAGTCCCGGTCTCATGGCTTGCGCCCGTCTATGCGGAGATTCTCAAGCTGCCGGAGAATTCATGGGACGCAGCCGTTGCGCAGTTACGAAGCGAACCAGGGAACGCTACGAGTGACGACGCCGTGTTGGCTGTTTCGCCGGGCTGGTGTCAGGAAAGCGCCATCTTCTACCTTGGCGACCGCTATCTTGTGCCGCCGGAGTTTAATGAAATGGGCACGGAGCGCACTCAAGTATTCCGCAGGGCCATCGGTGGGCAGGCTTTCGGTCTCTTGCGCCAAAAACCGGAATGGATACTGGATTTTCTTGACGACTTCAAAGCTGCCCCCGCCGGATACGTCACTGCCGCCGTGATTCCCTCGCACCGGGCCAGGCCCGATGACGGCACCAGGCCGGAGTTGACGCGCCACACCTTTCCGCGGCCCGGCGTGGTGAGAAATGTCAGGCTGTTCCACCTCCAAATGCAACCGAGATAAGCCTGACGGGCTATGGCGAAGCCAAGCCTTGCAGAAGCGCGGGCAAGTTAAGGATGGTGTTGGTCGATGACGACACCGCCGCGGTGCGAGCGGCCAGAAGGAGGCTTAGGCCCGCCAAGTCGGCGTCGGATTTCACGTTGTGGGAAATCTGATTCTTGATGCCAAAGTCAATCACCTGTTCGCGTCCCGAGGCAAGGTTTGACAGGCGGAATTTGCCCAGGGTCAGGTTCAACGTGTCGATCCCCGTGAACTTAATATTATCGGAGGAAGATTCTTTTCGGACGGTCGATTCGCGGCTTCTTTTCTGCAAATCCTGCACGTTCGACCGGCCCTTTTTGTCCTGCACCACGGCCACCTCCTCCAGGTCCAACCGCACCAGCTTGAAGTGAAGTTTGCCGGAGCGGATCGCGCGGGGATCGTATTCCAGGTGTAATTCGGGCATGTCGATGAAAACCGACCCGCCAAAATCCGGCGTGTTGTAGAGCTTGAAGTTCTCAATGGTGATCGTGGGCGAAAGAAGGCCGACGTCGATCAATCCGATTCTCGTTTCCATGCCCGTACCGGCGCGCATCCGGCTCTCGACCACCTGTTTGACAATGGTGTTGAGCAGCAGAACCGCGGCCACGGCCAGGACGACCAGAATAATGAAAAGGTAAAGCGCGGCGCGGATAAGACGTTTCATGGAAGTTTCATGACAGGACAATATCCTCCGGAAGCACCTCCAGGCACTCGTCCTGATCTTCCCAGAGGATGGCGGCGTAATGATCCAGAAAGCGCGGCATCAACTGGTTGGCGGCAAAGGCCAGCAGTGTTTCGGCCTTGGCCGCAGCCTCGTCGCAAGCCTGGTCGTAATCGGCCACGCTTTTGCGCTGTTGATCGTCCCAATGCGCCACGGCATGAACGACGGCGTAGTCGTCCAGCCAGCGTTGCAGGGGCGGTTGCAGGTCAGCAGGCAGTTCTTCAAACGGCACCAGCGTTTCCTGACAATGCTGGCAGATCAAGCCGCTTTGCAGAATATCGCGGCTGAAGAGGGGCAGTGTGGGGGCGCGGCAGCACGGCGCCGGGGCAAAGCCGCCTGGGAAATTGGCCAGGCGCTTGAGCCAAATCTGCCGGCGATGCGCCACTTCGGCCGCCAGCCGGTAAGAGCCGATCAACGGATGCGAAAACCGCCATATCCGACCCTGTAACTGACTGAGAGTTTGGGCCAGCCAGCGGGCCAGCGTCATATCATCAAAGTCTTCAAAAGCCAGACTGTATTCCTTCCAAAGGCGGTCGGGCAAGGATTCTGCCATGCCGACAGAGTATGGGGAAGGCGCGCAGATTAAAGACTAAAATTGGGCGGCGCTTCGTGTGTGTGCAAGTTTGGGGTTTAAGGTTTCTTCTCCGTCATCTATATGTTGGGGGTGTCAAAATCGCCAAACCCGCTGCTGACGCCGCTCCGTGAGTTGCACGGGGTCGGCCCGGAACGCGCGGCCCAGTTGCTGCGGCTGGAGTTGCTCACGGTGGGCGACGCCCTCCTGCACCGGCCGCGCCGTTATGAGGACCGCCGCCATTTTCAGCGCGTCGTTGACCTGCAATTGCAGGAGCCAGCGCTGGTCCGCGGACGGATTGCCGCCGCCGGATTGAAACGCTGGCGGGGCGGACGTTCGGTGTTTGAATTCATCCTGGATGACGGCAGCGGACGGCTGCATTGCCGATGGTGGAACCTGCCGTTCATGGAGAAGTATTTCAAGGCCGGCGACGAGGTTGTCGTGTTTGGCAAACCGGTTTCCCTGCGCCCCCGCACCATCGACCATCCGGAAGCGGAGGTGCTGGAGGAAACGTCGATTCATCTGAATCGGATCGCGCCGATTTATCCATTAACGGAAGGATTGCCCCAGCGCTGGCTGCGATCTTTGCTCTGGCGGTTGGTGGAGGATTTTGCGCCCGCTGCCACCGAGCCGCATCCAGAGCTGGCCCTTGCGCCCTCACGGGCTGACGCGCTGAGGCTGATTCATTTTCCGGAGGAGATGGGTGACATTGAAGCCGGGCGCGCGCGGCTGGCCCTGGATGAGTTCGTTGCCTTGCAGGAGGCCATGCACCGGCGGCGCAAGAACCTGGAGAGAAACGCCAGGGCAATGCCTTGCGGAGGCGACAATCACTGGATCAGGCCGCTGCTGGCCGGGCTGGGATTCCACTTGACAGATGCCCAAACCCGGGTGCTGCGGGAAATCCGGCGGGACATGGCCGGACCGCTGCCGATGCGCCGACTGCTGCAAGGCGACGTCGGCTCGGGCAAAACGGTGGTCGCGGCCTGCACGGCGTTGATGGCCCTGGAAAGCGGGGCCAACGCGGCCCTGATGGCGCCGACGGAAATTCTGGCCGCACAGCATGACCGGACCTTTCGGCGTTGGCTGGAACCGCTGGGCGTGCGGGTCGAATTACGCACCGGCGGCACGCGGGTGTCCGGCGCAGCGGGCCAGGTTGGCCTGTTCCCCGCCCCGACACTGTTCATCGGCACGCACGCACTGTTACAGGAGACGTTTGCACCGGAGAAACTCGGTTTGGTCATCATTGATGAACAGCACAAATTTGGCGTCGCCCAACGCGAGGAATTGGTGCGCAAAGGAGCCCATCCTCATCTGCTGGTCATGACGGCCACACCGATCCCGCGCACTTTGGGGCTGACGCTCTACGGTGATCTGGACATGTCGGTGATCGACCAAAGCCCGCCTGGCCGCGGCCGGATCAAGACTTTCGTGCGCGAGAGTGCGAGCCTGCCGAAGGTTTGGAAATTCATGCGCGAGCAATTGGCCATGGGCCGGCAGGGATACATCGTTTATTCCCGCCTGGAGGAGGAAGATTCGGCGGCCGGCATAAAAGCCGTGACCAAAGAGTTTGAAAATTTGCAAAAGATTTTCGCGCCCTGGCGAATCGGCCTTCTGCACGGGCGGCTGAAAGACGAAACGAAAGACCGTGTCATGGCCGCCTTTCGCGCCAACGAAACGCAATTGCTTCTGGCAACGTCCATCGTCGAAGTTGGGGTGGACGTGGCCAACGCGACCCTGATGCTGATCGAAAACGCGGAACAATTCGGCCTGGCGCAATTGCACCAATTGCGGGGCAGGATCGGCCGGGGTGCGGCGGAGTCCTATTGCATTCTAATCGCCGGCGTCAAGACGGAGGACGCGGCACGGCGGTTAAAGGTCCTCGAAGAGACGACGGATGGATTTCGCATTGCCGAGGAGGATTTGAGGCTGCGCGGCCCCGGCGAACTGCTGGGACGAGAGCAAAGCGGCGCGCCGCCGTTGCACTTCGGCGATCTGGCGCGGGACGGGGCGTTGGTCGAGCGCGCCCGGGCCTTGGTCCGGGAGCATTTCAAGCCGGCATGGGGATTATACCCCATAGACGCCGGTCGCGGGAAAGCCTAGGCTGCGCAATGAAAAGAATTATATTATCTCTGGCATTGGGGCTGTTGCTCATAAATCTCACCAGCGGGTGCAATCAGAGCGCAGACACCAACACGACATCGGCTGCGACAAATCAGCCATCCACCAACGCGGTACCGACCAACGCGCCAGCTACAAAATAGCGGCCTCGCGCGCGGATACCCGACGAGCAGCGGTGCGGGGTCAAACCCGGCCGGGCGGTCAGAGATTTGTTGAATTGACTTTTGACTAATCCCCTGCGGAAATGCCGCCATGGATTTGGAACACGTCCTCCCGTTTAAACTCGACGCCAGCTACTTGCTTGCTTCCGTGTTGTGGAGCGGCATCGGCTTTGGTTACTGGGTTTACGGAAAGAAGCAGCGTTCGCTTCCTCCCCTGGTGGGCGGCATTGCTCTGATTGTAATATCCTGGGTGATCAGTTCCGCCTTCTGGATGAGCGTGGCCGCCATCGGCATCATTGCGGGGGTTTATTACTGGTCGCGCTACGAGGATTGACCTCACATCACTCCTCGCCTTCCACGGAATTTGTTTCTTTTTGCAGCGCCGCCAGCACTTGCGGATCGCGCACGTCCACCCAGCGCCCTTGGATTTCCAATCCCGCCAGGCGATGGCCCGCCGCCAGCATTGCGCTGATGGCGTCGGTCAATTCATATTCGCCGCGCGGAGATTTTTGCAGCCGGGCTGTAAAGTCGAACAATAACGGCTTGAAAATGTAGATGCCCGCGTTGTACCAAGCGGGCCTGCCCGCCGGCAATTCGCCTTCGCGGCGAAGTTGGTCCAGTTCCGCCGGGGCGGGCTTTTCAATCAGGCGGCGCAGGCAGAAGGCATTGTCGAAAAAGAAGAGTCCGCCTTTGGTCACATCCTCGCTGCCGGTGCAGGTGACCAGCCCCGAGAAAGTCCCCTCCGCATAGCGCCGAAGCATGTCCTGGTAAGTTTTCGGCCGGACCAGAATGTCGCCGTAAGTCAGGACAAAATCGCCGTTGCCGGCGAATTGCTTCGCCACTTCCGGCGCCTTGCCGGTTCCGTCCTGCACCGTCTGCCGGCCATAACGGATGCGCGCGCCCCATTTTGTCCCATCGCCGAAATGGACTTCAATAACCTCTGCGCGAAAGCCGGTGACAATAAAAAAATCCCGCACCCCAGCTTCCATCAACCCTTGCAAAATCAATTCCAGGATCGGTTTGCCCTGCACGCGCAACATCGGTTTCGGCAATTCGCCGGTCAACCCGCCCATGCGCGTTCCTTTGCCTGCGGCAAGAATCACAGCTTTCATCATCAATCTTCCTTTGCTTCGAGTCCGGCAATGGCGGCCATGATTTCGTCGGCCACCTGCTGGTAAATCTCTTTCAAGCGCGGTTTGGAACAATTTTGCGCCTCGGCCCGCAAGGCCTCGAACAACAGCGGCCGGCCATACTTGACAGCCAGCCGTCGCGGCCGCGGCACGAGCAGTTGCGCGCCGAAGGCCTGAAACGTTCCAAAAGCCCTCACCGGCACGACCGGCGCGGCGGATTTGATCACCGCCAGGCCTATGCCGGAACGCGCCGGGTTCAATTCCCCATGCCGCGAGCGCGTCCCTTCCGGGAAAAGAATAATTGCCCCTCCGCGCTCCAATCGATCCAATATCGCCTTCAGGCCCCGCCCGGTGCCGCCGTCCCGGTCCACCGGCACGACATCCCAAGAGCGCAGTATGGAGGCCAGAATCGGCACGCGAAAGATGGAATCGCGCGCCAGATAGTTGATCTGCCGTCGAACGCCCGTGCCCACCAGGGGCGGATCAATGTAACTGGCGTGATTGGACGCCAGGATGACCGGACCTTGCAACGGCACCCGCTCCACATTGAAAACCCGATACCGGTGGTAAATCGAGAAATAGGCGCGGAAAAAATTCCACCCGACGGCATAACAGGCCGTCATCTTTCCCGTCGGCTTCATGCCGTGGCGGACGGCGCGGGCCGCAGGAAGTCGCGCAAATTGTAGCGGAGCAAATCGCCGATGCGCTCGATCGTAATGTCCGCCGGCGGAAAGCGCTTCACCACGTCCGGGTCCAGGGCGTAGTGGCCCTGCCGCACAAAAACCGTTGTCACCCGATTGCGCCATATCTTTTTCATCGCGGTCAGTATCCGCAATTTGTCATCGACCATCACATAATGCCGCGCCGGATGGCGGCGGGCCACGTCGGCCAGCTCATGTTCCTTGTGGACATAAACCATCACCCGACCTCCGACCGCCTCGCCTAGGCCGGAGCGATCCACCTTGCGCGGCTGGAAAACGACGTCGCCATCGGTCAACAGCGCCGCCGGCCCCCAGGTCCCAACGTGTTTGAGGACGTCCAGGGAATTGGCATAGAGGCGGTTGGCAAATGGATAATCGATCAAAAAGCGCGAAACCGCCAGCAGCCGCAAATCATGCGGATATTCCCGGCGAAACCGCTGCAACGCGCCCAAATAATCGGCATAGCCCAGCCGCCGCCGCAGTTCCTCGAAAAACGCCCAGTACAGCTTCGCGCCGCGGGCTTCCACCTCCGCCGCCAGGTGCTTCTGCAAATCCACCTGGACCTGATCGTTGTCCAGCAGCGTGTCATCCACGTCAAACAGAAAAACAACCCGCGACGGCGCTGCCTTCCTCCTCGTTATGTGGGATGGCTTTTTCAAGCAACTTGGCCGGTACTGTTCATGGCGCTCACAAAAAGCGTCAGCCCGGCCTTTCTGTCAACCTCGATCTCAGCGAAGGCGCACGGCAAGCGCCTTGATTTGAGATTTGAGACGCCCGCGCCCGCCTGCGGCGGGGCTGGCAAATTCACTGGCCGCCGGAGGTGATGTCCGTTCATTATCCCGACAGGGGGCGGGATGGAAGGACGCCACATGGAACGGGGAGGACCACGTGGAACGGAGCATACCTTGCCGGCGGCCATAAATTCCGCGCCGCATTTTTCCTCATGCGGCGCTCCTTGCTGTGATTTGAAAGAGAAGATTGCTCAATTCCTGCATGCGCGGCGGTTTGCCGATCACGGCATCCACGGCCGGAGCCGGTTGTCCGTCGGCTTTCGACAGGCCTCCCCAGCCAGTCAACATAATAATCGGCGTGCGCGGCGATTCCGCCTTGATGGCGCGCGCCAGGTGCCGGCCGTCAAAGTCCGGCATGGTCAAATCCGTGATGACAGCTTCATAGGGCTTGCCAGCGCGGAGAGCGGCGCGGAAGAGATCAAGCCCCTCCTTGCCGCCTTTGGCGATGGTGACGTGGTGGTGGTCCAGTTCTAGCACATCATGCATGACGTCCCTGATTTCGGGTTCGTCGTCTATGCAGAGGATGCGCAAGGGCCGGCAAGGCTCCCCGTCATTGGGCAGGTCGGGGTCGAGCTTCGGCTCGGAGCCGGCTGCAGCGGACAGGTTGTTGTTGTTCGCCGCACTGGTGTCCGGGTCGGGACGATAAAACTCGCGCATGTGTGCGACAATCTGGGCCACCTCCTCTGCTGCGTGGCTGATGCGCTGCAGCCGTTGTCGCGGGACAGCGGGAAGATCCTTCAGCGTGCTCAGCAGCAATTCCGAATAGGCGGTGATGGGGGAAAGGGCGTTGTTGATATCGTGGGCCACGTTGCCGGCCATCTGGCCCAAGGCCTGGAGTTGCTCCCGATCGGCGGAGGCTTTCTGTTTGTGCTGCTGTTCAGAGAGAATTCTTTCGGTCTCTTCGCTGGCGCGCATCCGATTGTAAAGGGTCTGGCATTCCTCCTTGGTGGCAAGGACCTTCGTCTTGAGGGCTTCCTTCTCCAGCCGCACGGCCTCGATCTCCGCGCGTACTTGCTGCGCGTCGCTGTGGACCTTCTGGAAGAGAAGGACGATCATACTGGTGGCAATGAAGAGTTGCAGCCCCGCCGCCACAAAGAAACCGACGCTGTAAAGATTTCCATAATCGCTGGGAAATGGATAACTGCCGAGGTAGATGACCCAAAGCAAAAAGCCCAGCGATAACATCCCCATGCCGACAAATTCCTTCTGTTTCCGTAATCGCAGGAAACAAATTGCAACAAAAGGGCTGCTCAAACCCAGGAGAATAAACACAGGCAAATGAATTTCCAACGAATCGCTCACCAACTGCGGACTGGCCAGAATCCACACCGCCAGGAACGCCCCCAACATCGGGGATACCCTTTGCGGGGCCTGAATGCCGAGAAAACGCATGCTGCCCCATAACAGCAGGGCGGCTGAGATGGATACGCAAAACTGATTGACGGTGAAAAGCAAATTCCCCGGCTCCGCGTCGCCCATGCCCAGGCTCAACGTCATCCACACCGCGTAAAACAGCCACGCGCATGTCCAGATGCTGAAATACTCCCGCCGAGTGTGCCGGTTGAGATGGTGGAAAAGCCCCGTCAGCAGCCATACGCTCAGCAATGAGACCAGCAAAGCCGCCCACAAGAACTCCTGCGGAAAGGCCATGGTGTCAAATTTCATCGTCGTATGTTTTACATCGGCACACAACGACGGAACTTAAGCGGCCTCCGGGATGTTTCTTCAGCCAATTTTCCCTGAAGATCGGTCCAACGCCGGCGGACACAAACCTTTCACCTGCAATGACTTGCAAGCTATTCCCGTTTAACCCCGAGACCCTTTTTGCGCCCGGCGGCGACTACTGCTTGTAAATTGTAATGATTTTATCCAGGAACTGCAGCGCCTGCTCTTTCTTCCTCTGGAATGAATTACGGCCAATGATCGAGCCGAACCCGCCGCCGTCGCGAATGGCGGTCACTTCCTTAAACACTGCGTCATCGCTGGTGGTGGCGCCGCCGGAGAAAATAAGGATGCGGCGGCCATTGAAGGCGCATTGCACGACGTTGCGCACGCGTTCGGTCAGCGTCGCAATCGGGACCTTCTCCTTCTCATAGACCTTGCGCGCCGCCTCCTGTTCCAAATGAGCGCTCGGCAATTTGACCTTGATGATGTGCGCGCCCAATTGGGCCGCGATCTGCGCGGCATACCCGCTGACGTCCATCGCGGTCTCGCCTTCCTTGCTCAAGGACGAACCGCGCGGATACGACCAGACCACGACGGCCAATCCGTTTTCCTTGGCCAGCGCAGCGGCGGCGCGGAGCTGTTCATACATCACGACGCGTGCGGATGAGCCGGGGTAAATGGTAAAGCCGATGGCGGCGCAGCCCAGCCGCAAGGCATCATGCACCCCGCTGGTCAGGGCGGAAAGGGGATCCTTTTCGTCGAGCAGAACATCGTGATTGTTGATCTTAAGGATCAAGGGCAATTCGCCCGCAAACTCGCGCGCGCCGGCCTCGATGAACCCGAGCGGCGCGGCGTAAGCGCTGCAACCGGCCTCGAGCGCCAGTTGAAAATGATAGCGCGGATCATAGCCGGGCGGGTTGACGGCGAAACTCCGCGCCGGACCGTGCTCGAAGCCCTGGTCCACCGGCAGGATGACCAGCTTTCCAGTTCCGGCCAGTTTGCCATGGTTGAGCAACCGGGCCAGATTGGCCAGTGTGCCGGGATTATCACTGCCGTACCAACTAAGGATTTCTTTTACTCTCGGTGTGTTCATATATGTATTTTCAATATTACCAATGCTAATGTTAAAGCCCTCTCCCCTCGCGTGGTTCTAAATTATTTGATCCGCCCCGGCAGCGCGAGCAAAAAACTAAATCTTTCGATGATTTCGTTTCCGCCTCCCATCCGTCCGATCTGTCCGATCCATCGGACCAGTCCGACTAGTCCAAAAAAGATGCAAAAAGATGTTGCAGATTTAAATAAAAGATGTAAATTTCCTCAAATGAGGATCACGGTTGATGTTGATTCCGCGACGCTCAACGAGTTGAGCAAGATCACGGGCGAGAAGAAAAAAAGCCCGGCTGTGGCTTTGGCCGTGCGCGAATTCATCAAGCGGGAAAAGGCCAGAAGATTCGGCAAGTTATTGCGCGAAGGGGGCTTCGATTATCCCGCCACCAACGACGAAATCGAAAAGTCGCAAGGATAGTCTGATAAAGAATTTGTACAAACCCCTCTCCTAGCTTGCGGCTGCGCTCTCACCGCTCTGCGGGGGAGACCAGGAGAGGGGTTTGTCGTATTTGGCGGAACAGCAACTTATGGTTCTGGTTGATTCCTCGATTTGGATCGAAGCGGCGCGGCGCGAAGGCGACCTGGCTTGCAAGGTCGGATTGGAAGGTTTGCTGGAAGCCGCCGAGGCCATGTACTGCAGTCCGGTCAGGCTTGAATTCCTTGGCGGCGCGCGTGCCGGGGACCGCAAACGTTTATCGGCCTCCATGGATTGCATCCCCTGCAAAGCAATCGATGCCAGCGCCTGGGAATTTGCCGGAGAATGCGCCTGGCGCCTGCGCGACAAGGGCCAAATCATCCCTTGGAACGACATCCTGATCGGCAGCCTTGCCCTGCGCTGGGAGTGTCGCGTCTATGCCAGGGACCAACATTTCGAAATCATGCGCGACGTGTTGGGCCTGCGCCTTTACAAACCCGGCTACGGCGGTTCTTACAATCCCCGGGACTGAACTGCGGACCCCCCAACAATCTCACCACCCAAAGAACCGATAAGGATCGTCCCACTCGGTGGGCCGGGTGATGTAAAGGCCCTCGAGACAGCGATCAATCCCGCCCGCGGGATCACCGAACCTCTCCAACAGCGGCGTTGCGCCGGACACGCCAAAGTTCGCCAACAACCGGCTCACCGCGAAGGAAGTGCGCCCAAAGGTGCGGCGCAGGTTGAATTGATCCTGGCCGTGATTCACGCGCCACGTTCCCATCGCTTTGTTCACCTCGAACGGCGGAATCTGGCAAAAGACGACATTTCCCGTCGCAGCCAGCACGCCGTCGCCATAAACCGTCGCGCCCCCTTTCACGAGCGGCAGCGCGCGCGGGTCGCGGTTGTGGATGTCCGCCGGCGACACTCCCGCCAGTAGCGAATCGGCGTTGAAAGGAGGGAACCATGCTGCGATATGCTCTCCGAACTGAATCGTCACTTTCTCCGGCAGGAACGATTTGGCCTCCGACTGGTCCAATCCGAGCGCCAGGACGCGGCCTCCCGCCTTCACCCACGCGCTGATGGACGCGCCCTGGGCCGCAATCTCGCGCCCTCCGCCCGGCCCGACCACCAGCACTTCATCCGCCGCCGGCGCCTCGCCTTTGTAAGGCGCGGCTTCAACTCCACTCATGACGAGCCAAGCCATGCCAATGGATTCGCCCGCATACACCACGGCCCGCCGGGGGGCTGGATGCCAGGCATCGACGTAACGGAGAACATTCCCCGCCAACGTCCGGGCCGCCGGGTCGGATTCGGTCCGCGCGGTCACGTCCATCTGGCAAAAAAGAACCATCCCGCGGCCTTCGCGGTATTCAAGCAGCGGGCTGTATTGGAGGGCGTAGCCGCCGTCAATAATCGGCAGGAAATCGCCCCGGGGCGGCTTCTCAATCAACACCGACGCCACATTGCCCCAGTTGCCGCAACGCCACAACCGGGGGACCTCTAATCCGCACCAGCGCACCGTGGGCGCTCCGTCGTAGCGCGGACTCAATGTGTAATCCAGGGTGGGCGGCAGCAAAGTCGAGCAGCCGCGCCAGTCGCGCAGGTTTTCGCTGTTGAGGCCGGCCAGAAGCGGGCTGTCCGGGATGCGCGGCCAAGCCTGCCGCAGACCGTAGGCCTCGACCCTGAAGCCCAGTCGCTTCTCCAGCGCCTCGGCCGTTTGCTCGAACACCACCACCTTCAGCCCGTCGCGCACCCGCTTGAGAACGGGCACCGGGCCGTCCACCGTCAGCGCCCCTTTGCCGATCAGCAGAACATCAAAGCCCGAAAGGTCCGCCGCCGCGTCCACGGCCTGGCAGGTCACGCCCAAGCCGGCCAGCAACTTGGCCGTCTGGCCGGGCGGATCGAAAAGCGCGATTTTTGAAACCGGTCGCGGAGCCGCCGGATGCGGGATGACCTGCAACGCGAAGGAGTCGTCCTGTTTTTCCCCTGTGCTGAATTTGAAGGTCGCGTTGATCTGATGGTTGCCCGGGGCCAAGTCGGCGGGCAGCTTGAGGTGGATCGGGACGCTCGTTTGGTCGCCTGTCGGCACGACGACCCGCTTGTCGCCGCCAACCGACTGGCCAAAGTCGGCCGACCATGAAGCCTCGCAAGTCACCGTCGCGCGCGAGTTGTTGATGACGATGAGCTGTTTCTCAACGGTCTCGCCCGGGTAAAAGATGTGGTCCTTGGCCGTAAAGTGCTCCGGCTTGCCAGCAATCCAGCCCATCAGCGGCATGTTATTTCGGAACAGCGAATTGGCCGTGGCCGACGCGACCCAGTTGGACCGGTCGTACGCCACGTCAAAGCGGGCGTAGGTGCGGTCCATGTAGTCCGGGCTGTAGCCGGGCTGCTGCAGATTGTCCCAATCGACGGGCAGATCCTGGCGCGTGGGTTTGAAATCGTCGCGCAGTCTCCAAAAGCGGTTGAACTCCCATTGCGATATGCCCGACACACCCCAGGCGCGGAACGCCCGCAGGTTGTCGGTCGTGTAGGCGGCCTGCACTGTCTCCAACTCGTCCAATCGCGCGTCGCCCACCGGATAGGGATAATCCCAGCGATACCACGCATGCTTTGTGCGGAACTGTTGCGCTTCCCAGCGCAAGTTGCTCTTCTCGCGGTCGCTGATTTGGTAGGCCTTGTCGCCGAGAAACTGGGCGTTCCATTCGGCGACACAATACTCCCACGGGGCGGCGGCATTGCCAAATTCGCGCTGGCCATTGTACCAGCCGCGATACATCGTCCAGTCCCAGCTAAACGGCGCGCCGTACTCGACCAGCATCAGCGGTTTGACCCCGGCGGCTGACCAATGCTCGAACCAATCATCCAGTTCCTGGCTGGGCACGAAGTTTGGGTAGAAGTTCAACGTGTACATCTCGCCCAGGTTGCCCGAGGAGTGATGATACACGATTCGCGCCGGATCCAGTCGCTTGACGATTGCTTCACAGCGCAAGGCCAGCCTGGCATTGTTGCCCGACCACCCGCTCCCACGGGGATCGTTCAACCCGTCGATCATCCGCGGGTTAGTGTCCTCGTTGTAACCGGTGGCATTGTGGCTCATGGAGTAGGCCACCACCGACGGATGGCTGCCCGCCACCCGCACGTAGAAGGCCGCATGGCGCGCGTAGCCGTTGGTCCAGTCCGCGTCCGGCGTCTTCCAATCGTACACACTAAAATGCGGCTGCGACAGCGCCACCAACATCCCCGTGTCGTCCGCCGCGCGCAGTATCTCCGCGAAGCTCAAGTGCGAGCCAGGCTCGCAGCCATAGTTCCCTCCATAGACAAAGTTGACCCCGAAACTCTGGAGGCGCAGGAAAGTCTCGCGGGCCGCTCCGTAAGTCGCCAGCGCCGCGCCCACGGCGGCATTGCCCAGCGGCTCCAGCGACAGGTACAATCGCGTGCCATTCAGATAAAAGTCACGGCCTTGAATCCAGAATTCGCGGAATCCGAACCGAACCGGCATCGCGGTGTCCGCCACATTGCCTCTCGCATCGAGCAATGACACCTCGGCAGTGTATTGGTTCTGCGGCGTGTTGATGTCCCACAACTTCGGCGCTTTCCACGACGCAGTGAGCGCCGCCCTGCCGTCCTTCGCATCTTGAGCCGGGAACGTTGGGCCGGTGAACTCCGCCACCTGCCGGCCCTGGTCGCTGATCCGGGCCTGGAGTTGGTAGCGCCCATCGGCCGCCAGCCCCTCCAACCCCGCCTGAAACGTGATCTGGCTCTGGCGGAATGAAGTGTCGATTTTGACATCCGAGATTCGCGCCCCACCCGGTTCGGCGATCAACCAGACGTCCCCGCACAAGCCGCGGCGTTCCACCTTCCCCTTTTTCTTCTTGGCGGTGTTCGTGTCGCTGTACGACTCCATGAGCGATTTGAGCGGCATCGCCACCACCAGCAAGCTCAGCCTGTGCGTCGCGCCCGCCCGCAGCACCCCTGAGAGATTCACTTGGCCGCCCGGGAAGCGGATCTCGCCCACCTTCCGGCCATCGACATAAACCACCGCGTAGGAATTCAGGTACTCGAGGTCAAGCACGACGCGCCGCCCGGCCCAATCCTGCGGGATGCTGATCGTGCGTTCATACCAGGCGCTCTGGATTTCGCTGAAATTCGTTTTGGCCCAACTCGGGCCGGGGTAAAGCGTCTGATAATCGCTTTGCATGTAATCCTGAATTCCAGGCCAGCAGGCCGGCACCTTGAAATAACCCCAGCCATCGGTGGGAACCTGGAAGGCGTTCTCCGCCGCCGGCTGCCAGCGCCATAACCCGTTGATGCACAAGCGTTCGCGGGTTGGCGTGGACTCGCGGAAAGCCTTCCCCTCATCCCAAACAGCCTTGACGCCCGGCGGCAGCACCGATCCAGACTGCTCCTGCGCCGCCGTGAAGCCGGCCAGCGCCAGCATCCCCCATGCGACCGTGAGCCGCAGGGTTGATCGGAGCATTGCAAGGGGCTTTCTGGAAGGATGGAGAGAGCACATACAGGCTAATGATTGAGTTCCATTGAGTCCGCGGCAAGTTTTTTGATCATTTAAGATTTATTTTTTAGTCGAAACAGGTCGAAATGACTCGAAACGGGTCGAAACGAGGAGGGGCAAAAGACCATGGGTGTTGAGAGTCATGGAAATAAAATCACTTTGATTCACTTTGAGTAGTATGACCGGCCCAACCGTTGGTTGTTTTGTAAGGCGTTCCTGTATAGATCCTTGCATGCAATTTAGCCGCCAGAGCACTGGTTTGATTCGGTTTTAACTAAGCTAGTTATGGTTTGCCTACGCCCCCATGCAGGAATGCTGAAGGCTGAAGTTCTGAAAAACCACGAAACGAAGGCGGGGCCAACGCGGCCAATACATCTTTCAGACATTTGAACCACGGAATACTCGGAATACGCGAACTCTGAGGGTTCTCGTGGAAACAGGATTGGCCACGGAGCGTTCGCCGTTCCTCACTTCTGCATTCTGCCTTCATAATTCAGTTTTTTCATCCACATGGCCAAAATTGGCCATTCACTACACGAATACTATAGGTAATATACCAGCCCGTCAACAGATTTTTTCAATTATTTAAAAAGATATTATACATTTGATGCAAATGAGCTTAAGGAACTGCGCATCAAAGGCTTGGGAAGTTTTTTGATCGCAGAAAAGGTCTGAGTTGTTAACCGCGTATAGGATCTCCGGAGTTATTCATGGGGTCAGGCCGGGCCTTGTTGCCAGCCCGGACCATGAGCCCGTGAATAACTCCGCTGGCGGGCTGGATTTTGCTACTCTGAGTCCGGTCGCCGGA
>JBKQUS010000006.1:0-14930 GCA_052325505.1 Limisphaerales bacterium
GCGTGTTGTTTAAAGGTCTTGTCAAACTTCTTCCGGTTGTTCTTGGATTGGATCACAGGTGCATTCATAGTTGCTTTGGCTTTCAATGTCTCTCTTTACCTGTGTCCGTTTTTTCGCGCAGGCCCACATTCAAATTAGGACACTACCAAATGTCTTGATTTCTGGAGGCGAACCGTGGTAGGAGGAAGAATGGGGCTTTATGCAAAGCCTATGTGGAAAAGCGACTCTCCGTGGCGGTTCGGCCTCATCTCTTAAACGGGCTCGTCCGTGGGTGGAGGAGTTTGTTCACTTTCTCACGACGCATCGTGGACTCGGGTACGAATCGTGTCGATCAGCGAGGTATTTTGCGCTAGATTTCCTCTCATGGCGATTCAAGAATGGTCGGGTTCACTGGTCGCTAGTAAGCGTGGAAGACCTTTGGTCCTATGCGGAGCGATGTGCTCGCCAGCTTAAACCGAGATCAGCTAACCGTGGACTTTCAGTCCTTCGGCGCTTTTTGAGCTTCGTGCAGATGCGGGGTGCTTGCCCCCTGCATCTCGTTCAATCCGTTCCCCATGTCGCTACCTTCGGGCAATCCGTTCTGCCGGAGGTTCTCAATGGCCGGCAGCGACGTGCATTATTGGCTTCGTTTAAGCGAAGAACCGGCGGTGGATGCCGCGACTATACGATGGCACTATGCATGGTTGACCTTGGCCTACGTTCCATCGAAGTCGTCCGGTTGCGGCTTTCCGATATCGACTGGGAAAACCGGATTCTGTCTGTACCAGCCACCAAGACAGACCGGGGGCGGCAACTGCCTCTTCCGTCTCATCTTGCGAAGGCATTGCGGACCTATGTTTCGATGCGGCCTCCGACTGATTGCGACCGCCTGTTTGTTGGCCATCGTTTCCGAACTGGACAGCCAGTTTCCACCAGTGCGGTGCGAAGCGCGATGCGAGCCGCTTATCGCCGTTGTGCTTTTCCCCCCAGTTGGTCTGGAACCCATCGTCTTCGCCGCACCTTCGCGACGAGGTTGTACGCCCGAGGCGCTGACTTGAAACACATCGCGGACCTGCTCGGCCATCGGTCCCTGTCCACGACAAACTCTTATGCCCAGGTTGACCTCCAAGGCCTGCGGGCATTGGCTCAGCCGTGGCCCATTTAACCATGCCTTCCATGCTCCAACTCGTCCGACAGTACCTGACTCATCGGCGCAAGTTGGGTTTCGCCTTGTCCATTCAAGGCCAGCACCTGTTCGGCTTTGCGCGTTTTGCCGACAAAATCGCTCCGGGACAGCCGTTGAAAACAGCGCTCGCTCTGCAATGGGCCACTCAACCGAAGACGTCGTGCCGGGGTTATCTTACCTCACGTCTCACCGCCGTCCGCAGTTTTGCCCGGTATTGCGCCACGATAGATCCCCGCTTCGAGGTGCCGACATCTGGCCTTCTCGGCCCCGCGTATCTTCGCCGGATCCCGCACATCTATACTGCGGAGGAGGTTGCCTTGATTCTGCGACATGCCCGGGCCTTGCCTTTGCAACGCTCGCCGCTTCACGCCCACACCTATGAAACGATGATCGGACTGATCGCGGCCGTGGGCTTGCGCCCAAGCGAGGCCGTACGATTGCGTCTTGTCGATTTCGATCCGAGCGCTGGCTGGTTGCGCATTTTGCCTCTCAAGACCAGCCCGGAGCGCCTATTACCACTGCACCCGACTGTCGTCCATGCACTGCAACGCTATCGGCAAGCGCGTCAGCAGACTTTTCCTTTTGGGGAGAGGCTCTTTGTCGGATGCCATGGCCGGCCGGTTCAATTGCATCAGCTGGAGTATATCTTCCGGCAGTTGGCTCGACCAATCGAATCAAGCGGCGCCCGTCCGCGTCTGATGGACCTGCGCCACACTTTCGCAACGAGGCTCATTGCAAAATGGACCCGCCAGAAGGCCCCGGTCGCTCACCGGTTATTGCTTCTTTCGCGCTATCTTGGGCACCGGCATTTCATTTCAACATGGTGGTATGTCTCCAGCGATCCCGAGGCGCTGCGATCCGCCGCGGAACAGTTCCGACGATTTCACCACGTATCGAGCCGTCACGATGAGTGACCCCTTTCCAGACCTCCTGCAGCGGTTTTTCGCCGATTACCTGCCCCGGCAGCGCAATTTCAGCCCTCACACCATTTGTGCTTACCGCGATACCTTCCACCTATTGCTGCCGTTCTTGTCAACCCGGCTGCGGAAACCGATCGATCTGCTCACGATCGAAACATTCTCGCCAGAAACCATCCTCGCCTTCCTCGACCACCTCGAACAGGTCCGCAAAAATAAGGCCCGCACCCGCAATTACCGCCTGGCAGCCATTCGCTCCTTCGTGCGGTTCGCCCTCAATCAGACCGCCCCCGACTTTTTGGTCGCCAGCCAACGCATTTTGGCAATCCCGGACAAGAGATGTCCAAAACCGCTCCTTGGTTTCCTGACGCGCGAGGAAATCGACGCTATCTTGGCAGCCATCGATGACTCAACTTGGTCAGGCCGGCGAGATCATCTCTTGTTCACGCTGCTGTACAACACCGGAGCCAGGATTTCAGAGGCGCTCCAGCTGCGGCCCGTCGATGTCCAAAACCGCTCTGTCCGGCTGCATGGAAAGGGACGCAAAGAGCGTGGCGCTCCCTTGTGGCCCCAAACCGCTCGCCGCATCAGACAATGGTGCCAGACCAATGGCCTTCGCCCAGACCAATTCCTATTCACCAATCAACGCGGCACCCCTCTGACCCGTCAAGGAGCCTCCTTCCGTCTCGCTTTGGCCGTGCGCCAGGCAGCCCAAAAATGCCCCACATTGAAAGACCGCAAGATCAGCCTCCATTCGATCCGCCATTCGACTGCCATGGCGCTTCTCCAGTCAGGCGTATCTCTCGAAGTCATCGCACTATTTCTCGGACATGAACAGCCAACCACCACTCATGGCTACATTGAAGCTGACCTCAAAATGAAGGCTGATTGCCTTCGGCGTCTCGTGGAAACCTCAGCCCCGAGGCGTCGGCAGCCAGAGCCTCCGTCCCGAGTTCTCGCCTTTCTCGAAGCTCTTTGATTATGCCAAGCTCACTCCCGTCTCCACACCCCAATCTCCCTCGAAAACGCCATCTCGCCACCTGACAGCTTTACATAAACAACGCCTTTACATCATCCGAGTTATGGAAAGCTTTCCATAATTCAGAAAATCAGGGCAAGGCAGGATTTTTCCCCTTTATATCCTGGCTGGCCTTTCGCTACGATTGCCCTGCGAAAGCATCATGCGCCATCTCCGACTCGCCGGCTTTTTAGCTGCGTTTTTGTCGTTGCCGCTTGCCTTTGCCGGCCCGGCAAACGATGTTTTATTTCCCGTCACCATCATGGTGGACGCCGCTAAACCGGTTGGAGAAATGACGCCAATCTGGCGTTTCTTCGGCGCAGACGAACCGAACTACGCCTGCATGAAAAATGGCAAGAAATTGTTGTCTGAACTCGGCAACCTCGGGCAGGCGCAGGTTTATTTCCGCGCCCATCATCTGCTCACCAGCGGCGATGGTTCGTATGCGTTGAAATGGGGTTCGACCAGCGCCTACAAGGAAAATGCGGATGGCCAGCCCGTTTACGACTGGACAATCAACGATCAGATTTTCGATGCCTATCTCCAACGCGGCATCAAACCTTATGTCCAAATCGGCTTCATGCCGGAGGCGCTCTCAACGCATCCGCAAAATTACCCGCACAACCCCCCGGTGAACCAACGCGCGCCCGCCGACGCCGGGCAATCGTATCCGCCCAAAGATTACGTCAAGTGGGGCGAGCTTTCGTATCAATGGGCCAGGCATTGCGTGGAAAGATACGGCCGGGAGGAAGTGGAAAAATGGTATTGGGAAGTTTGGAACGAGCCGAACATCAATTACTGGCACGGCACCCGCGCGGATTATTTCAAGCTTTACGATTACGCGGTGGACGGCGTCCGGCGCGCTCTCGCCAGTGCGCGCGTGGGCGGGCCGGAAACAGCGGGCGGACCCGGCGGGGCATTTTTGCGGGAATTTCTGCTCCATTGCGCCCGCGGCACAAATTGCGTCAGCGGCAAAATCGGTTCGCCGCTGGACTTTGTGTCCTTCCACGCCAAAGGCTCCCCTGTGTTCACCAACGGCCACGTCCGCATGGGCATGGCCACTCAATTCAAGAATATCGACGATGCCTTTGCCGTGATTGCGTCATTTCCTCAATTCAGAAAACTGCCCGTCGTCATCGGCGAATCCGATCCCGAAGGTTGCGCCGCCTGCCGCGAACCGCGCGACGCCTATCGCAACGGCACGATGTATTCCAGTTACACGGCGGCGAGTTTTCCGCGCGAATATGAACTCGCGGAACAGCACGGCGTGAATCTCGAAGGCGTGCTGACTTGGGCGTTTGAATTTGAAGACCAGCCGCCCTTCGCCGGCTTTCGCCAGCTTGCCAGCGCCGGCATTGATTTGCCGGTTCTGAATGCTTTTCGAATGTTCGCCAAAATGAGCGGCGAGCGCGTGGCCGTCCGGAGCAGCGCGGGACTGGGTGTGCAAACCATTCTCAAATTCGGTGTGCGCGGACGTCCCGATGTGTCCGCGCTCGCCAGCCTCGACAAAAACCGGCTGGCCGTGCTGGTCTGGCATTATCACGACGACGATGTGCCCGGCCCGGACGCGCAGGTGGACCTGGCTCTGGACAACCTGCCTTTCAAAAACGACGACGCGACGATGACCCGCTATCGGATTGATGCCGAACACAGCAACTCCTACCAAGCATGGCTGCGCATTGGTTCCCCGCCACGGCTCTCGGATAAACAATTTGCTGAACTGGAAAGGGCCGGACTGCTTGGCATGGCCGGTCAGCCGGAAAGAATCCGCGTGGAAAACGGCAGGGCGAATTTCAGGTTCAACCTTCCGCGCCAGGCGGTGACACTTTTAATTGTTGATTGGGAATGATTAAGATCAGGAGTCGAAGTAGGATGCCGTCGCAGTGAATGAACCTACGGCCATGAAATCGGCGGGCGCGCCTCGCGCAGCGGGGGGCGGCGGCGATTGGTGCGCCCCGCGCCGCTTTGCCCTGCTGCTGGCCTTGTTTGTTTTCATCCCTTTTTGGAATGTGCTGCTCGGACTGGACACTTTTGCGGTGCGGGATTTTGGCATCTTCAGTTATCCGGTTGCTTCATTCCAACGGCAGTGCTTTTGCCAGGGGGAATTGCCGTGGTGGAATCCGCTGAATTGCTGCGGCCTCCCCTTTTTAGCCCAGTTTAACACGCTCTCGCTCTATCCGCCTTCGCTCATTTACCTGCTGCTACCGCTGACGTGGTCGCTGCCGTTTTTCTGCCTGCTGCATCTTTTCCTGGGCGGCATGGGGGCGTATTTCCTGGCGGCGCGCTGGACGGGTTCGCGGGCGGGCGCGGCGCTGGCCGGGGCGGCCTTCGCGTTCAACGGCCTCACGCTCAATTTGCTGATGTGGCCAAGCCACATTGCCACCTTCGCCTGGATGCCCTGGGTCATCTTGTTGACAGAGACGGGCTGGAAGGCGGGCGGACGAAAACTGGTCCCGGCTGCGCTGGCGGCGGCCCTGCAGGTCCTGGCCGGCGGGCCGGAATCGATTGTTTTCACATGGTCGATTTTGCTGGTGATGGGCTTGATAGAATGCGCCACAGGAGAAGTGCCCACCCGGGTTTGGGCGCGGCGCTTTCTTATGATGGGCCTTCTGGCCGTTTGCCTGGCGTCGGCGCAATTGCTGCCCACCGCCGATTTTGCGCTGGATTGCAACCGGAACACCCATTACGGCACATCGAAGTGGTCCATGCCGGCATGGGGCTGGGCGAATTTTCTCGTGCCAATGTTCCAGACCACAGAATGGCAGGGCATGGCGGTGCAAGCGACCCAGTACTGGACCCAGTCGTATTACGCGGGGATCGGAATTGTGTTTTTGGCGGCGGCGGCTTTGTGGCGGCGGAGAGTTTGGCGGGTTTGGGTGATCGGTGGGTTTGTTGCGGCCAGTCTGATCCTGGCGCTGGGAGACCATGCGCACGTTTATCCCTGGTTGCAACGACTGCTTCCGTTCCTGGGACTTTTTCGTTTTCCAATCAAGTTTGTGATTATTCCATCGGTGCTCCTGCCCTTGCTGGCGGCGTTCGCGGTGGGCCATTATGAGAATCAGCCGGGCGACGGGACGCGCGCTTGGCGGGCGGAAGTGTGGTGCGGCGGCGGGATCGTCGTTCTGGTTGGGATAATTCTGTGGATCGTCCGGGAGCATCCCGTGCCGGGCAGTTCATGGCCGGCCACGCTGGGCAACGCGCTGCTGCGCCTGGGATTTTTGGCGGCGTTTTTATGGGCGCTTTATTCTTTTGCCACGCGGCCGGCCCAACGCCGTTGGAGCGTTCTGCTGCTGGCAGCGATCTGCTGGCTTGATCTGCTCACTGCCATGCCCTGGCAGAACCCAACCGTGGACGCTTCGGTTTACGATCCGGGTTTTGGACAGATGTTTGACAAGCTCAAACCGGAGCCAAAACTGGGGGAATCCCGGCTGATGATTTCCCCTTTTGCGGCGCGCCGCGTTTATTACCAACCCGCCGACGATGTGAAAACCACCTACCTGTTGGACAGGGCCGTGTTTTTGAGCGATTGCAATCTGCTGGATAATTTCCCCAAAGTGGACGGCTTTTTCTCCCTCTATCCGCGGGACACCGACAAAGTCCTCTGGCTGCTGGACTGGCACAGCGGCGTGGATCTGGACAGGCTGGAAGATTTTCTGGGCGTTTCGCAAACCATCGCTCCGGGCAGGATTTTCGATTGGATGCCGCGCACAACCTACCTGCCGGTTGTGACCGTCGGACAGGAACCAGTCTTCGCCGACGATCAAACCGCGTTCAGCGCCATCGGGAAGCCCAACGTGGATTTCCACAAGGTTGTCTATCTGCCGCCGGAAGCCAGATCGCGGGTGGCGGCGAAGCCGCAACCGTCGGCGCGAATCCTCGGCAGGCAATTCGGCGCCAGCAAAGTCACCATCCAGGTTGAGGCGCCCGGCCCGGCCATGGTCTTCATTTCCCAATCTTACTACCATGATTGGAAGGCAAAGGTGGATGGAAAGCCTGTGCCATTGTGGCGCGCCAATTATGCGTTCCAGGCTGTGGAAGTGCCAGCGGGGCAGCATGAAGTGATCTTAGTGTACAAGGACAAAATGTTCCGGATTGGGGCACTTCTGGCCGCATGGGCGGCGCTGGTTTGCATTGCCCTTTGGTTCATGCCAGCCAAGCCGGGGAAAACAGGAAATGCATAAAACATTAAACATAAATAACTTACACAGATGCCGGCCCCGGTAAACCCGGGAAAAACATGCTTATTGTGTTCATAAACCGCCGCGCATATAATCGTGGCGTGGTCCCTGCTATCAATCGAGTCTTTACGGCTTTGCAGAAGGCAATTTGTGAACAACTATTGTCCTATTATAAAAGCGCCTTTTGCATGGTTCACAGCCGCCGGGACGGAAAGGCAGTACTATGCAAACCATGAAATGGGGCAGGAAGGGGTTTACATTGGTAGAGATAATGATTGTGGTGGCAATAATTGGGCTTTTGGCGGCCATCGCCATTCCCAACTTCGTGCGCGCCCGCGTAACGTCTCAAACCAATATGTGCATCGACAACCTGCGAATGATTGACGCGGCAAAACAGCAGTGGGCGTTGGAGCAGGGCCAGTTGGGGACCGCCGTCCCGGAAGGGACCGATATCCAGCCCTATCTGGGGCGGGGCAGCGGCGTGCTCCCGATCTGTCCGGTTGACCCGCAGCAGTCCTTTGACACAAGCTACACTATTCAAAATTGTGTGACCCCTCCCGTGTGCCAGATTATACCGGCGACGCATGTGTTGCCGCCATAACGCGGCGCCCGTCACCACAAGTTAGCGGCTGGCGAGCCGCCATGTGGCCAGCACCAGGGCCGCGAGCACGATGCCGCCAGCCAGATTGGGCAACGGCTTTTGCAGCGCGGCTGGAGGCGCCCAAGCCAGCGTCAGGCCTATGACCGCGCCGGCCAGGAAACCGCCGACATGCGCAGCCAGATCCGTCCCCGGCGTGAAGCCGATCAACACAAGAATCAGCACACCCCCCGCCACGGCGCGCGCAAGGAACGAAGTCGCGCCCCCGTATTTCCGCCATGTCGCGAAGGATTGAACCGTGATCAACCCCAGGGCGCCCGTCACCATCCCCGAAGCGCCCAGGCTTTCGTGAGCCACCGGATCCAGCAACACGCTCGCATAATTCCCGGCCGCCCCGGCCAGGAACGCGGCAAGCACGCCCACGCCCGGTCCGTAACTCGCCATGGCCAGCCCGAGCAACAGAATGCCGGTCGCGGCATTGCTGGCGAGGTGGGGGATGTTCTCGTGCAAAGTCACCGCGGTGAACAACCGCCACCATTGCCCGTGCAAAACCGCCTGGCTGTCCACCATCCCGGCGCTCTTCATCTGCGGGAACCGGACCGTGCTCCACCAATAAAAGCCCGCCATCCACAGCGCCCACAGCACGCTGCCCCAGTGAAAAACGACGCCTGTCCCCGGCACTTCCCGCCGCCACCACCAGCCCCGGTTTTCAATCTGATACTGGAGGAGAACAGCCTGGGCGCGCTCGTATTCCGGCCCGTCAACAATCAATTCCCAGCCCTTCTCCCCGCGGTTGATGATGGCGGCGATGTCCTGGCTGGCCAGGACCAGGCTCCAATCCATCGCCTGCCGTTTGGACCGCGCCAGGATGGCCGGGGCAAGGCCGCCCATGTCTTGTGTGTCATCCATGTAACGCAGGTTTCACAGCTTATCAACCGGTCCTCCCCATCATGCCCCCGCCGCCAATATTCGCCAAGCAACATAAAAACAGCGGCCATGGATGATCCAGACCTGAAACCTCTGTGGGACAGTATGGGCGGCGCGTCTTGGAAGCGGGAAGACTGATCGCGAGCAAATTGCTGTTCCTCAATCTTCCACTGTTTGCAGGGAGTAATTTGAAGCTTGACCCTTCCCCTGAAGCGCCTCGCGCGTATAGGTGATCAGGTGATGAGACACAATCGCGATTTGGAATATCGTCTCCACTTGTCCCCGCCAAATCAGGGACCAGAACATCTTCCAGAAATGACGGCGGTAGTCGCTGCGCAGGCCGACGTGCCAGATAATGCGGGTGAATATCCGCGCGCCGCGCCGGGCGTTGCGCCAGGTCAATTTTTGGAGGGGATTTTCCGGTGCGGGCCGGTTGACATAGGTGTTGCGGGCTTGCGTCAAAAAACGGGCATAGACATTCGCCGGTTCGTAAAGGTGCGCGATGACCCGCCGCCAGCCCGCCAGCACCGTTTCCTTCGGTTCGCGGAAGACGATGTTGGAATCGCCCTCCGCATCGCTCAGCAGTCTTCCCTCCCGTTCGAGCCGCTCATACAGCGGTGTCTTGGGCAATGCATAAAGCAGGTTGACGGTCATCAAGGGGATCTGCGATTCGTGCGCGAAGTCCAGAATCGCCCCGGGCGTATCGGGCGTGTCGGTGTCCAATCCCAATATTATGCCGGAGGCGACTTCGAGCCCGTAGCGGTTGAGCGTCTGAACGCTTTCCAAAATCGGCCGGCGCAGGTTCTGCGTCTTTTTCATCGCCCGCAACGCCGCCGGTTCGGGCGTTTCGGTGCCGCAAAAAACCGTAATGAAGCCGGCTTGGCGCATGAGTTCCAGGATTTGCGGGTGGTCCGAGATGTTGAGGGAGGCCTCGCAGGCCAGAGACAGCGGGCGGCCATTTCGCTTTTGCCACTCGACCAGATGCGGCAGCAGTTCCAACGCGGCGTTCGGGTTGGCGATAAAGTTATCATCCACAAAATAAACCGAATACATCCCGGCATCCCGAAGCTGGTCCAATTCACCAACCACCTGGGCGGGCGTTTTCGCCCTCGGCTTGCGTCCATACAGCCCCGGAATATCGCAGAATTCGCAGGTGAACGGGCATCCGCTGGAGAACTGGATGCTGCCCATCAGGTAATGGTCAACCTCGAGCCGTTCGTAAGCGGGCGGGGGAAATTCACTCAACGCCAGGCGCTCGCCGGTGCGAAAGACAAGTTGTTTTGCCGGGCGGTCCACCGTCTCATCCAAGTGCTGGAACAGGTTCCGGGTGGCGTCTCCCGCTTCTCCGCAGTGCAGCACATCCACCTCCGGGTAAAACTCCGGGGCGGCCGAGACCGAAGGCCCTCCCAGCACGGTGAGTTTGCCCGCCTGGTGCGCGCGCCGGTTCAACTCATTGATGCGCGACCTCTGCACATGCATGCCGGAAAGGAACACAACGTCGGCCCAGTCCAGCTCATTGGATCGGACAGGCCGGACGTTCTCATCGACGAACTTGATCTCCCATTGACGCGGCAGCAGAGCGGCGATCAGCAGGATGCCTTGCGGCGGCATAAAGGCGCGCACACCCAGCAGCGCGAACGCATGGTTGAAGGTGCCGAACGATTTGGCGTAGCGCGGAAAAACCAGCAACACGCGCCGGCGGACTCCGGGTCTAAAATTGTTCCAATCTGACATGGTTGATTAGGTCTGTTTACCCGTTAAAACCCCATGGTAGCCTCTCAATTCATCCGGGGCAACGCCTGCCTCATCAGAAAGAATGGTTCGTTCCAAAAGCTCAACTACTTTCATACGCTTCGGGAAATCATGATAACGAGAAAACATTGAGGGCGCCATGGGGTGTTCACCCCATATGCAGATTTCGGCGATCCCCCTCTCCTCCACACACATGTGGAGGGCGGGGAGATGAGGCCCTCTCTTCGGTTTCCGTCTTCATTTTCCTCCTCCCGCAGGTGCGTGGCGCAGGCGTTGCTGCCCGGGGAATTCAGGCTTTTCTGCTTCGTGTTACTTGTCTTCTTCATGTTTGTCCTTTGTTACGACGCAGCTTTATTGCTTTGTCAGACGCGGACAGAAACAGACACGCCATTTTGATTTTGGATTTTGGTTTGGAAGGATGGAGCCCCTACCAGAGAAGTTCACTTATTGAACTTAATGTTACGACAGGAAAAAGGCTTGCAAACCTGTGAAGCAGGCAGAAAATCACCAAAAAAGGCCCACGCAGGTCGTGGGCTAAAAACCAAATGGGAAATATCAGACGACATTGGCGGAGGGGGCTTTGGCAAGGGCCAAAACGCTGACAAGACGCCCTGAAGGATCACTCATGATGAACGTCACCTTGAAGCAAGCACTCCCCATGCATCTGGCAGCGATCGCCCTGGTGTTTGTTATCGGTACGGGTGTGAGCACAGCACAAGTGCAACTCAACCTTCAGCCCGGTGTTCAGTTGAGCTGGCTTGAGAATACCAACGATACCTACCACCTCCAATGGTCCTCCAACCCGGCCACAACATGGACCGACCTCATGGTGGTGGCGGGCAATGGCCTGACAAACACATATTTTGAACCGTTCCCCATCGGCACACGCACCTATCAGCTTCTGGACATCGTTCCCGGTCTCCTCGCGTCCTCCGCGCTGCCCTCGAATGGAGGATTCGAAATCGGAACCGGAAGCAGCGCCACCGGTTGGACTGTGGATACGGCCGCCGGCGGCCCGGTGTATGGGATTCGCACCAACGACAACCCTCACAGCGGCTCGTACAACTTCGAAGTCCATCTGGCCAGCACCGGTGCTGGACCGGTTGTTGAGTTTAATCAATCCGATATACCCGTGACAGGAGGAGTTGCCTGCCCGTTCACTTTCTATGCCAGTGCTTTGACGGGCAGCACGGGATATAACGCACAGTGGCGAATTCTGTGGAATGCCGGCGGAGACACGGGCTACCAAACTTATGCTCCCGGAAACAACGCCTACGCGGCAATCAGCAACTCCGTTACAGCTCCTGCCAGCGCGACGTCGGCGACCATCTATTTCCACTTTGCGGGCGCGGCGATTCCTAGCCAGTCGGCCACGATTGACTTGGATGACGTCCTACTCGGGTCCGGCGGATCCAACCCCGGCACCTCCGCCGTAACCAATGTCCTTGCAGTGGCCAGCCTGCCGATGGTCCAAATCAGTTGGCCGAGCACCGTCGGCGTTCAGTATTTCCCCCAATCAACCACCAATCTTACTGTCGGCATCTGGACCAACAACTATCCGATGTTCACGGGCGATGGCACCACCAAGTCGTTCCTGGCGCCGATGACGAACAGCGCCGGGTTCTTCCGCCTGCAAATTCCGCCCGTCGTTGTCTTGCCCCCATCGAACCTGCAACAGGTTCCCTCGGGAACCACGAACTCCATCGACCTGACATGGACCGCCAGCACCTCGCCCGGGGTGACCAACTACATCTTGTCCTATAGTGCTACCAACACAACCACGACCAATTCAATCAACCTCGGCCTTGTGACCAGTACCGTCATCTCCGGCCTGACGTCCGGCGAGACCTATTTGGTGTCGATCATCACCATCTCTGCCAACGGCCAGAGCCAGTCGGCCACCATCCAGGCTCAAGTTTCCACCAACATCAGTGGTGTCGTATGGTTGGAAGAGTTTACTAACGGCGTGATCGATGCCAATACGTGGACCTATGACGTTGGCGGCGGTGGTTGGGGCAACGGCCAATTCGAGTATGACACCGCCCAGCACCAGAATTCTTACATTACGAACGGAAATCTTGTGATTGAGGCTGACGTTACCAATTATATGGGAAACTCATTCACGTCCGCGCGTATGCTCACGCAGGGACGATTCGCATTCAAGTACGGCAATCTCGAAGCCCGGATTAAACTCCCCGATACTGCCAACGGGTTGTGGCCTGCCTTTTGGATGATGGGCAATAACGCCGGTGCCATCGCTTGGCCCGAGTGTGGGGAGGTGGACATTGCCGAGATGGGCTCCGCCGCCGGGATCGCCAGCGGTACACAGCAGGAGCTGATCGACAGCGCGATACACTACGCGGATTCCAATAACAACGCCGTTAATGCTGCGGCGTGGCTCACGGCCCCGGAGGATCTCGCCCAGGATTACCATCTCTACCAGATGTCCTGGACGCCGATGAACCTCACGTTTTCTCTCGACAACGTTCCCTTCGGCTCCTGGAGCACCGCCGGCATCCCCATGTTTCAGCAGCCGATGTTTCTGATACTGAACCTTGCCATCGGTGGCTATGATCCTTCCTATACGGGGGTGTACAGTCCCGCTGCGGTCACGGCCCCCTTCCCGGCCACGATGGACGTCGATTATATCCAGTTGACTGACAATGGGTACACGCAGTTGTATTTCGGCAATAATTCCGCGGAAACCGGCAATTTCGGGGTGTTTGCCGGAGTCACGCCGGTCAACGATTCCCTGACCTACGGAACTGGCCTCGAAACGAACTTCAACTACAGTTACCTAGCCGCATTGTACCCCTGGAACGACATGACCCTGAACACCAACCCGCCGGCGCCATCCGAAGGTTCCTCCTGCTGGTCGTTCAATATCGCCGCGGGCAATTGGTTCGGAATGGGAGCCTTTGTTCCTAATTTTCGGAACATGATGAATTACTCGGACGGCTATCTCCACTTTGACATCCAAGCCACCGCCGGAGACACCACCCCCATGAAAGTCGGAATCGCCAGTTCCGTGGCCGGCGATAGCCTTGCATTCTACCTTCCCGTTGGAACCGACTCGAGTTCGGAGTTCTGGTTCCCGCATGATGGCCAATGGCATTCCGTGACCATGCCCTTGAACCGATTCGCCAACACTGATTTCCATACCGTGAATCAGTTCTTCATGATTGCGAGCACCACCGACCCAACCGCACCGCTGACGCTGTCCATCGATAATGTCTGGTGGCAGCCCAGCGTAGCCCGGGTGACCCCTCAGAATGGCAATTTCGGTGTTTACACGGAGACGGCATCTCACATGAACGCGGGATCATTTACGCTGGGTGTTGCAACCAACCAGGGCAACTTCTTCGTCTGGGCGAACACGATGGTGCCCGCCGCACAACATCCGTACGATGGTACCAACGACATCAGTCTTGTATCAGCGCCCGGTATGACTTGGTCGGGAACGGCCTTTACGCCGGACGTAAAATACAATCTATCGGCATTCCAATACACGAATTGCTATCTGGTGTTCGCCATGAAGACCACCTCCAGCACCCCATTTATGGTCGGCATGCAGAGCGGCGACCTCAGTGGGGTCGGGCAAAAATGGATCAACTTCGGGGGGCCGGGCAGCGATCCTTACGGATTTGTTCGGGACGGCAACTGGCATGTGGTTGACATACCGATGTCCGCGTTTGGCCCGGAAGTTGACCTTACTGCGGTCAGCGAGTTCTTTGAGATTTTGAGCTCCACGGGGCCGATCTCGAATATCGAGTTGGATGACATCTACTTTGCCAACGGCGGAGTGGCTTCACCACCCGCTTCACCACCCGACCAATAAAAATGGCGTGCGGCTACTTGGATCAAGGGGCTGGGCTTGATTCAGCCAATCGCGTCAGAGCCGCTTCGCGTTCCAGAAGAGTGGGATGGGAATAGTAAAAGCCGCTGTAGAGCCGATGGGGTGTGAGGTTGCTCAGGTTCTTCTCGTTGAGTTTGCGAAGGGCAGCGATCAAAGGCTGATGCCGTTTGATGAGCCCCGCAGCATAAGCGTCTGCCTCATATTCGTGGCGCCGCGACAGAAGATGGAAAAGCGGGGACAGCCAAAAAACCACGAGGCCGGCTAGCAAAGAGATCAGCAGCAAAGCAGGCACGATGTCCCCGGGCACAAATCCGAAACTGTCCAGGAACCACTTTTCCTTCGCCAATACCGCGACGAGGTAAAAGACCGGCAAAGAACTGCCCAGGGACAAGGTGAGCCTCCCCCGATTTGATGGACACTCCGATAAAACAGTTGGAAAGTAACTGATGAGTAGTAAACACGGAAATCGATACAGCAAAGAGTTCAAAGAAGAAGCGGTGCGCCTGCTGGCCACCAGCG
>JBKQUS010000007.1:0-23572 GCA_052325505.1 Limisphaerales bacterium
AGCACCGGATTGACACCGCCGCGCTGCTGCACAGCCATCTCAAAAAAAGTCGTTTGTTTGTCTTGTGTAGTTTGCATGTGTTTCTGACACACGGCGCTGTCAATCATTCAACTTTTGCAGAGATTTCTTTTAACAGGTTCGGCCCTGGTCTCGCCATGCCGGAAATCGCTCAAGAGGCCAGCCCCACTGCTGGCTCATGAAAGGACCGGCGCATCCTTTCATGAGCCAGCCGTGTCCTGGCACCGGCGGAGCATGCCGCCTTCGGTTCTTCCCTCCAATCGCCGAACTGTCAAATCTCCGAACTCGCCAAACTCTCCTCCAGCTTGTATGCTTCCGGCCGAGCATATGAAGATTCTGGTTCTGAGCAATTTATATCCTCCGCATCATGCCGGCACCTTCGAGAATCATTGTCAGACTGTGACTGAATCCTTGCGCCTGCGGGGCCATACTATCTTTGTCCTGACTTCCAGCCATGGCTTGAGCAGTGAGCAGCGCGATGCCGAGATCGAGCGGAGGCTTCAACTCAATGGCGTCTTTGGCCATCCGTTGCTAACCGGGTTCATGGAACTCAGGCCGCTGGAGATCCACAACAACGACGTGCTGCGCGAAGCGCTGGATCAATTCCAGCCGGATGTCGTCCATGTTTTCAGCCTGTTCGGGCTTTCCAAATCGCTCATTTTCACCCTCTACAATTCGAAGCGGCCCGTGGTGTATGATGTCTTCGACCACTGGCTTTCGGCCAATGTGCGGGAAGATCCGTGGTTGCATTTTTGGAATTCACCCAGTCTGCCTTTCCTGGCGCAATCCACCCGCAAGGCCCTGGAAATGAGCGGGGAACGAGGCCGGCTGGATTCCGTCGCTCCCACCCGCTTGATGAAAGGTTACGACCGTGCGCCCGGCGTCTTTGGGCAAGGCAGGGACCGCGTCGGAGTTGCGCCCAATTCCATTCCCGGCTTCCGCTTGGACCGCATCTACTTTTGCAGCCAGACCCTGAAGCATCTCACCGAACAGGTCGGTTTTTGTGTCCATCATGCCGAGGTCATTTATCCCGGCATCACGGCGGCCTATATCGGTGACATCAAACCAGCCGGCGTGCCGATGAAACGACTTCTGATTGTCGCGCGTCTGACGGAGGAGAGCGGCGTCATGACGGCGCTCAAGGCGCTGAAGATCGTCCGTGACGCCGGCCTGGACTTCACGCTCAGTATTTACGGGCGGGGCGATACCAAATATGTGGCGAAGTTGCGTACCTTTGTTGTGGCCAACGAGTTGCCGGCGGATTTCCTTAATGTATCCAATCAAAACACCGACCTGCCCGATGTCTATAAGCGGCACGACGTTCTCCTCCACACACCCGAATGGGCCGAGCCGTTTCCATTCACGCCGCTGGAAGCCATGGGCTGCGGCCTTCCGGTCATTGGCGCGCGCTCGGGCGGGATGGAGGAGCTGCTCCGCCACGGCGAAAACGCGCTGACCTATCCCGCCGGCGACGCCGAAGAGCTCGCCGCACGCATGCAGGAATTGCACATCTCCCCCGCGCTCCGCTGTCAAATGGCCGAATTGGCCCAAGCCGAGGTTCTGGCCAAATTCAACGATAGCGCGGTCATCGACCAGATCGAGAACTTTCTCACCAATTCCCAGGGGCAAACGGCTTGAGTTTCGAAGACCTTCCCGGCGCGACAGGGCTCCTGCCGAGCCATTTGGAGGTGGTTACTCAATGAATTTTTGGCCTGGACGGAATTATGGGGAAACTTGCCCTCGAAAGCTGATTTCCCGGCGCGGAAGGCATGGGATGGCGTTTCTTGCTGACAAAGACGCCGGAAGACCGTAATACAAGGCGGCAATAGAACTTAGACGTGAGCGAAACGCTTCGATATTTGCAGTCAGAAACCGCCGAGGCCGGAATTGAGATAGGCACGCTGGTCAAGTATTTGCTGCTCGACGCCATCAAGGCGGGGGCCAGCGATATTCATATCGAGCCTTGGGAGAGCACGCTGGTGGTGCGCATCCGCCTGAATGGAGTCTTGACGGAATTGGTGCATCTGCCGCTGGATTTGATGGAAAAAATATCCGGTCGCTTCAAAGTGCTGGCCAATCTCGTCACCTACCAAACCAGCCTGCCGCAGGAAGGCCACGCCCCGGCGGACCCGGAACTGGGCGGCGTTGAACAGCGCATTTCGACTTTTCCAACGACACGCGGGGAAAAGATCGTGGTGCGGATATTTGATCCCAGCAATCGCAGTTTTGACCTGGCTGCGCTGGGCATGGATGACGACATTTTGCAACAATTTGTCAAGCTCATCACCAAACCGAGCGGGTTGATTCTGCTGACTGGTCCGACCGGTTCGGGGAAAACCACGACGATCTATTCGGCCCTATATACGTTGGTGCAGCGCCACGGGCCGGCCATCAGCATCGCCACGGTGGAGGACCCGGTGGAATTCAATCTGCCGATGATCGCGCAGGCGCAGGTCAACCTTGCGCAGGAGTTTACCTACCCCAAGGCGCTGCGCTCGCTGATGCGACAGGACCCGCAAGTCATCATGGTGGGGGAAATCCGCGATCCGGATACGGCGAACATAGCGGTGCAGGCGGGTTTAACGGGGCATTTGGTGATCAGCACCATTCACAGTGGCAGCACCGCCGGTGTGTTCGCCCGATTGATCAACATGGACATCGAGCCGTTCCTCCTGTCCTCCAGCGTAACTGGTATCCTGGGATTGCGGCTCATCCGCAAGAATTGCCGATTCTGCTCGCAACCGTATGAGCCGGAGGCGGGCCTGATGCGCTTGGTGCCGTTGGAGGACCGGGAAACAGCCACGTTCCGCCGCGGCACGGGGTGCGACCAGTGCCAGAACACAGGCTTCTCCGGCCGCACAGCGGTCGTTGAACTGCTGACGGTGGACCAGCCGTTTCGCGATGCGGTCATGCAGAAGTTGCCGACCAAGGCGTTGCAGGAAGTGGCCATGGGACAAGGCATGCAGACCATGTGGCAGCGGGGGTTGCGCCGGGTTTACAGCGGACAGACCACCCTGGAGGAAATCATGCGCGTGATTTCCGTGGACGAGTTATAATTGTGTTGGACAGGGTTGTTGCCATTCTCGCAGTTTTGAGCTTTCTCCTCACCCTCTGGCGATGGGGGGCGTCGGAACGCTTCCCGCTGCATCGCCGCGCGAGCGGGCCGGATGCGCTGCCGGGCCTGACACTGCTTAAACCGCTCAAGGGCTGCAACGCGGAAACCAAGCGGTGTCTGCGAAGCTGGTTCGCGCAAAAATATCCAGGCCCGGTGCAAATCCTGTGCGGCGTGGCTTCGCCGGATGATCCGGTCTGCGAGGTGGTGCGGGAACTGCTGGCGGAATTCCCCGGGGTGGACGCGCGGCTGGTCCTGTGCGGGGAAAACCTGGGGGCCAACGGCAAAGTCTCCACTTTGCGGCAGTTGGAGGCACACATCCGCCACCCGCTGATCATGGTGAGCGACGCCGATGTCGAGGTGAGCTGGGAGTTCGCGGCCGGGGTCGCGCCGCTTCTGACCGCGCCGGGGGCCGGCCTTGTCAATTGTTTTTATCGCCTAGCCAACCCCGCCACCACCGCCATGCGCTGGGAGGCCGTGGCCATCAACGCGGATTTTTGGAGCCAGGTGCTGCAGGCCCGCAGTATTGCCCCGGTGGACTTCGCGCTGGGCGCGGTCATGTCCATGCCCGCCGCGAGACTGCGGCAGATCGGCGGGTTCGCGCCGCTGGCGGACCACCTGGCGGATGATTATGAATTGGGGCGGAGCATCGCGCGGGCAGGCGGGCGGATCGAGTTTTCGAGCGCGGTCGTGGACTGCCGGGAAACGCCCGCCGGCTGGAAGGAAGTCTGGAAACATCAACTGCGCTGGGCGCGGACCATTCGCGTTTGCCGGCCCCTGCCTTACTTTGCGAGCGTGCTGGCCAATCCGACAATCTGGCCGTTGCTCTGGCTGCTGCTGGGGAAGGACCCCGCCGCCCTCCCCTTCTGCCTGGCGGCGCTGCTCTTTCGCATGGCCAGCGCGGCGCGACAACAAAAACGCCTGACGCAATCCAACTCTCATCTGGCCTGGTGGTGGCTGCCACCGGTCAAGGATTTATTGGACCTCTTGCTCTGGGCGGCGGCGTTCCGGGGCAATGAGGTTGAATGGCACGGCGAACGCTACCGCGTGCTGGCCGGGGGGGAACTGGTGGCGGTTTCCGGTTCTTAATCGTAATCTTAATCCATATCGTCAGAGATTAAGATTAGGATTATGATTAAGATTAGGAGTAGGAGTGGGGTGGCTGATCAGCCCTGAATCAACACTTCCGCGGACAAATCGAAACGTTCGAATACCAGCCCCAACAAGCGGATGCCAAAGCCCGCTTCGACGAGGAGAAACGCGGCGGCAAGGACGCCGCCCAGCAGCACACCCAAGGCGACAGGGACCAGTTGCGATGTCAAGAAGAAGACAATGGCGAAAACCGCGGCGGCAGGCAGCAGCGACAAAGCCAGCACCAGCAATTGCCCAAACATCAGGATCAACTGCTGTCCGGTTGTTTCAAAACCGCGCGGCCCGTCCTTGCCCAATTGAAACCAAGCCGGGAAAAATAAAACGGCCGCGTTCGGGATGAGCAGGGCGATCAAATCCACGCACGGCAGCACGATGGCTGCGGCCAAAGCATAACAGGTCCGCTGGCCCAGCGTGATCGAATGGCCGTTGAACTGGTCCGGGAACAGAATCAAACCCGCGAGGAGCAAGAGCCATTGCGCGGCGGCCAGAATGGCGGCCGGAGCCAGCACTTCGCCCAGTACCACCTGCCAGCCAGGCATGGGAAACATCTTCAGGACGTCGGTGGCAGGCAGGTCCTGCCTTAAATCATTGCGCAACATCTGCGGGCCCCAAAAAAGCGAAAAAGCCGCCAGCATGAGCGCAAAGAAGGCCAACCCGGCCCCCACACCTCCGGCCTGCCGGGTTTGTGAATGCAGCGCAAAGCCGGCAAAAATAACGATCCAAATGAAAAAGACCCAGGTCCTCGCCGTGACCAGGCGTCCTGCGCTGGTCAGGTTTTTCCAAAACAACGCGACTGCCGGCAGGCCGGTGGGACGCAATCGGAATGGACTTCGCCCCGGCTTCTTCGGTTTGCGCGCGGCCTGCCAGTTGCCGGAACGGACCGCCGCCACGCGCTCCGCCGTTTTTCGCGAAAGCTCAACGGATGCCTCCTCGAAGGCGACGTTGGAATGGATGACCCACCAATAGAGCAATCCCATCACAGCCAGGGCCGGGCCGAGGGCAAGAAGGAACTGTCCGACACCCGGCGCAAAACAGGGCGCGACCACCAGGCGGAATGGGAAAAGCAACCAGGGGATTGGGCCGGAAAGCAGGACATCGTTCGCATAACGGCCAAGCTGGGCCAGATCTGGTTTCCCCTCCATTGCGGGCGGCAGCGGCAGAGTGTAGCGCACCCAAAGAACGATTCCCGCCACCACCAAGCCCACGGTACCCAGGATGAGAATGCGCCGCGACCAGTTGGAGAGGCCGCGGTCCATCAGCTTGGTCCGGGCAAAGGAACAGCCGAGCGAATGCAAGTTCAGGGTCGCAAAGATGATCCACCATCCAAGCGCGCGCAGGAGAAAATCCCCTCCGTTCCATCTCCGCCCGATAAGCGTCACAAAGATTGCGCTGAAGAAAATGACGGTCTGGGATTTGAGAAGTTTGAAATGAATCAATGTCTTTCGTCCGATAGGCGCAGGGAAAAGAAAGGCCACTTCGGCCTCCGAAAAGGACAGCGCGGCGCGGGATTGGGGCAGAATCCAAGCCAGCAGAACCGCCACCAGCAGGAGCAGCGAGGCGATGCCTTGCGCCACATCCTGATGTTCCAGAGCAATGCCGGCACTCCGACCGCCGCGGCCCAGGGTGCGGAAGAAGTACCAGTAAAAATAAAGCCCGCCCACAATCGCTCCGAAAAGATACTTGGGCTGGCGCAAACGCCGCAGGCGCGTCAGCAAGCGGTTGCGCCACCAGTGCCACTGGTAATAAAAGAGCGTGCCGGCGATCATGGGGCGTCCTTGGTTTCCCCCGTGGCGCGGAAGAACACCTCCTCGAAGGAAGTGTCCCCGGATTGTTCGGAAAATTTCTGGCGCACTTCGCCCAGGCTGCCGTCAACGATCTTGCGGCCATTTTTCAAAATGAGAACGTGCGAGCACACTTCCTCCAGCAAATGCAACAAATGGGAACTGATGAGAATCGCCGCGCCGGCCCGGCCGCGCTTGAGAATGGAATCCTTCATGCGCCGTATGCCAATCGGATCCAGGCCGGTCAACGGTTCGTCGAAAAAGATGACTTCGGGCGAATGCAGCAGGCCGCAGGCGATAGCCAGTTTTTGCTTCATGCCGCGCGACAATTCGCCCGGCAATTTGTCCGTCTTGTCGGCCATTTCCAGTTCCTCCATCAAGGGGCGGGCGATCTCCCGGTAGTTGGCCACTCCGTAAATGCGCGCGGTGAAATTCAGGTGCTGATCCACAGTCAGGTAATCGAACAGGCGCGGTTCATCGGAAAAAAAGGCCAGACGGCGCTTGGCTTCGATGGGCTGGGTGGCCAGATCCCGGCCACAGATTCGCACCGAGCCGCGCGTGGCCGGAATAATGCCCGCCAGACAGCGCAAGGTGGTGGTTTTGCCCGCGCCGTTCGGCCCGACCAGCCCGATGACCTCGCCCGGCCGCACAGCAAAGGACAAATCCGTCACTGCCGGAAAATCGCCGTACAACTTGGTCAGACCCTCGACCTCGATGAGAGCCGGAGCGGCGGCTTGGGCTATGACGGGCGGCGCGATTTCCATGCGGCGGAACATAGCAGGCCGCCCGTTGCGAAAGAACACCAAACTTCGGCCCTGGTGCGAAAACATCGACAAAGCAGGGGAATTGACAGTTGATAATAGACAATTGACAACGGGGGCAATGGACGGTTCGACCGGGGCAAGGTCAATCGAGTTAGGGTTCGACATAGGCTTGAGATGCGGACTTGTCTTCATATGTAGATGTTTCTGTCCCGACGGGCGGCGAGGACGCGGTTGATGCGGGTGTCGGTGATGAAGCAACAAAAGGTGTTGGCTTCGCCTTCACCGGCCCGCAAGGCCAGTGCCAGGGCGGTGCAACGGTCGGCGTGGCCGTCGGCTGAATGGGGCGCGGTAGGTCACTCCACCCGACGATGTGGTGACGCGATTGATGCTGTGCAAATCCTCGCGCACCAACCGGCTGATCGGAATCCGCACACTGCGCTTTTCAAAGGCCATGCGGAGTTTGGAGAAGATTTCCACCTTGAGCGTGTTGCTGAAGGTCACGAGTTCGATTTTGCCGTACTTGTGCTCCGCCGGTTTCCATTCCTTGAATTCCCGCACCAGATAATCGCCCATGCCGATGCCCGCGCCGGTGTAATCCAGGCAAACGCGGCGCGCCCGTTTCAGGCGGGGCCGCAGGTACTCGATCTGCTCCGGCGTGCTCATTTTGTCCAACTCCAGCACCTCGACCGTCTGGGCCACGTCGCCCAATTTCGCGTTGGACCAGCACACGGTCAGATCATGGCGACGCCCAAAATCGATGCCCATGTCGATGGAGTATGAGGGTTTTGTGTCCCAATAACCGGCCGGGGCGGTGGCGGTGGCTTCGATGCTTTCGCAGGTGGCGATCAATTCGTAGGGTAAAAGGACTGCTTGAACGTCGAGGAACTGACATTCAAATTCCTGAGCCCAGCCTTCGGGATCGTCCACGGCGGCCTTGAGTTCTTCGATGTTGACGGGCAGGCCGTCTTTGACGGCGGTGTGGATGTCAACGAAGTGGCAGGACCAGGGGGATTTCAAATTTGAGATTTCAGATTTGAAATTTTTCGTCCAGATGTCGTGGGCTTTGTTGCCGATGCCGTTCGGGGTGGTGATGAGGCGGACTTTTTTCACGCCGCCACGCAAGGGGTTGGTGACGGCAGGGAGAATGGCGCGCCAGGTGGCTTCCGGGTTTTCGAAGAAGGCGAATTCGGTGAGGAGAACGTTGGCACTGTAACCGCGGACGGTGTCGGGGCGGCCCGGGACGGCGATGACGCGGCTGCCGTGCGGATAAATAATCGTGACCGATTTCAGAAGGGTTTCGGAACCGCCATCCCGCTCCTCGCGGATGTCGGCGATGGCCATGTCGTAAGCCTCAGTCCACTCCTTCCATTTACTGAGGGATTCGATGGATTGTCGTTCCGACGGCGCCACGATCAGCCAAGTCGCTTTACCGCCGTGACGCTCGTGCTCAAAACAATCGCGCACGCCTTCTTCAGCGGAGCAAAAATCCTTGCCCGTTTGGCGGGCCATGAGTCCGAACTTCCAGCGTGAGTTGTCGTCGGCCCAGCGGAGCTGGTAGGGCAGCATGAGGTCGCGCGGTGATTTGAGTTCTTCGTTCATAGAGGTTGCATGCCAAAGATTCGCCTCCACTTGCGTTCCTTTTCGTCCTCAGTCAGCACCGGCGCTGCTGATTCCGCCTTCTTCTCCGCTTCCGACTGGGCGGCTTTTTGTTCCCGCTCCTCCCGGCGGAGGTGCAAGGCCAGCTTTTCCTGGTCGATGCGCAGCCATTCGGCGAAGTGATCGCCCCGGCGCAATGCCACCAGATCGTGGCAAACCTCGCGCAACAGTTTCCAGGCGGCCTGATCGTCCTCGTTTTCAATCAACTTGCGCGTGGCGACGGCATAGCGGCCCAGCATCCAGGCCGCGAGTTTGTCCGCCAGCGCCTTCTGCCCAACTTTGTCCAGTTCCGCGCCCTCGGACACGATGCGCTGTGTCTCGGCCAGGGTCGCTTGCAGGATTTCCCAGTCGTGATAGCCGCCATGTTTCCATTGCGATAGATTTTCGTCATTGATCTCGTGTCCGCCGAAGTCACTGGCCAGCAGGGCCTTGACCTCGTCGTTTGAATTCAGCCAGGCGATGATGTCCCGGCCATTGTCACCGTTTTGCAGGCGGATATTAATTTGCTCACGAAGCGGAGCGGGCAGTCTGGCGATTTTTCCATTTCGGCTCATATAATTGTGCGGTTTCAGGGTAAATTTTTTCTTTTTTTTGGTTTGAATCGCTTTGAAACGGCCTGAATCACCCTGAAATCAGCCAATAATTCAGGGTTGGGGAATATCCCCGAAAAAGCAGAATGGGCAGAGGAATGTTTGTCAGGGGAACGAGAGCCAAAGGCCCTTTCCGGCATATGGTAGGCAAGCCGGCTGGGCAGGCCCGCCTTCACATAAGGCGCCAGGGCGACAGTGGATTGAGTTCTGCTTTCTGCGTTCATAATTCAGACTTTTCCTTTAATTATGGCATAAACAGGGAAAAGTGTACACGTCACGGTGACATCTATTTTTAGAACACGAAACCACTGTAAACATTGATGAAAACGGGTGTCGGGGGCGTTCTTGTCAAGTATGTATTCTTGACATGACCCTAAAAACAGCCCTTTTTTAACGCAAAGGGCATAAGACGCGAAGACGCAAGAAAAAGAAGACAGGATGACAGGACTTCACTTTCATTTAATGTCTATCATTCTTGACAATCCGAATCAGGCATGGTTTTATCGCCAAGGAGATAAAAATGAAGGCAAAACAATTTGTAGCCGGTGTTGTCGTCGGCGCAATCCTTGGGGGCCTGTGTGCCGGCACGACAGTCAGATTTTTAAATCGGCAGGACTATCAATTTATAAACGTCCCGCGTGGGCTGGTCAGCGTATTAAAATTTAACAAACGCACCGGAGAGTCTTATGGTTTAACGGTTGACGGCCAATGGATAAAACTGACGACTCAGCAACCCCAATGATTTATGACATTTGACTTGAGGCAACTCAAAATCAAGGCCCGGAAACAGTTCGGTTCTCCACATTAGAACACCGCCAAAAGACATGATGTATGGCAAATCACTTTGACTCCTGTTCCGGTTCGGCAAATCTTTGCCGGCAGCTTTCTGCGGCTTTGAAGCTGAAAATACCGAATCTGATTTATGAACAACAAAAAAACAAATGCAAGCTCACCGTCCCCGGCGCCCGCACAGCATTTGCATGGGTAAATGCCCATAATAAAAACTCATCCCGAATAAACATCTGGTTTCTTGAGGCGCCAGACTGGTCGGTTAAGGAAAAAAGTTTTCCGTTTCTGAGGATCAACCCCAGAAGCGTCACCACGGGAACGTGGGCGAAGTACCCAGGTAGTTTTATGATTGAAAATGCCCAGCAGGTTGAAGATGCGGCTGCATTCCTTGCCTCGGTTTCATATCCAGCTTCACTTCAATGATTCAAATCAGGACGCCGCCGAAAATTCTCGACACCAGGCTGACGTGGGGGTATTCGGTCATCAGTTGGGAATCCGGGCTTCAAACCGCCGCGTTTCCAACCACAATTTTTTAATTATGATGACCACGGCGGGGATGATTGAAATGCTCCCGCAACTTTGCCACGCTTCACGCCATGCCTGAAAAACCGTCCACTCTCGCCGAATTGGGGAAGCATGTTCCTGAAGCCGTGAAGTTTTACTGGCAGACGCGTTCGAAGCAGTTGCAGAAACAACGCAAGGCCGGGGGTTCAGACCAGGGAGCGCGTGCCGCAGTAACCGGCGGCGCGCAGATGGACGGCTTTATCGAGCTGCTAACGAAGCTCGTCATCGAGGCAGGCGTTGACCGGGCAAATGTTTTTTACGACCAGTCGCTTGAGTTGCCGGGTTATTTCCGACCAAACAAGAAATGGGATTTCATTGTCGTTGTGAAAGGGCAGTTGGTGGCGGCGCTTGAAGCCAAATCGCAGGTTGGCCCGTCGTTTGGAAACAATTTCAACAATCGCACCGAGGAGGCAATGGGCAGCGCCTTGGATTTGTGGACGGCGTTTCGAGAGAAGGCATTCGGCTCATCAGGCCGCCCCTGGATTGGCTACATGTTTCTTCTTGAGGACACCGCGGGTTCAACCACTCCAGTCACCGTTAAGGAGCCGCATTTCAAAGTGTTCCCTGAGTTCAAGAACTCATCCTACGCGAAGCGTTACGAATTGTTCTGCCGCCGTCTTGTTTTGGAGCGCCACTATGATGCTGCGTCCTTCATGATGTCGAATGCCGAAAAGGGAGCCGCCGGTGAATATTCCGAACCCGCAGCAGACCTGACGATTCAAATGTTCGCCAATTCGTTGGTGGGGCATGTCGCAGCATTCTCCGGTCGGATCAAAAAGCTATGAAATATGCCGCTGTTCATACGGACACGCCATGCGACAGGCCGATGGTGCATCGTTTGGTGCAGGGAGATGCACGCGACCTTTCCTTTATTCCAGACGAGTCCATTCATCTGGTTCTTACTTCCCCCCCCTATTGGAATTTGAAGCGGTACAATGAAACAGAAGGACAACTCGGACACGTTGAGGATTACGAGACGTTTCTCTCAGAATTGAATCGCGTTTGGCGCGAAAACTTTCGCATTCTTGTTCCTGGAGGCCGGCTGGTGTGCGTGGTCGGCGACGTTTGTCTGTCGCGGCGAGAAAACAATGGACGTCACACCGTTGTTCCATTGCATTCCGACATCTGTGTGGCGTGCCGCAAAATTGGCTTCGACAACTTGAACCCGATCATCTGGCATAAAATTTCGAATGCCAGTTACGAGGTCAGCAACGGTTCAAAGTTCCTGGGCAAGCCCTACGAACCAAATGCCATCATCAAGAACGACATTGAGTTTATTCTAATGCAGCGCAAACCGGGCGGCTACCGCAAGCCGACCGAGGAGCAGCGCCGGACAAGCATGATTCCAAAGGATAAATTTGAGAAATGGTTTCAGCAGTTTTGGAATTTAACGGGCGCATCCACAAAAGAACATCCTGCGCCGTTTCCACTCGAACTTGCGTCCCGGCTGGTTCAGATGTTTTCGTTCACAGGAGACACTGTCGTCGATCCATTCTGCGGCACAGCCACGACGATGGTTGCGGCATTGAAGCATGGAAGAAACAGCATTGGCGTGGAGCTGGACAGCGCTTACTGCAAATTAGCGGCTTCGCGATTAATGGACGAGAATATGTCTCTGTTTGGAAGCGCGAAGTTGCAAATTGAGTTGAAGCCGCACAATCCCGCTCTCGTTGAAGCTGTTGCCGTATTGAACGAGACTTCGCCGGAATACAAAGCGAGAAATCTGAAGAAAGCGAAACGGGCAACTTCATCAAAGCGGTCGCCAAAGTGATCGGAACACTCTCCGCCGCCTAACTTCACGACCTGCTTTCCCTCAACCCCGGCCCTCTCTGCTGAAGGCGGAAGGCGCTCCGGGCATACTCCTTTGCCAGAGCCTCGCCAAAACCCAAAAATCCTCGCTCCGAATGGCCACACTATTTCTTAAAACGCTCTAAAATTTATGGCTGGCGCCGATCTTGAGCAGGTGCAGGCGAAGACCCGCGGCGCGGAATTTTTCCACGGCTTTCTCGTGGTCAATCACGATGGGCGGGAAGGTGTCGTAGTGGACTCCGACGATGTCGTTGCAGGCCACGAATTTCGCCGCCCGGATTGCGTCGTCCACGTCCATGGTGTAATTGCCGCCGATGCATAAAACGGCAAAGGTCAGGCGCACGGATTCGCCCACCAATTTCATGTCGTAGGTCAGCGCGGTGTCGCCGGAATAGTAAAAATTGCCCGCGCCGCTCTCCACGACAAACCCGCCCGGGCAGCCGCCGTAGGAGCCGTCGGGCAGGCTGCTGGAATGGATGGCGTTGACGAATTTGACGCGGCCAAAATCAAATTGGCCGCCGCCGCCGTGATTGATCCCATGGGTTTTTGGCGCGCCTTGTTTGCCCAGCCATTGCGCGACCTCGTACGCGGCGATGATGGTCGCGCCGGTCCGTTTGGCGATGGCCGCGGCATCGGCCAGATGGTCCCCGTGTCCGTGTGAAACCAGAATGTAGTCCGCTTTCAGGCTTTGCGGGTCAATGGCAGTGGCCAGGGGGTTGCCGCTGATAAACGGGTCGAAGAGCAATGTTTTGTTCCCGATCTCCACCGCAAAACAAGCATGTCCGTAATAGGTGATGTTCATGGTATTAGATGGTTGACGAACTCAGTTACTGCCAGGTTTTCCAACGCGGCCGCATTCCGGCACAATGCGATGATGCGTTCGGTCTGTGGCGGGTTGAAATGTGTGGCCAGATTTTCCCGGGCCTTTTTGACCAGCAACGGCATTCCCTCCGCGCGCCGGCGGCGATGGCCCACTGGATATTCCACTTCCACTTTATTGGTGTGTTCTCCGTTCTTGAAGAAGACTTGCAGGGCATTGGCAATGGAGCGCTTGTCCGGCTCCAGATATTCGCGGCTGTATCGCTTGTCTTCGCTCACCGCCATTTTGGCCCGGAGCGCGTCAATGCGCGGGTCGGCGGCCGTTTTGTCTTCGTAATGCTCTGCGCGCAGTGCGCCGAAAATCAATCCAATGGCCGCCATGTATTGCAGGCAATGATCACGATCGGCGGGATTGTGCAGCGGGCCTTTCTTGTCAATGATGCGCAGGGCGGATTCGTGGGTTGTCAGGCAGACGCGCTCGATATCCGCCAGGCGGTTTTTGACCCGTGGATGAAGCTGAATGGCGGCTTCGACGGCGGTTTGGGCGTGGAACTCGGCGGGAAAGCAAATTTTAAAGAGCACGTTCTCCATCACGTAGCAGCCCAGCGGGCGGGCCAGACGAATCGGCTCGGAGCCGAAGAGCGCGTCGCAAAAACCCCAAGTTTTGGCGGAGAGAACGGAGGGATAACCCATTTCGTTTTTCAGAGCCATGAGGGCGTGTTGCACGGCCCGGGCCGTGGCATCTCCCGCCGCCCACGATTTGCGCGAGCCGGTGTTGGGCGCATGCCGGTAAACGCGCAAGGCCCCGCCATCCGCCCAGGCATTGGAAAGGGCGTTGATGATTTGTTCGCGCGTGCCGCCCAGCAACCGCGCGGCCACGGCCGTCGAGGCCACGCGCACCAGCAGCACGTGATCCAGTCCCACGCGATTAAAACTGTTCTGCAAGGCCAGGACACCTTGAATCTCGTGGGCTTGAATCATGGACGCCAGCACGGTCCGCATGGTCAAAGGCGGCTGGTTCGGCGGCGGCGCGCGACCGACAAAATCGGCCACGGCGAGAATCGCGCCGAGATTGTCGGACGGATGCCCCCATTCGGCGGCGAGCCAGGTGTCGTTGAAATCAAGCCAGCGGATGAGACAACCAATGTTGAAGGCGGCGGTGACAGGGTCCAGTTCGTGGCGGGTCCCGGGAACGCGCGCGCCGTTGGGCACAATGGTCCCCGGCACGACCGGCCCCAGCAGTTTGGCGCAGGCGGGAAAACCCAGGGCCAAAATGCCGCAGCCCAATGTGTCCAACAAACAATAGCGCGCGGTTTCGTAGGCCTCGCCGCTGAAGGGCGGGGGCGCGCACACGTAGTCCGCGATCTCCGCCAGAAGCGGGTCGGGTGGCAGGCGTACATTGCCGGCCGGCGGATTCATGCTGACTTGGCGCCGCGATCGGCGATCGGCACAAAGGCGCGCGGAGCCGGCCCCGTGTAGTCGGCGGTGGGGCGGATCAGGCGGTTGTGGGCGCGCTGTTCAAAGATGTGGGCGGACCACCCGGAAATGCGCGCGATGACAAAGAGCGGAGTAAACATCGCGGTCGGAATGCCCAGGAAATGAAAAGCCGGGGCGCTGTAGAAATCGAGGTTGGGAAACATTTTTTTCTCCCGCCACATCACGGCTTCGAGCCGTTCGGCGATTGGGTAAATGCGATGGTCGCCGGCGGCGGCCGCCAATTGCTTTGCCCACGGCTTGATAATCTCACAGCGCGGGTCGGCTTTTTTATAGACGCGATGGCCGAAGCCCATGACCAGCTCTTTGTGGCGCAACATTTCCAGCAGGCCGGCTTCCGCCTCATCGGGCGTCTGGAATTTCTCCATGAGTTCCATGGCCGCCTCATTCGCGCCTCCATGCAACGGGCCGCGCAGCGCGCCGATGCCCGCGGTCACGGCCGAATAAAAATCCGGCAGCGAGGAAGCCACCGTGCGGCAGGTGAAAGTGGAGGCGTTGAACTCGTGTTCCGCATACAGAATGAGCGCGGCGTCGAGGGCGCGGACGTGCAGATCGGACGGTGCTTTGCCGTGGAGCAATCGCAAAAAATGCGAGGCGATGCCGGGAGCATCCGTCGCGGTTTCGATCCGTTTGTGACTGACGTGAAAATGATGCCAGTAAAGGAGCATGGAGGGGAACAAGGCCAGCAGGCGGTTGGCGATCTCCAGTTGCCCGTGGGCCGGTGATTCAGGCTCAAAGGAGCCGAGCGCCGAGCATCCGGTGCGCAGAACGTCCATCGGCTGGGAGTCCGCCGGCAGTTGTTCCAGAATAATTTTCAACGGCGCAGGCAGGCTCCGCAGCGACATCAGCGCGTGGCGGTAATCTTCCAGTTCCGCCTTGTTCGGCAGCGCGCCGTAAACCATCAGCCAGGCCGTCTCTTCAAAGGTCGCCTGCGCCGCGAGGTCTTCGATGGAATAACCGCGATAAGTCAGGCCGACGCCTTCCTTGCCGACCGTGGAAATGGCGGTTTCGCCAGCGACGATTCCAGCCAGCCCACCCGTTTTTTTAGCATTGCTCATGGTTTCTTCTGTTTTGAAACAAGTTCGTCAAGCTTCGCCTCGCAGGCCTTGTAATTAAGAAATTCGTACAAGTCCGCCCGGCTTTGCATTTTCCCGATTACGCCTTTTTGGGTGCCTTCGCGGCGGATGGCGCCGAAAACTTCCAAGGCCGCCGCGCTCATCGCCCTGAAGGCCGAAAGCGGGTAAAGCGCCATGCTCACGCCGGCCGAGGCCAGTTCATCGACGGTGAACAAGGGGGTTTTGCCGAATTCAGTGATATTGGCCAAAACCGGGACCCGCACCGCGCGGCAAAAGGCGGCGTAATCCTGCAAAGTGCCCAATGCTTCCGCGAAAATCATGTCAGCCCCGGCCCTGGCATAAGCACCGGCGCGCTCGATCGCGGCCTCCAATCCTTCGACGGCGGCGGCATCGGTTCGCGCCATGATAACGAAGAGCGGATCGGCTTTGGCATCGACGGCGGCCTCGAGGCGGTCGCACATTTCCAGGGAACTGACCAAGTCCTTGCCCGGGCGATGGCCGCAACGCTTGTTCGCCATCTGGTCTTCCAAGTGAAGACCTGCCGCGCCGGCCCGCGTCATTTCCCGGACCGTGCGTTGGATGCCCAAGGCGCTGCCCCACCCGGTGTCCGCGTCCACCAGCAATGGAAGCTGGCTCGCTCCCGTGATGCGGCGGACATCTTCCAAGACGTCGTGCAACGAAGTGACACCGAGATCGGGCAGGCCGTAAGAAGCGTTGGCCACGCCCGCGCCCGAGAGATAGAGGGCGCGAAAGCCGGATTTTTCGGCGAGCACGGCCGCATAGGCATTGATCACGCCGGCGATTTGCAGCGGTGTCTCCGCCGCAAGCGCCGCGCGAAAACGGGCACCCGCCGACGTGCTGGTGCTTGATTCTGACATGGTCAAAACCTACCAGTTTTCCCGCCGGAATGTCAGCTTAAAACGGCCAGCGCCGCGCTGAGCCGTTTGATCAGGGGCTTGACGGTCTTGCGGCTGAAATCGAAATAGCAGCCCGCCGCTTGAAACAATTCGGGCAAGGGACGCGAACCGCCGAGGGAGAGAGCGCGGCGGTATTTCTTGAGGGCTTGAGTTTTGTTCTTTTTTGAATTGGCCCAGACTTGCAACGCGCCGAGTTGCGCGATGCCGTATTCGACGTAGTAAAACGGGTGGATGATTATATGAAGCTGCCGGTGCCATAAGTTGGTCCGCGCCTTTTGGTAACCGGTCCAGTCCACGTCACCCCCGAAGCGGTCCATCAAATCGACCCACGCTTTTTGCCGCGCGGCCCGGCTGTGGCCCGGATGACTGTAGATCCAATGTTGAAAGGCATCGACGGTCGCGATCCAGGGAAAGATTTCCACGATGCCGGCCAGATGATCGCGGCGCGCCCGCCGGGCATCGCCTGGTTGATAAAATTTTTCGAGAAATTCGTTGCCGAGCAGTTCCATGCTCATGGAGGCGACTTCACAGAATTCGATCGGGGCGCTGCGGTAGGCGTAGAGGTCCTCGCCGCGCGCGGCCAGGGCATGAAAGGCGTGGCCGGCCTCGTGCAGGATGGTTTGGACGTCGCGCTGCATGCCGACGGCGTTCATGAAAATGAAAGGCAGACGCGATTCGGCCAGGGTCGATTGATAGCCGCCCGGGGCCTTGCCTTTGCGATTGTCCAGATCGAGCAGGCGCAAATCGCGCATCAAAGCGAATTGCGCGGCCAATTGGGAATCGAGCCGGGTAAAAATATCGCCCGTGTTGGAAATCAGTTGGTCGATTTGCTCGAAGGGACGAAGAGGCGGACGGTTCAGCGGATCGACCGCCAAGTCCCAGGGGCGCAACGCCGCCAGGCCAAGCTGCTTGCGCCGTTGCGCCTGCAATCGGCGCAGGACCGGCACGACTTCCCCGGCCACAGCCTCATGGAATTTCCGGCAATCCTCCGGGGTATAATCAAAGCGACCACGGGCGCGGAAGGCATATTGGAGATAATTGGGGAAACCGGCGTTGGCGGCGATTTGCTCGCGCAACTTCAAAAGCTGCTCGAAAATGTGCTCGATGGCTTCCGCCTCCCGCAATCGCCGGCTGGCCACCAACTCCCACGCCTCCCGGCGTACGGCGCGGTCCGGCTCCTCCAGGAAACGGCCCATTTGCGCCAGGGTCCGTTCCTCCCCGCGAAACGTCACGGTGAGCGAGCCAATCAATTTCTGATATTGCTGCGAAAGCCGCGCTTCCTCCGTTTCCAGCGGGATATTTTCAGGGCGAAACAACTCGACGTGCAGTTGCGTGGCGCGGTCAAACACAAAATAACGTTTTCGCGGCAGCCGGGCGCGCATGGGATGCGCCAGAAAAATTTGGGCCAGTTTGAACTGGCGCGGTTTGAGTTGCGGCTCGATTTTCTCGACAAAATGCAGGTAGGCCGCTTCGGCGCCGGCATTTTCGGTATGACACGTCATGGCAATGTAGCGTCGGGAAGACTCCTCATCCAGGGCGGCGGCCAGTTCGCTGCCATCGAGCAGCCAGCGCTCGAACGCGGGGCGCGTTCGACACCGCGGGGCGCCGGCTTCGAGCTTGTCGAACAGGGGCGCGATCCGGCTCCAATCCCCCAAATCGATTTTTCCCGGCACGAAGCGGCGCGGGCGATAGATGGGCAATTGGGCAAATGGCAACAAATTCATGCCCGCAGTATGCCTTCAGCACCGATTTTTTGCGATGGGGGGATTCGAGCAATCTGAGCATTACAAAAAGAGTGAAAAATTTTAGTTGTCAAAGAAGGGCGAAAGGCATTTTTTTAGGAAAAGCCCGTTTTGGAATAAAGATGGGTTGTTGGGCATCACACAACATGGACTGTGCATCATAGGCAATGATCGTATATGACGAGGTTGGTGAATCTGGGTTTGTTTCTGGGGTGCGCGCTGGCAGTCGCGCATTATTATGGTTGGGAAAGTTTGGTGCAATTGGCGGCGGGGGTGGCCGTTGCCCTGGGTCTGATGCGCATGTTGAGCAGCAAACGAACCTATTGAGAGGCGTGGACGAACGGCGCGCGCCAGGGCTTCTGTCACACAATCGTCACACAATTTCCATTCTTTTGTCATCTGCATGGTGTAGGTTTTGTACCGGCCCGTCCGGTCAGCAGAAGGAGGTGCGCCTTGCCGCCCGATTCAGTTGGAACGGCTGGGACAGAATTGTATGCCAAAATATTTTGACGAGGAAGTGGGCAGCCTGAAGGAAAAACTGCTCTACATGGGCAGTTACGCCGAAAGCGCAGTCAGCCAGGCCGTGCAGGCCGTCACCGAGCGCGACGACAAGCTGGCCCTGCTCGTTCAGGCCAATGACGACATCATGGACCAGTACGAGATCGAGATCGACGAGTTGGCCATCCAATTGTTGTCCAAGGCGCCGCCGGCCCAGGACGTGCGGCTCATCACGGTGGCGATGAAAATCTCGCAGAATCTGGAGCGCATCGGCGACGAAGCCACCACCATTTCCCGGCGGGCGGCGGAATTGAACCAGGACGCCCGGCTGAAAGTGCATCTGGATATTCCGCGCATGGCGGGCATCGCGCTGGGCATGCTCAAGGAGTCGCTCGATTCCTTCGTCAATGAGCAGCCGGAAAAAGCCCGGGGCATCATCCCGCAGGACAAGGAGGTGGACGCGATCAACCGCCAGTTTTACCGGGAACTCTCCAGTCACATGTTGGAAGATCCCGGCACCATTTCCCGGTGCCTGAACCTGATGACGGTTTCCAAAAGCCTGGAACGCGTGGCCGATCACGCCACCAACATCGCCCAGGAAGTGGTCTATTTGTGCGAGGCGCGGGACATCCGGCATGAGGCGCACAAGTCATGAACCTGTTTCTTCTACGGCACGGCAAAGCCTGCGCGCGCGGCCCGAAATGGCGGCCCGATGACACCCGCCCCCTGACGCGCGACGGCGAGAAGAAGATGTTCAACGTGGCGCGCGGCATCCAATCCCTGGACGTATCCATTGATCTGATCATGACCAGCCCCTATCTGCGGGCTTTCCGCACCGCGGAAATACTGGGGGAAGTATTCGAGTCGAAGAAATTGTTCGAGACCAGGAACCTGATTGCCGAGGCGGAGCCAAAGGCGGTGATCGACGAGATCAACGAGAATTTCTCCGAGCTGGCGGACATCGTGCTGGTGGGGCATGAGCCTTTTTTGACCCGTTTGATCTCGGCATTGCTGTCAGGCAGGGAGGACTTGTCCATCGAACTGCGCAAGGGGGGCTTTTGCAAATTGTCCATCAAGAAACTCTCCTTCGGCCCCTGCGCCAGCCTGGAGTGGCTGATGACGCCCCGACAACTGGCGCGTCTGGCCCGGGGGAAGCATTAGTCAAGAATGCTTCAACACCACATTGGCCACGACATCGCCGACGTCCCGGCACCGGTCCATCACTTTCTCCAGCAGCTCATACAAGTCTTTGACAATGATGACCGTCTGCGGCGGATGCCCGCCGTTGTAAAGATCGGCCAACAGCTTCAGCATCAGCTTGTCACCATCACCTTCTATCATCTGCAGCCTTTCATTGAACGTGTTGACCTGCGTGAAATGGGACTTTTCAAGCGCCTTGATCATGCCAGCCACCGTGTCGGTGCACTGTTCGGCCAGGGCGAGTTGCGCTGAGAAGTCAATCGCGGTCAATTGCGCGGAGCAAATCGTGTAACGTTCAGCAAATTTTTCCACCGTCTTGGGAATCTTATAGAGGGCCTTGGAAATGGCCTCGACGTCTTCCCGGTCCAGGGAGGTGATGGAAGCCCGCGCCAGCAGTTCCGCAATGCGGGTGGTGAGGACTTTGTCCTGGCGGCGCGCGGCGGCGAAGGCCTCCAGACGTTGCGCAACCTCGCGGCTTTCCATGACCTCCTTGAGAGCGCGCACGCTGTCACGGCCGGCCTGGGCGCTTTGTTGCAACAACTCAAGAAACTTATCGTCCTTGGCAAACAATTCTTGGATCGAAAACATGTTATTGGGCCTTGGTCACCCCGGCGCCGCCTTCATCGGCCCGCCGGGATTCTATGTCTCGAAGAGTGAAATGAAAAGTGGCGCCCTTGTCCAGTTCGGCCTCGGCCCGGATGGCGCCGCCGTGAAGCCGGACGATGCGCTGGACGGTGTGCAGGCCGATGCCGCTGCCTTCAAATTGTTCCTCCCGATGCAGCCGCTGAAAAACGCCGAAAAGCTTGTCCGCGCATTTCATATTGAAACCGACGCCGTTGTCGCGGATGAAAATCACCACCCCGCCGTTCCCCGGTTCCGTGCCAATCTCAATAACGGCGTGGGCGCGGGGACGGGTAAATTTGACGGCGTTAGAGATCAAGTTGGCAAAGACCTGTTTGATCAATCCAGGATCGACGGTGGCGGAAGGCAATGCCGCAATGCGCCATTCAATGTCGCGATTTGCCGTCTCCGGTTTCAACTCGGCCATGACTTCCTCCACGATGGTGTTGAGCCGGACCGCCGCGGGTTTGAGCTGGGAGCGGCCGATGCGTGACAGCTTCAACAAATCATCCACCAGCCGGCCCATGTCTTGCACGCCCGCGCGGATGCGGCTGAGATGCTGGCGGAAGGCGGCGGGATCCTTTCCATCTTCCAACATTTGGGCATAAGAATCGATGTGCCGGATGGGCGCGCGCAGATCGTGCGAAACGGAGTAAGTGAAGGCCTCCAATTCCTGGTTGGCGGCGGCCAGTTCGGCGGTGCGGCTGGCAACGCGCTCCTCCAGCGCGGCGTTCAAAGCGAGCACCTCTTTGGCCGCCGTCTCCGCCGATTGCAGGGCGTGGCGCAGTTGTTCCTCTCGTTTGCGCAACGATTCATCCTGTGTGGCAATCTGGGCCAGCATCTGGTTGAAGGCATCGGTCAAAAGCCCCAGCTCGTCACTGCCATGCTTTTTGGCCCGCACCGAATAGTCGCGGTTGACGGCAACGGCCCTGGCCGTGTCAGCCAGTTCGAGAATTGGCCCGGAAATGCGCCGTTGCAACACGGCGGAGATGACCCGCCCGACAGCGAGAGAGCCGATCAACACCATGGCCAGAATCCCCGCCTCCCACCGCGCGCGGCGATAGGCCCCGCTTAGATCCCATTTCAGATAAAGGAACCCGACAAGCCGGTTATCCTGCCGGACGGGCGCGAAAATATTCACCGCGCCATCCTGGATCCGATATTGATTGGCCTGGGGTGTGGGGGGAAAAGAGCGGAGGTCGGCGGATTCCGGATAGTGCGCCAGCATTTTGTCATGCCTGCCATAGAGGGCGGCGAGCAAAATCGACGGTTCGCTGTTGAGTTTGGAGAGAATTTTCCGGCAATCGGCCTCATCTTCGTAATCCACCGCGCCGCTGCTCTGCGCGGCGGTGATGCGCGCAATGGTGCCGGAATACTCGGCCAGGGTCCGGTGGAAGGTTCTCACTTCACGACCGATGAACACGGCGGCTGTCAGGAACAACACCACGGTGCTGGTCAGCATGATGGCCACAGTCAGCTTTCGCTGGATTGGAGCAGCTCTGAAAATCATTAAATACGACGCGGTATTTATGGCAGCATTCAAAGGCCAAGGCCGTGAACGGGGCAAGGCCAATTATGGGAAGGCTGAAGGCTGAACCCCGGCCTTCTGTCGAGATTCTTTACGATCTCAGCAGCCAGCCACTTGGAGATAAAATCACTTTGAGTCGCTTTGAGTAGTATGACCGGCTCAACCGTTGGTTGCGTTGTAAGGCGTTCCTGTATAAAGCTTTGCATACAATTTGGCCGTCAGAGCACTGGTTTGATTGGGCTTTAACTAAGCTAATCATGGTTTGACCCCCATGCAGGAAGGATGAAGGATGAAGGCTGAAGTTCTGAAAAACCACGGCCCACCATACCCCCGAAATTTTTTCGAAAAATCCGAAAAACACTTTCCGCCCTTTTTGAGCGGAATGGACTGGCTGACAGCAGGTTGCAATCGAAAAAGGGCAAATATTCAGTTTTCACATTTTTCGGATTTCATGGTTCTTTCGGATCAGCTAGGATTTATTTTTTGGTCGCCACAGGTCGAAATAGATCGAAACGGGTCGAACTGGATCGTTGCACAGAATTGAGGGAATGTCGCACACTGATTAGGATTAGGAATAGGACACTCCCCATACCAGCCCCTGGGTCGAGGCGTCCGGGGGTCTGGAGCCGTCACACCGTCACAAATGTTGATGGTCAAGGACTTATGCATGGGGCAACCCGTCACAATTGCCGACACAACCCGGCACACAGCCGTCACATCCGCCGTCGCCGGGCTATGGCGCGACTGATGAAAGGTGGATTGCACGGATTTTGGCATTTTTGGCATTTTTAAAAAATTTCCTCTATTCGGTTGACAGAGGAGCGTCCAAGGAAATGCTGAAGGCTGAAGTTATGAAAAAACTACGAGCATCGAAGGAGCGAATCCCTCTGTCGTGAGAGTTCTCGGGGAAACAGGATTGGCCACGGAGCGTTCGCCGTTCCCCCCCTCTGCATTCTGCCTTCATAATTCAGACTTTTCCTTCACATGGCCTTCATTGGCACTTCATTCAATGAACTATATAGTTAATATATTAACGCGTCAACAGATTTTTTAAAGAATTATCACAAAAGTTGTGGTTTTTGAAGAAAATTGGCTTAAGATGCTGCGGATCAAAGACTTGAGAAGCTTTTATCAACTGAGGTGAAGAAAAGAGTTTTTAACCACGTATAGGATCTCCGGAGTTATTCATGGGGACAGGCCGGGCCTTGTGGCCAGCCCGGACCATGAGCCCGTGAATAACTCCGCTGGCGGGCTGGATTTTGCTACTCTGAGTCCGGTCGCCGGACGAACGTTTAACCGCCTTCACGCGATGAACATATTTCGACCATTCGCCGGCGACCGGACTCAGGGCCGCAGCCATGCATCCTCAGATGCCGGCATCCGTTGCCTCGCACTATACGAACTGCAGCCTGCGGTTTCTATAACAAAACAGGAACTATGAA
>JBKQUS010000008.1:0-93931 GCA_052325505.1 Limisphaerales bacterium
AGTCTCTGCCGCAGGAAGAGACTGAAAAGTCCTTGCCAGCATCAAGAAACCTGATACGAATAAAGCACTTTAGAGTGGCTGGTTTTGATTCGACCCCGACTGGCTGGTTTTGAAGTGATCGGTGACAGCGGCTTCTTTTATCGGCTCATTTGCTTGCGTGGTAGCTTTGTTAAGTGCCTGGACATCGCCAGTAGCCTTTTCCAGCCCCTTGCCGTCAAGCTCGGTTGTTATTTTGATTTGATAGTCTGTATTATTGACGGCCATAGGTTAAATGGGTTGAAGGGTTGCGGGTGTGATTGACCGCGCCGACGCTTCCAGGGCGGCGGGGGCCATCGTGGCGCGGCCAGGGGGCATTTCCAGCGCCGGGGCGGCGGCCTTGACGATCCGCCCGCGCCCGGCGGCAAGCGGGCGTTGCACCGGGCGTTCAATGGCCACTGGCGCGGCGGCGGGCTGGCCGGGGATTATTTCGGAAATGGCCAGTTTCAAATCGGCCAGAGTTGGGGATGGGTGATTGTCCCGCCTGGCAATGAACCGCACGCGCTTGGCGATGGCTTCCACGGCCATCAAGTAGGATTCGCTCCGCATGGCCGTGCCGACGATGACTTGCAAAAAATCATCGTCCAGATCGGGGAAATGGATTTTCGCCACTGCCAGCAAATCGTCTTGTTCAAGCTCGTTTGGCAGAATGACGTTGAGCATCTTCCGGCCAAGCCATTGTTGGATGTTGTGGCCGGTTGCCCTCGTGAATTTGGCCAGGCAATGCTTGTAATCTTGCGGAGTGGATACGGTCACAAGCGGGCAGTCCTTATCGACTACGAAACTTCTTAGCCAGTTGAGCCTCATCGGCGGTGTGTTGGCTGTAAAGCGTGTCGGCAAAATCCAGTGGGCTTCATCGGCAACGAACATCAAGCCGCTGAAATGGATGATGTATTCGACTTTGGCTTTGATTTGCCGATACGGCGTTTTGAACGAAAAGTCCATTCCGAGCGCCTCTGCAAAAGCCCGGATAAGGTCCGCGTCGGAATTTGAGCAGGGGACGGTTACGAGCCGGGCCTTGCCCGGCCACGCAGCACACCAGGTCTTCACGCTTTGCGTCTTGCCGAAGCGGGAATCACCTTCAACATGGACAAGTGCCTTTTCCTGCCAGGCATATTCCATCGCATCGAAGATTTTCAAGCTGACTTCCGTTTTGGCCAGGCCAGCCAGTGTTCGCTTCGCGTGCGCATCCATGAATTCCACAAGCGCGGACAGAAGGCCGTCAAAATACCAAGGGTCTTCAATGATGGTTTGCGGTTCGTTACAGACGCGAGCCAGTTGGCCCGGAAGGTCTTCAGCGGCAAAATCGCGGCATAGAGCGTGGAAATAAGCGCGGGTCAGCTTTGAAATGAATTCGAGCCTTTCCTGTTCGTAGTCGCTATTGCCCCGCTTTTCGTAAAGCGCCGATGGATCGTCATAGGGTTCATCAAGAAAATAATTGCGACTTTCCAGACCGAAGCTCACAGAGGGCCGATGGCGGCGGGGGATTTCCTTCAAGATGGCAATGACTTGCTTTGGAGAATACTCAGCTTTGCCTTTCGCTGCACGCATGGCAGCGGTCCCGATCCGCGCCGCAAATTCCGCCAAAAACTCTTCGCAGAGTTTGTCCAGGCCGCCGGGCCGCATGGACATTGCCTGGAGTAACCAAAAAAGCTCGAAGAGGCGTGGTTGTGCTTTCAGTTGCTCCCGCACTTTGGGCGCTTTGAAATTGCCGACTGCGGCCATTTTGGCCGCTAGGATTTCCGGGCGGATGATGGATTGTTCGCTCATAGGTGTTTGCCTCCAATGGGGCCGGATTGTTGTTCGCGGCGTTCAAGACGTGCCAGACCGTCGGCGATCAAGTCGGTTCCCTTTTGCACCCGATCCGGATTGCGAACGTTGCGCGGGATGGAAAGGCCAAGGGCAGTTGCATCGCGGCTGATTTTTCGCAGCTTGCGGGTTGTGGCGGATTGGGCTTCGCGGTATTCCGCCACGGCGGCGTTGTGTTGCTCACCTAATTCGCGGTCAATGGGCGCAACGGAATCTTCGCGGACAATTGAACTGCGCTCCGCGTGCGGAATATTATCATACTCCGTTCTGACGTAACGCATGTGGGCTTTCCTGTCGGCATTGACGGCGGCGAACTGTTCGGGCGTGGCGTCAAAGGCGGGCAATTCTCGGTGCATAGCAGTGAAAAAGTTTCTTTTGTCCAAATCAGAGCAAGTCAAAAGGTCAGGCTGTTCAACGTTATAGAAGGCGAGAATCTTTTGGCCGATGCGTTCGCCAGTGTTTCCATTGAAGTAATTGCGCTTCCTACCCCGAATCGTGATCCAGATTCCATCCTGGCGAATCGTTGTTTGGATTTGATGCGTTGCCAGAATGTATCTGCCTTCATCGGGCAGTTTCCTTAAAATCTGCCGCCGTTCCCAAAGTTGAGCAGGAGAAAGGCCGTCAAGCATCCGGCCATTCTGCGGCTCATTTGCGTATTCGATGCAAGACCTGTCAAGCAGTTTTCTCCATTCCGACATTTCCAATAGTTCATTGCCAGGATGCACCTTCCCGACGCGGGCTTGCGCCATGAACTTGTTCAGGCGTTCCATTCTCTGGGTTTGCTCATTCGGGCCACAATAGCCGGGAAGGTTGCGCTGGGAGTTTTGCAGGACATTAAAAATCCCTTCGATAACTTTGCCGCGTGGCAGATAGGTATGGCGGATCCGAATGCCGATGCCAGGCGCGGCCAGGCCGCGTTCGGTTTCTCGGAATCCAAGAGCGCCCCGGCCAATTCCTTCCACCAGCGCCGCCCGCCAGACGCCGTTTTCAAGCTGGTAGGCTTTATGGGGAAGGCCGTGAACATCATGCGTATGCAGGATGCCAGATCGGACGTGTTCAGAATTATAGTGGCCCGCAATCAACAGGAATTTGAGAGGGTAACGACTGCGCACGTCGATGAAAAGCAGGCACTCGCCGCGCATGATTTGTGGCTGGCCGTTTTCGTCGTTTAGCCAAAAGTAGATTTCAGGTGTCCAGTCATCGGCGGAAAAAATATCGCCGGGCTGCACATTATCATAATTGCGCATGATGGATGGCCCGGCCAGTTTGGCGGCGCGGGGACCGTGATGCAGAGGCAACATGGCTTCGACTTCCAGGGTAACATCACGGCGAACTGTGGCGGGGATGGCGGATTTGTTGACGCATGGATCGAATGGAAAGCGGGCCATGAATGCCTGGCTTAAAGCGCCCTCAGCGCGGAGTTGACGATATGCAAGAGTTTCGTTTCCATCCAACTTCACAGCCCGATTGCGAATGAGCTTCTTATCTTCGATGAACTTCTCTTTGCAAAAATTGCCGCTATCCAGATGGCGGCGGTCGTCAAGGGCGGCGGCGTCCCCGCCGGCCAGAGTCCAAGCGGCATGTTTCCGGTAGAACATGCAACGCAACGCCTTTTCTGTTTTCGCCAGCGCCGGCGCGGCCATGTATAGGCTGTGAATCAATGAACGCTTGACGGCGGCTTGCCTGGCCGGCGCGGCGGCGGCTTGCTCTTCCAAGTGGCGAAAGGCAGCGTCAAATATAAAAGCCCTGTCGGCGGCTGTGGGCTTGGCAGGATTATCCAGAGTCTTGACCGTATCGGCCAGGGCATCGGGCAGCGCGGCCATGAGGACTTCGCGGGCAGGCTGGCGTTTCGGGCCGATGTTTTCATCAAGATAAAGTTCAATGCGCGTCCAGTCCCCTTGATTGCGGTCCCTGTCAAGAGTGCGATGGAACAAGCGCCGCCAATGCCGGGCGCTGATGTCATGGCCAAAGGCTTTTTGATACGCGGCAATCCCGGCCTGTTCGCGCTCGGTTGCGCTGATGGCCGTTGAATCCTTTTGTTGCAAGGCCGTTTCAAGCGCCGTGCGAAGCTTGGTTGCCTTGTCCAAGTCTTCAGGGCGGATTTTGGCCAGCGGGATTTTCGGTTGCCAGCGTTCAGCGGGCGCGGCCAGCATGTGCAACGCATCACGGTAAAATTGACGGGCGGCGGCGGCTTCCAGATCGGAGCGGAGCGCCAGGGGCAGGGATTCAAAATGCCAGGCGCGGGCTTGCTGGCCATTGACCACGGCCACACTATCGGCGGGGATCGGGGCCAAGGCTTCGCGGATGGTCCGGGGATCGCGGCGAATGGTGGCGGCGATTTGGGCGGCGGAAAAGCAAGACTGAGCCTGCCAGTTTCTATCCGCGCCGGTCGTTTCTGCTAAGATGGTGATGGCATCTTTGTTCATGGGGATGCGTCCTATGGGTCATCAGGAGGGGTTGCGGGTTGAAAGAATGTCCCCGACGCCTGCCTTGTTCCTCCTGGCCGGTTGCGCTGGACGTTTGCCATCCGACTGCCACAAGAAAACCGCACCGGGCGGCTTTCCAATGGCATCACGACAGACGCCGGGGACTGTTTTGGAACTGCTTTCCAAAATGCTGAAAGAGTGCATGGCCCGTTGCGCTCACCAACGCCGCCAACTTCGCAGGCCATCACCCCACGACATTGGAGACTGAATCGCCCGCAACGGGCCAAAGTGTTTAAAAGAGAGGATGTCCAACGGCATACACACCGCTTTAAAGCTTTTGCAGCGAGCCTTGGCGCTTTCCCCAAGGCGTCGATTTGAAAATCGGCCACTCTGATACTCGCCAGAGCGCCGGGCGCGGCCTGGGCGATTTGGCTGTTTATGGCGCTGGCGATCACAAAACCCTCCGTTTCAGAAAATCCACTACGGAAGCGTAGAAAAGAATCGGGCAGCATCCCGGCCCGATGCTGGCCTTGCGGGATTCCAGCAGTTCGCCGTCTTCAATTAGATTGGCGATATGCACTCGATTGCAGGAAAGCCGGGCGCACAGTTCCACGGCGCGAATCGTTGGATTTTTGGCATAAGCCAGGCAGGAGGGCATGGCGGCGGCTATGGCATCGTCAAGATTCACCTTGGCCCAATGCTGGCCTGGCTTGAACGCGAGCAGAGTTTGCCGACACACGCGGATGTCCCGCCGTCCGCTCCCGGCGCGGGCGATATTAAACGCGGGATGCAATTGGCCGTCTTCAACCATGACAGCCGCCTTATCAGCGTCAATTCCAAGAGCCACTTGGACAAAAATCAGCGGCAAAAACGTCCGGTTTGGGGCAATCTGCAACTGTTGCAGATTCGGATTGTTCGCGGCGGTCGTGACTGGCGCTGGCACTGTGGCTGTCATTTGGTTGGACTCCTCTTGATACAGGTGATTTTGCCGTTGTAATGGATTCTCACCAGAATCTCACACCGCACTTTCCCGCCGTCCGCTTTGGGCCGGGTTTTCAGGTATCGGGCCAAGTTGCGCGGAGTCCATCCGGGCGGCGGATTGCCTTGCGGGGGCATTTCGTAACCGGGAATTTTTGCCGACGCATCGCCTTTACGCCAGCGTCTCAACTGCCCGGCAAAGGCGCGGATGGCATCCTTCGGACTCAGTTGACCGGCATCGGCCAAGGCTTTCAGACAGGCAATGGCCGGGGCTGGCAGGATATTGGATCGGGCTGGCCAGAATTGAGGGAAACGTTTGTCAAGAAGAGCCATTGCGCCGCATTTCCGAAAGAGACTTCGCTTGCCAAACACAGTTCCGGGCGTCACCCCAAGCCGACGACTCCACACCCTGGCCGTTCTCCGTTTTAGCTTGTTCGGCGCGGCATCCACCGCGGCAATGGCCGCACACCAGAGCCTAAAACTCGCCTGAATATGGCGCGGCGATTTGCTCACAAGAGAGCGGACTTCTTCTGAAATGTCAGCGGCGTTCATGGCGTCAAACCAGCCCCGCGATTTGCTCAATTCGAGCAAGCCTTCCCTCAACGCTGGCAAGCCTTGTCTCAAAGCGGCCAATCCTGGCTTCAACGCTATTGTCCGTGTCCTTAGTGAAATCGTGAAACGGCGCGGACGGATCGGCGGGGACACGCCCGGTGGAAGCGCAATTGGCGCAAGGGTTGCTCTTGCCTTTGTCCGGGCCGTCAGTCTCTTTTGTTGAGCCTTCGCCCTTGCATTGCGGGCAAACCACGGTTTCAGAGGCGGGGCGCAAGACCGTGCCAGCGCCCTGACACGTTGGACAAAAGACTTTCAGCGTGTCATCCGTAAAGCCGGAGTGTTGGACACAAGCCGGGCATGGTGATTTTACGAGTTCCTGGGGCGATGTTTTGGATACAGTATTTTGAGTGCTCATGTGGGGTTGCAAAAAGGTTCACTGTCATTGTCGCCAGCGCCTTGTTGCGTGCTGGCTGTGGAAAACGACGGGCGAACCGGACACGCGTCAACAATAACAGAAACACGGCCCGGCCCGCCGTTGGTATCGCCGCCGGCCAGCGAATGCAGACGGGCGCGAAAAGGATTTTTCAGGAGATTTTTCAACCATCGCATTGACCAGCGCCGGGGCAGGCAGGGCGGCACGTCGGCGGGGGCATCGGCGAAAAGGTTGACTTGCCCGAGCAAGGCGCGGTCGAAAATGGAAAACAGCAGGGCAATGTTGGCTGGCGTGGCAGGTTGCCACGTAGGGAAATCTCTAACCACAAATTCGGCAATAAATGCCGCCTGGCACTTCACGGTTGTAGGGTGAATTTCAATGCCTTGCCTAGACAGGGGCGCGAGCGCGGCCTTTGTCAGCCTGTTTATTTCGTCCGTCCAATGGAAATAAATTGAGATAAGAGCCGGGTCGGCGTCTCTTAACGTGGCGGGCTTCTGATTCACAATTCGGGCGCGGGCTTCCAGGATTTCACGGCGCAAATCGTCGGGGACAGGGATGCTCGGCTGGCCGAAAACAGTTGGTAAAGAACCAGCCGACGCATCCGGCGCAGCGCTGCCCGCGCAAATCTGTAAGGAGTTCGTCACAATCCGAAAAGGGCAGGATTGCTAACGCGCACCTGATTGCGCGCCTGCACGTAGGTCAAGCTTTTGTCTTTGCGGCGCAGTTCCTCGATGGCGTCTTCAATTTTACGCGGCTGCATCGAATCGTTGGCACGGTTGCGCGTTGAAGCGGCTGCGCTTTCCCTGGCAGCGCGTTCGCTATGCGACTCCAGGCCGAACAATTCGGGATGCTGTTGACGGATCTGGCTGCGGATTTGGGCATCAGTCCAACGGGGGTGAGCGGCGCGCATGTCGGCGATGGCGCGAGTGCGATTCAGGATCACTTCGGATTCATTTTCGAGTGTTTGCATAGAGGCGAATGTTTTCTTTCGTTGAGTGTTTTTGTGCTTGACGTGTGGGGTTCGTGGGCTTGAGCCTGTTCGGCAACGGTTTTGAGGCGCTCAATTTCGGCATAAACCAGATATGTGCCTGCGGTTGCAGGCAATCCAAGTATCCGCCTAATCTTGTCGCCGTTCAGGATCACAAATTTATTGCTTCATCTCTCCGCCCAACCTGGCGGCGGGGTGTGTTGCGGGTTTGGCACGCCAGGAGTCATTAAGCTGCTGACCTGCGGTTCGCGGGGACTGAGCAACCAGCCTTTCAGTTTGCAACTGCGCCGCCGTCTTGGCCGGGGGCGGTTGGCCATTGACGCCGGTAGCGGTTCCAGCATCACAAACGAAAGGCACCCCGGCCGGGGGCACAGGGTCAGGCGCCCGATAGTTCGCGGTCAGGTTGGCAGCGCCAGCCCCGGCATCGACCGGACCGGTATTGGCTGGGCCGTCATTTGTGGGACCGCCGCTAGTGCGGCCATCGGTTGCGCCCGGCACGCCGGGGTAATTTCCTCTTTTTGGATTCATGGTGTGGTGGGGGGTTGCAATTCTGTCATGGGGGTTTGGGATTTCAGTTTCGCGTCACGGATCGTCAGGGAGCGGCTGACCATGCGGCCAGTGCGGACGCGCCAGAGATAGGACACTGTTACGCCCAGGGCTTTGGCGTCGGCAGAAATGCCCTTGAACTGGGTCCGGCTTCCCGGCTTTCGCCCGCGTCTTCCCTCTGTAATAGTATCCATTATGTCGAAAACTATCATTTCGGATATTAAGTGTCAATAGCGAATTGACATTTATTTTTCGATGTGTTTTAATGGTCTCATGAAGAGACCGAAGACACAAAAAAAGACCGTGCTCAGTCGTGAGGCTCAAATTGGAGTGAGGCTCAGAGAGGCGCGGGAGTTCCTGCATTTGTCGCAGAAAGAATTTGCCGAAAGAATCGGCATCAAGCGGGTCAGGCTTGCCAGCTATGAGGCGGGAAGGGTGCCGCTTCGATGGGAAATTGCGCTGCGGGCCTGTCAACGCTTTCTCATAAGTGAGTGCTGGCTTGCGACGGGGCGGGATCGCCTGGCGGATTCAAAAACGCCCGCGCCTTTCGGGAATACAGTTGCTAGGGCTGTGATGTTTCAGCCTGCCGATCCTGTGTTTGAAAGACTGAAGCCCGGTGATTGGTTCAGCCATGCGTATGACTCGGAACTGAGTCTCGCCTATTGGAAGCGACTGGCAACGTCGGCGCGGGCTTACCGGAAGGCGTCCTTTGCCAGTGAGCCGAGTGATCCAGAGCGGGTCCGCGCTCTGACAGAATGGGCGCTGACTCTTTGGTTTTCGATGATTCCCGTCTCCCGGCGCAAAAGGTTCTGTGCTGCGATAACCAAGGCGGGCGGCCTTTTATTTGACACTTTGTATGAATCGCCTTCTGACGATGGCAAACGGAAGATTCCTTTGAGCCGGATCGAAAAACTGATTGAGGATGAGCTTCCTGCGGCCACTCCATAGGCGGTTTCATTAGGTCTAAAAATAATCGCTTGACGAATTCCTAAGTATCACTTAGAGTTGTTTCCATGAGTTCAGCGGAAAGATCACTTTGGAACACTCTGCGCCTTCGGTTGGCCAGGGCAACGGCGCGGCGCGGCGCAAAGACGGCGCTGGCGCGGTTGCTTGGAATATCGGACGCAGCGATTGCCCAATGGATCAATGGCACAACGAAGCCTTCCGCCGAAATGACACTTCGGGCGCTGGAATGGGTCACAGCGTTTGAAGCCAAACAACAAAAATCCCCTGGCGATGCTGTAAACATCGCCAGAGGCAACGCCCATTCAACGCAATCAGCTTATGAAAAACAGACACGTAAAACAGGCCGGAAAAAACGTTAGCAGACAAAGCGTCAATACACAAGTCCAAAAACCGCCCGTCATTCTGGGCGATGGTTTCAGACCTTTCGGGCTTGTTGAGCCAGACCATATAACCGAAATGGCGCGGCGGCATGTTGAGCAGGAGTGGCAGCGGTGTTTAACAATCAAGGCTGGCGACGCGCTGGGGGGGAATTGCCTGCGCTGAATGATTGCATCCGCCATCATCCGGGCTTGACCACGGAGAGCAGGGCTTTGGACGCGATTTCTGAGGGCCACAACGATTTGATTCTACTGATGAACGCCGAAAAAAGCGGTCGGCAGGATGGCCGCAAGTTGACTGGATCGGAATCCTGGTTTGTGAGGAAATTGACCGAAGCGGATAACGGTCCCCTCGCCAACTTTCTTGCGTTGCTGACTGATGTCAGGATGATGTTTCAGCACGATCCGCGCACTGCCAGGACGGCAGGGGCCGTTGAGAAAATTCTTGATGGCCGGGGCGTCATGTTCCAAGTGAGGCGTTATTTGGAATCGCTATAGTTGAACAGGGCAGGGGATTTCAGACCAGGCCGGGGCAAATTCCCCGGCCTTTTTGCTGGCCGGATTTGGCGCGGCCATCCCCAGCTTGATCGGGCCTGGCCGGGTGGCCGGGCTTGGATGGCAGCGCAGGGCAGGCAATGGAGCGTGCAACGCCATCGACACCGGCTTTAATGGGGGTTTCACAAGCCATTTCCGCCAAGCGAATCAGGCCCACAAACGCGATAGGCAACTTCTGCCGGGTCTTGATTTTAGGCCAAAAAAGGCATCCGACCTCCGACCTTTCTTTTTTGCGCATAATTTGCGACGGCACCGCTGTCCAAAGGCCGCAAGCCTTTGATTTGTCGAACATTCGGTTTGGACATACAGGCAGTATCAGATTATCCGGCGCGGGCCGGATCGTCGCATTTATCCTTCTTTGAGTGCCTTTGTAAGTGCTTGATTTAAGGGCTTTATCGGGCTATTCAGCCCTATTCCGGTTGTCGCAACTTGTGCGGCAAGACTCAGCAGGCCGCGACGAGTGCTATGACGGGGCCACTATTGAATATAACAAACATTGTGCGCATTCATGTATTGTGCCCACAGGTGAAGATTGACCCTAACTGCGCCGTGCCTCGCCTCCATGAACGAATTAAACACTTTCAGGCAATCGCTGTTGGCAAAACTGGCGTGGGCATGTTACTCTTTCTTGAGGCATGGGTTTCAACAACGAAAGGTCTTTTAAATTATGCAAATCGCGAAGCAATTGGCCCTCTTTTTGGAAAACAAGCCGGGCACGCTGGCCCGGGTCTGCGATGCGCTGAGCGCGGCAAAAATCAACATCTACGCCATTACCACCAGTGACACAGTCGATCACAGCGTGGTGCGCATGGTGGTGAGCGATCCGGTCAAGGCGCTGTATATCTTTGAGGCCCATGGCACGTTGGTGGTGGAGGATGATGTTTTGATGATCACCGGCGATAACAAACCGGGGTCGCTGGCCGCTGTGGCCCACAAGCTCGCCAAGGCCAAAATCAATATTGAATACACATATTGCGCCACGCCGCCGGACGCCAAACGGGGTCTGCTCATCTTGCGCGTTTCCGACGCGAAGAAGGCGCTAAAAGTGCTGAATACTTGATGTCCCCTGCCCTTTTCGGACGGTTGACGACATCTAACTGCGCAGAAATTCGGACGCGACCCAGTCGGCGTACCGCAATCCCTGCCGGGTCAATTGGAATCGTTGCCGGTCCAGTTTGCCGTAACCCAAACCCAGCATCCGGTCGATTTCGTTCTTCCATTCCCGTTGCAGTTCAAATCCGGTTCGTTCCCGGAACTGGGCCAAAGGCCAGCCTGAGGTCATGCGCAATCCGAAGGCCGCGATCTCCCCGGCCCGCGCCAGCGGCCCCAACTCCTCGCTCGATTCAATGGCCCGCCGGCCGCGCTCCAGTTGGGCGCAGTACAACTTTATAGTTGACACATTCTTGGTGCGCGCGCCGCGCACGTAGCCGGCGGCGCTGGGGCCGAGGCCGTAAAAGGAACCGCCCCGCCAGCAATTGACGTTATGCCGGCAGGCATGGTCGGGCGTTTCCCCCGCAGCCGCGGAGAAATGCCGGGCGAAGTTCGCCACTTCATATTGTTGGAATCCAGCTGCCGCCGCCGAAAGAAGCTCGTCGTACATGGCGCAGGCCAACGCTTCGTCCGTGGAGACTTTGCCCGCGTGCAACTGTTCGAACAACGGCGTGTCTTCCTCGTAAATGACTTCGTAGCAGGAAAGGTGCTCGCTCCGGAGGGCCGTGGCTTCGGCCAGGGTTTTGCGCCACATTTCCATCGTCTGGCCGGGGATGGCAAACATCAAATCAAGATTCAGATTGTCGAAACCCGCCGCGCGCAAAGTATCGAACGATTTGAAGACCATCTCGCGGGTGTGAACTCGTCCTAGCCGTTCCAGCAGCGCTACGTCAAAGGACTGCGCGCCCATGGAAATGCGGTTGACGCCCCAATCCCGCAACAGCCGGGCCTTGTCGGCGGAGACCGTGGCCGGATTGCATTCCACCGTCCACTCCGCGGCCCCCAGCAGATTGAGCCGTTCCATCGCTTTGAGGATGCGTTCCCATTGTTGCAGGTTCAGCAGCGACGGCGTTCCGCCGCCAAAGAAAACCGTGCGTGGCCGCAAATCCTCCGCCACCAACTCCATCTCGCGAATCAGGGCCGCGACATAGCGGTTGACCGTCGCGCCGTCGCTGGCTTCCGAATAAAAGGCGCAGTAGGCGCATTTCTTCGCGCAAAACGGAACATGCACGTACAAATGTTCGATGGGAAGATCGGCAGGCATTAAAATTCTCTATGGCGTTGTGGCCAGCACGCAGCGAAAGCCAATGTAGTTGTATATCTGGGTCGGGCTGAAATGATTGCGCCACGACAACAATAACATTCTTGGGACACAAACGCACGACCCCCCCCGCAAAACGCGGTCGTGCCGGTTGGCGTCGTACCAATCATCGCACCATTGCCAGACGTTGCCTCCCATGTCGAAAAGACCGTATCGGTTCGGGGCAAACGCCCCCACAGGCGACGTGTCCGCGTAACCGTCGTTGTATCCTTCAATCACACTATAAGCGTCCTTTTTCTTCGCGCTCAACGTTTCGTCGGCAAAGTTGCCCGAGCCTTTCGGCGGCGGCCATCCCCTGCCCCACGGGTAGATGCCGCGGACCTTCTGGTTTTTGTCCGCCGGCGTGCCAGACGGCTCATTGGTCAGGCCGGCCGCAAGACTCCATTCCTCGTCCGTCGGCAAGCGGTAGCTCTGGTTTTTCTTCAATGATCCCTTCTTGTGCTCGTGTTGCGTGAGCCATGCGCAAAAAGCCTGCGCGTCCTCCCAGGAAACATTCACCGCTGGATGCGTCGGTTCCTGGGGGAAATCCGGCTTGGACCATGCGCGATGGGTTTGGGAAGCGAATGCCTTGTAATCCTGCACCCGCGTGTCCCAGACACAAAACCAGACGGAAGTTCCCGGCACCGGCACAAACACCTGGCCCAGACTGTTGGTGCGGCGGCCTCCCGGCTCCGGCTGCGCGCCGACTCGTTGACAAAGCAACGGCCCGGCAACAGCGGCGATCAGTAGAAAATGGACGAAGGCGGGCCACACAGAACGGGACCGAGACAAAGCCGGCGATGGCCACCTTATCATTTGCCTGTTTGGATTTTGTTGCGTCATTTGCGCCGACATGAAGAGCCTAAACGCTACGGCGACAAAACAAAACGATAAAACCGTTGCCGATCAGTCGGATTCATGTCCGTCGTCGTCACGACGCCTGAGGTCGCACTAGTCGGGCCGCCCAAATTGGCCCAGTTGGCTGTGGCCAGATTCGTTGTGAATTGCAATTGATAGGCCAGCCCCGACAGGGCGTTCCACGTAAAAAACAACGTGCCGTTGGTCAGCGCCACCGTTTGGAAAACGGGATTTGGAATCGGTTGCACGGTGATGTCATCCAGCCCCAGGGCCGCCGGGTCGTCCCGGAAATCGAATTCGAGAGTCGTTGCGCCGCCGCTGGCAGCAACAATGAACTGCAGGTTCGTCCAGCCAAACGCGCCCATGTCGGTCTGGTCAAAGAGTGCGGCGCCGTTCCATTTGACCCGAAACTCATTAGGCGTCGTCGAACCGTTGTAGGCATAGCTGCTCAACCAGCACGAAACCAGATACAACTGCGATGCAAGCGTGGGAATTGTCTGCGACAGCGATCCAAGCGAACCGGCTTGTCCAAGAACCGCGCCATACAAGCCGGAATGAACAAAGGCCGAGTAAGGGATCCCGGGGAGCGGATCGCTGCCGCCGCCCAACGTGCTGTCGTCAATTGCGGACGCAAAACTCTGGCTGCTGTCGCCCGAAAAATTCCAGAACGAAAAATCCCCCGTTTCAAAACCGCCATTGCCCGATAGAAGAGCAAAGGGCCAGCTTTGCGCAACATTATCCTGCAAATTGGTGAACAAGACCGTCCCGCTGAAATCGCCTATCAACAAATTGCTCGCCGCGGAGTTGAGCACCGCAGTCACAGTGACACCGGGTCCGCCAGGCAGGAGTTCGCCGCCGGTTGGGAACAAACTGAGCCACGGCGCGGTGTTGGCCACTGTCCAATTCAGAGAGGTGTTTCCCGCATTCGTCAGTAAATAGTTCTCGGACGTCACTGTGAAAGGCCCGCCCACGGGCCCGATCGCTGTAAACCCCGTCTCCGGTGTGATGACGATGGCATCCTGGGGCGCGAGCAAGGCGGCGATCAGGTTGCTTCCAATCGGGGTCCCCCACCCCGTGCAAAGATCGTAGCCGGCCACGGCATGAAAATTTTCCGGGCTGTCGGCGCTGGTGTTATTGCCGGTCGTAATGTCGTGGAAGCAGGAAGTATAATTGGAACTCCGGCCAATGTCGTAAATGGCTGGGTTGACAAAACCCACCTGCGGCTGGCCGTTGAGGGCGGCTTGCTCGTTTACCAGGGCCGTGAAAGCCGCCCAAAGCGGAGCCGCAAAGCTGGTGCCGGAGTATTCCGTGGTCGGCCCGCCGTTGACCCAAAGCAAAAGATTATCCGCAACCAGCGAGACATCTGGAAGATTGCGCATGGTTGTTGATCCCTGGTTTGCGGCCATGTTGAGGCCTTGCTGCCAAAAGGGAATCGGGAACACCTCGCTGATTCCTCCGCTGCTGTATGGCCAGGTTGTTTCGGAAGTCCACGAGCCGAGCGGACCGGTGGTGGATAATTCCGTCCCGCCAACCACCGTGATGTTCGGCTCGTCCGCAGGCTCCCACACCGGACCGGCATAAGCGCGGCTGTCGCCGGAAGCCTCGAAAAAGCTTTGTCCCTGCGCGGCAAATTGCTGAAAGATCTGTTCGGTGGACGCGCTGATGTCAAAAAGCCAGGAACAACTCAATTGTGCGGCTGCATTATCCGTGGCCATGCGGTTGAGGACATCGTTGATGATCGTGTTCGTATCAGGATTGCCCTCATACACCAGCACATTTGTCAAACCCGGCGCCATCGCAACCGCCATCTCGATGTCGGCGCACACCTCCGTATTGTCAGGGGAAGTGGCTGCGCCTGAATAGCCGTCGATCAATATGTTCGTCAACGGCGGATCATTGGTCATGCCGGCCTGGTTCTCGTAGCCCGTAATATCGCTGGGAGCATACCCGTCCAACTCAAACAGCCCGACCGCCTGTCCTACGCCCGTGAGGGAGACGCCGTGCGCGTAGGCCGCCCGGAAATCCCCGGCGAAATAACTGCCGCTGTTCCCCGAGCCTGCCTGCGGTTGGCCTGCAACCGGCGGAACACCGGGTGCGAGGCGAATACACGGATGCGGCAGCGTGTAATTGTGCAGGCCGCCGATGGTCAGCACGGGCGTTTGCAGATCGATTGCCGGTTGGGCATCGGGCGCGTAAAAAATGCGGTTCTCGGTTGGATGCTGATAAAGGCGGAGATGCACATGCAACGCCCGCTCAATGTCCCCCACCGCGCCGTTCACATCCACCAGCGTGCGATTCGGGTGCGTCCCGGTGATGGTGAAGCCCTGCGACTTGGCGAAATCAATCACCGACTGATAATCGGCCTCTGTCGGGCCGAAGGCCGCCGCAAATTCATCGGGCGTCAGATAATGGTGAAAGATCGGATTGCCCCGTTGATACATTTGCCGCAGCAAATTGGTCAAACCATGCGGATTACGCAAAGGAAGGCCAAAAGCGATGTCAAGACGGTTTGACGCCGCAACGCGGCCAATGGGTTGTTGATGGGCAATGAATGCCGGGAGTTGCCCTTGGACGAATTGCAATTCCGTGGCGTGAGTTGCGGCCGCCAGGAAAAGGAGAAGCCCCATGTTCACCACGGCAAACAACCAACGACACCGCAACCGGACACCGCCACAAACAGTTCTTTCATCAAGGGCAATCATGAATGGAATTAGCACGTTTATCAACCATACGCGAGACAGGCGCTTTCTGCAAGGTGCGGGGGCCCGCACTTGAAAGTCATCGCGCATTTGTCTTACAAATTATACATGCGTTATATGCCACAGTATGACACACTTTGGCGGAACGATGGAAAATCCATGAACTCTACTTGCGTTACATCAAAAGGCCAATGGGTCGTAATCGTCACATGGATGCCCAACTGAAAAATCAAATCCTTCCCGGTTTTATCTTGTTCTGCGGAATCGCTTTAAAGGGTACGGCGTTGGCGCGTCATTGATGGGTTATGCAGGCGATGACGCCAATGAAATCGCCAATCCTTATGGCATCGGCTACGTTTGCAGCGACTATTTCCGCCAAAACTTGACACGTTTGGCGCTTGGGACGAGGAAAAACTGTTCAACGCATTCACAACGGCGGTAAAACCAAACCCGCGGGCACCCGTGTTTGTGAGTTTTACACCGATCGTTCAAGGCTTTGACAAAAAGAACGGCGGTTATACGGCCGTCAAGCGGCAGATTGACCGTCTGGAGGCAGCCTATCCCGGCCGCTATGTCTTTCTTTTGCCGAAAGACCAGTTTGCCACCATCCGGGCCTACTACCATCTTCCCGCGAATTAGCGCTGCCAACGCAGTCTTTCTTGCCATGCGCGAAGGAATTCTTCATGCTGACCAGCTATGAATGAACAGTTTCGCTCTGAATCCGACTCCATGGGGCCGATGCAGGTGCCTGCCTCCGCTTATTACGGCGCTCAGACGGCGCGGGCCATCGAGAATTTTCCCATCAGCAACTTGCGTTTCCCCCGCTCTTTCATCCGCGCGCTCGGCTTGATTAAAAAGCACGCCGCCCTGACCAACCAGGAGCTGGGCGGGCTAAAGCCCGAGATCGCCGACGCCATCGTCAAGGCGGCCCAGGAGGTGGCGGACGGGAAATGGGACGGCGAATTTGTCCTGGATATTTTCCAGACCGGCTCCGGCACCTCGACGAACATGAACGCCAACGAGGTCATCGCCAATCGCGCCATTGAATTGCTCGGCGGCAAGCGCGGCGAAAAACTGGTCCACCCCAATGACCACGTCAATCGCGGCCAATCCAGCAACGACGTCATCCCCACCGCCATGCACGTGGCCGCGTTGGATGGCATTGAACATTCGCTGATTCCGGCCCTGGAGGAATTGCACAAGGCTTTGGCCGACAAGGCGAAGGAATTTCACGACGTTCTCAAAATCGGCCGGACTCATTTGCAGGATGCGACCCCCATCCGGCTTGGGCAGGAATTCGGCGGTTACGCCAGCCAGGTGCAACACGGCATCGCGCGTTTGCGCGCCGCTGAGAAAGATTTGGGCGAACTGGCCCTGGGCGGCACGGCGGTCGGCACCGGAATCAACACCCACCCCGCTTTCGCCCGCCGCACCATCGCCCGTCTGGCGTCGGAAACCAAACTCCCGATGTGCGAAGCGCCCAACCATTTCGAGGCGCAGGGTGGCAAGGACGCCGTCGTTGAAACTTCCGGCGCGCTCAAAACCGTCGCCGTCAGCCTCATCAAGATCGCCAACGACATTCGTTTGCTCGGTTCCGGCCCGCGCCTTGGTCTGGGTGAATTGCGCCTACCCGCCACTCAACCCGGCTCGTCCATCATGCCGGGCAAGGTCAATCCCGTGATGTGCGAGATGCTCCTGCAAGTCTGCACCCAGGTTCTGGGCAACGACACCGCCATCACCTTCGGCGGCAGCTTTGGCAATTTCGAACTCAACGTCATGATGCCCGTCATGACCCATAATCTCCTCCAATCCATCGAGTTGCTGGCCAAAGGCAGCCAGGTTTTTGCCCGGCGTTGCGTCAGCGGGTTGGAAGCCGACCGCGAAAAATGCAACGGCAACCTCGAATTGAGCCTTTCCAATTGCACCATCCTGGCGCCGGTTATCGGCTACGACAAGGCGGCCAAGATCGCCAAGGTCGCCTTTGAAACCAACCGCACCATCCGCCAGGTCGCCGCCGAGATGTCCGGCCTGGATTCGGCCAAGCTGAACGAGTTGCTGGAGCCGTCCAAACAGACGTAGCAATATAATCTAATACTCATTATTAATTGCGCCTATTTCGTGCGGATGCGCACAAACTCTCTTGCCAGACCGGGCCGGAATCCTTAAATACGTGCAGTGGCGAAAAGGAGGTCGTTCCCTTTTCGGCTTGTGATTTCCGCCCTGTCTCGCATGGTGGCAGCGTGGAAGATGTGTTGACTGAAATTGCCCCGGCGGGAAAATGGCCGGTGCTGAGTTGTGATCTGATGCAAATAAAAAAACGCCCGGATGTCTGATTTTTTTCCAAAGTGGACCAATAATCTTCCGCGCAATATCATCATTGGCGCCCTTCTGGCCGGCACCGCTGTGACGGCCGGAGTCACTTATTATTTCACGCCGAAATACACGCGGGTCGGCTATGAGCCGATTCAGCCGGTGGCCTTTCCCCACAGCGTCCACGTCAGCCAACTGGGCATGGATTGCCGCTATTGCCACAACGGCGTCGAAAAGTCCTGGTATTCCAACATCCCGGCCACTTCGGTCTGCATGAATTGCCACAATCAGGTCTTGAAGGACGACGACCGCCTGGCCATGGTGCGCGACAGCGCCGCTTCGGGCAAACCGCTCCCCTGGGTGCAGATTCACAAGCTGCCCGATTACGTTTATTTCAACCATTCTGTCCATGTCAACCGCGGCGTCAGTTGTGTCGAGTGCCACGGCCAGATCAATCACATGGACGAAGTCTACCACGCCAAGCCGTTGAGCATGTCCTTTTGCCTGGAATGCCATCGCGACCCCGCCCGGCACATCCGGCCGCTGGATAAAATCACCGACCTCGACTGGAAGGCCCCGGACGCAGACACGCAACTGGCCAACGGGCGGAAATTCGTCCACGATTGGAAGATCCAATCGTTGCAAAACTGTTCGAGCTGCCATAGATGAAAACGATTCCTCCACCATGTCTTGAGCCGGAAACCGGGCCGAAGTATTGGCGCAGTTTGGATCAACTGGCCGCCACGCCGGAATTCCGCCAGTGGGCGGAACGGGAATTTCCCGCCGGGGCCAGCCAATGGGACGATCCCGTTTCCCGCCGCCATTTCGTCAAGATCATGTCGGCCTCATTTCTTCTGGCGGGGTTGGGAGCGACCGGCTGCCGCCGTCCAGTCGAGAATATTTATCCATTCGCCAAAATGCCGCAGGATTACGTCCACGGCGTTCCGCAGTATTTCGCCACGGCCATGCCCACGCGCCGCACGGCCATCCCGCTGGTCGTCAAGTCGAACGAAGGCCGGCCCACAAAAATCGAGGGCAACCCCGATCATCCGGACAGCAACGGCGGCACCGACCACCTGGCCCAGGCTTCCGTCCTAAGCCTGTACGATCCCGACCGTGCCATGCGCTGCGCCCGCAACGGCTCCGATGAAAGCCGCCGCGCCGCCTTGGACAGTTTGACGGCGCTTTCCAAAAACTTGGGCGACGGCACCGGCCTGGCGTTTTTGCTCGAACAGAGCAGTTCGCCTTCGCGCGCCCGCCTGCGGAAGGCCATCTCGGAAAAATTCCCCAAAGCGCGCTGGCATGTCTATGAGGCAATCGATCTGGATCTGCCGCGCCAGGCGGCCTCCCTGGCCTACGGCGCTCCGGTCGCTCCGTATTTCAAGCTCGACGAGGCGGGCGTTATTCTCTCGCTGGACTGCGATTTTATCGGCAGCGAAGAAAACGCCCCGAACCATATCCGCCGCTTTGCCAACGGCCGCCATTTGAACGGCAAGGACGATTCCATGAGCCGGCTCTACGTCGTGGAAAGCCTGTTCACCCTGACGGGCGCGAATGCCGATCATCGCCTGCGCGTGCCGCCGAGCATGATTGTTCCGGTGCTGGCGCGTCTGGCCGTGAACATCCTCCCCTCCTCCGCCATCGATCAGTCATTGCAGGAACTCTCCGCTCCGGCGCAGTCCCATGACGGTTGGATCCTGCCGTGCGCAGGGGACTTGAAAGCCAATCCCGGAAAGAGCCTGGTCATGGCCGGTTATCGGCTGCCGCTGGCCGCGCATCTGCTCGTCGTCGCGATGAACGAGGCGCTGGGTGCAGTCAATCATATCGTCGAGCTTGGGCAGGTCCAGAGTTCCGAGGATGGTACCATTGCGGAACTGGCCGACGCGCTCCGTGCCGGGCAGGTCCAGACCCTGGTCATTCTCGGAGGAAATCCGGCCTACAACGCGCCCATGGACTCGAATTGGCTGCAATCGCAAGTCCGGGCCAAAACAGTGGTGCGGCTTGCTTATCACGAGGACGAAACGTCCTGGAACAATAAAGCGAAAGCTCATCCCGTGGTCCAATGGGACCTGCCAGCCGCCCACTTTCTGGAATCCTGGGGCGACGCTCGCACTGCCGACGGCACGCTCGTCCCCATTCAGCCCTTGATCGAGCCGTTGTTCGGCGGCCTGACGGAATTGGAAGTGCTGGCCTTGATCGGCGGTCTCAGCCCGTCAAGCCCCTATGAGATCGTCCGCCAAACCTTCCGGGAGATCGCCGGAGGCGACGAAAACAACTGGCGTAAATTCTTGCACGACGGATTCCTGGCGGGCAGCGCCTCGCCTAAAGCCGACGCGAAATATGATCCGTCCGCGTTGACCAGGGCTTTGGGGCAACTCAAGCCGATCGGACCCGCGCCGACCCTGCAAAAGCTGGACGTGGTCTTCTATCGCGACGCCAAGATGGATGATGGGCGCCACAACAACAACGGCTGGTTGCAGGAGTTGCCCGACCCCATTACCAAGCTGACGTGGGACAACGCCGTCCTGCTCAGTCCCAAAACCGCCAGGGAACTCGGCGTGTTTACCAAGCGTCTCGACCAGGCCCAAAAGTTTTTCAATTACAAGGTCGATGTCCAACTCGCCCACCTCGTTGTGAGCGGGCCGGTTTGGGTCCAGCCCGGCATGGCGGATAATACCATCGGACTGGCCTTTGGATACGGACGGGAAAAGACCGGGCGCGTCGGCCGCGGCACTGGGTTCAATGCCTATCCCCTCCGCCCCGCTGCGGGCGTCTATTACGCCTCGGGCGCGCAACTGAAGAACACGCAGGATCTGAGCTACGAGCTGGCCGATACCCAGAGTCACTGGCACATGGAAGGCCGGCCGGTGGTGCGTGAAGCCAATCTGGACCAGTTCCGCCAGCAGCCCGGCTTTGCCAAGAGCATGAGGCCGGAAGCGCCGCCGGTTATTGCGCCGCTCTATCCCAACCCGCTGGACCAGATCAAACAGAACGCCATGCATCAATGGGGATTGTCCATTGATCTGAATCGATGTGTCGGTTGTTCCGCCTGCATGGTCGCCTGTCAAAGCGAAAATAATATTCCGATCGTCGGCAAGGAAATGGTCGGCAAGAGCCGCGAAATGCACTGGATTCGCATCGACCGCTACTACGCCGGGCCGGACGAGGATCCGCAGGCGGTGACGCAGCCCATGCTCTGCCAGCATTGCGAAGCAGCCCCCTGTGAAAGCGTCTGCCCGGTCAACGCCACCTCGCACGATGACGAGGGCTTGAATGTCATGACCTACAACCGCTGCGTCGGCACGCGGTATTGTTCTAACAACTGTCCCTACAAGGTCCGCCGCTTTAACTTTTTCGATTACAACCGCCGCCCGCTGAATCACCTTTACAAAAGCCCGCTGGTCACGGCCACCGACGGCGAATGGGAGTTCATGCGCTGGCTCAAGAACCCGGACAAGGGCAGCCTGCCCGAGGATGAATGGCAACTGGCCCGGCTGGTGAAAAACCCGGACGTCTCAGTCCGCATGCGCGGCGTCATGGAGAAATGCACGCTTTGTCTGCAACGCATCGAACAGGCCAAGATCGCGGCCAAGGTCAAAACGCGCGACAGCGACCATGTCCGGCTTTCGGAAAAGGAAGGGACCGTTCCGAAGACCGCCTGCCAGCAGGCCTGCCCCGCCGAGGCGATTGTCTTTGGCGACATTTCCGATCCGGAAAGCAGCGTGAGCAGGGCCAAGAGCCAGGAGCGCAATTACTCCGTCCTCGAGTTCTTGTTGACCAAGCCCCGCTGCACCTACCTGGCCAAAGTGCGCAATCCAAACCAGGAGATGCCGGATTACAAGGAACATCCAACGCCTTACACCACCGAGGAGTTTCAACGGGTGGCGGAGACTTCCATTGACAGCAAGGGAGGATCACTCTGATGGCTGAATCACCCAAAAGCTTGCCGGTGGAAGAGCAGCCTACCTTGCGCGTGCAAGGCCCGCCGGCTGAATTGGAGCGCGTCCCGCTGGTGTCCAACACCCGCAGCCTCGGCTGGATTTCCGACCGGATTGCGGGCGTGATCGAAGGCAAGACGCCCGGATGGTGGAAAATCTGCTTCGTCATCAGCTTCACCATGATGACCGTTTGCTTCGCCATGATTCTTTACCTCATGTCCACCGGCGTGGGCGTCTGGGGGTTGAATCATCCCGTCATGTGGGGCTGGGCCATCGTCAATTTCGTGTGGTGGATCGGCATCGGCCATGCTGGAACGCTGATTTCGGCCATTTTGTTTCTCCTCCGCCAGCGCTGGCGCACCTCGATCAACCGCGCCGCCGAAGCCATGACCATCTTCGCCGTGATGTGCGCCGGCATTTTCCCGCTCATTCACATCGGGCGCATTTGGTATGGTTGGTGGCTCTTTCCCGTTCCCAATTCCAACGGGATTTGGCCCCAATTCCGCTCACCCCTGATGTGGGATGTTTTTGCCGTCTCGACTTACTTTACCGTGTCGGTGCTGTTTTGGTACATGGGTCTGATTCCCGATCTGGCCGTGATGCGGGACCGCGCCAAAACCAAGATCAGGAAATTTGGTTACGGCCTTTTTTCGTTGGGCTGGACCGGTTCCAACCGGCACTGGAGCAATTACGAGAAGGCCTATTTGATCCTGGCTGGCCTCTCCACGCCGCTGGTGCTCTCGGTGCATTCCATCGTCTCCCTGGACTTCTCCGTCTCGCAGCTCCCCGGCTGGCATACCACCATTTTCCCGCCCTATTTCGTCGCTGGCGCAGTGTATTCGGGCTTTGGCATGGTCCTGACGCTGCTGGTGCCGTTGCGGCGGCTGCTCAAACTCGAGGACATCATCACCGTGCGGCACGTGGAGTTGATGTGCAAAGTGACGTTGGCCACCGGCTCGATTGTGGGTTATGCCTACGCCATGGAGTTCTTCATCGCCTGGTATAGCGGCAATCCTTACGAGCGCTTCCTGTTCTTCCACAACCGCGCGGCGGACCCGTTCATTTTCGGGCCGCTCATGCATACCGCTCCGGCCCCCTATTGGTGGGCGTTCTGGACGATGGTCACCTGCAACGTCATCGTGCCGCAATTCTTCTGGTTCAAGAAGATCCGCACCAGCATGCTGACCGTTTTTGCCCTGTCCATCCTCGTCAACATCGGCATGTGGTTCGAACGGTTCGTCATCGTCGTCTCGTCCTTGCAACGCGAATTCCTCCCCTCCAACTGGAGCTACTACACCCCGAGTTGGGTTGATATTCTCCAGTACTTGGGAACGTTCGGATTGTTTTTCACCTTCTTCCTTTTATTCCTGCGCTACGTGCCGCTGATTGCCATCGCCGAAGTCAAAGGCGTGACGCCGCAAGCGGACCCGCACCATCCGCTGGGCGGTGCAAAACCCGGAGGGAAACACTGATGCCTTCGAACACCTACGCCATCATGGCCGAATTTGAAACGCCGGCCGCCACACTGCACGCCGCGCAAAAGGTCCATGACGCCGGCTACCACAACTGGGACGTTTTCACCCCCTTCCCCGTTCACGGCATGGACCGCGCCATGGGCATCAGCAACTCCAAAGTCGGTTGGTTTTCATTCATCGGCGGTTGCACCGGCTATCTCACGGGCATGCTGATGATTTGGTTCATGAACGCCCTGGATTATCGTATTGACATCGGCGGCAAGCCGATGTTCAGCCCGTTTGCGGCCTTTCCGCCGTCCTACGAGTTGACCATCCTCTTTGGCTCCTTCGGCGCGTTGCTCGGGATGCTTTTCCTCAATCGTTTGCCGCGGCTGCATCATCCGCTCCTCAAGAACCCCCGCTTTGCCCTGGCCACGCATGACCGCTTTTTCGTGGTCATCGAAACCAGTGACGTCAAATTCTCCAACGAGGAAACCCGCCGGCTGCTCGAATCACTCGGCAGCAGGCACATCGAATTGGTGGAGGAATAATGCGTTATTTCCTGCTCCTCTTTTTCTTGACGTGCATCGCGGTGGTTGGCATCTGCGGTTTTCAAGGCAGCCACACCCGTCGTCCGCCTATCGAGCTGTTTCCGGACATGGTCCGCCAAAACAAGGTGCGCCCGCAGACGCCCAGTGATTTTTTTGCCGACCAGTTCTCCTCCCGGCCGATTCCCCCCGGCACGGTGGCCCACAGCACGGCTTATGTCCTCAACGGCCAGCCCTTGCTGATCGACGGCAGGCCGGTGTACGACTATGAAGATTCGCCGGTCAACACTGGACGAATCCCCGACACTACCAATCTCGTCCCTGGCACGACTAACTTCACCAATTTCATCCCCGACAATCCCCTGCCCTTGACGCGCCAATTGCTGGATCGCGGCGAACAGCGTTATCAAATCAATTGCATGCCGTGCCACGGCCCGGCGGGTGACGGCAAGGGCATTACCAGCAAATACAACATGTTTTCCATGGCCAATTTCCATGACCAGCGCCTGATCAACATGGCCGATGGGGAAATTTTCAACACCATCACTTACGGCAAGAACTTGATGGGCGCTTACGGCCCCAATGTGCCGGTGTTGGATCGTTGGGCCATTATTTATTACGTGCGGACGCTGCAAAGAAGCCAGTTGGCTTCGGTTGCGGATGTGCCGGAACCGGACCGCGCCCAATTGAAAAAGTAATCTTATGAGTTCGGATGATCACACTCCACAGTTCGTCAAGCTGGATTTAAGCAAATGGCGCAATGCGCCCTGGATACTGATTGTGGTGGGCGTAATCGGCGCGATTGGCGGCGTGGCCCTCAGCGGGGATCCTTTGAAGCAGCTTGGTTTCTCCTGGCTGCTGGCGTTCATGTTTTATTTGAGCCTTGCCTTGGGCGGATGGTTCCTGGTGATGATGCATCATCTGTTCGACGCCAGTTGGTCGGTGCCTGTCCGGCGTGTGACTGAGGCCATGGCCTGCCTGCTGTGCCCGTCCTTGCTGGTCCTTTTCCTGCCTGTCGCCTTCCTGGCGCCCAAGATTTATCCGTGGCTGGAATCGGCCGAGCAGTTGCATCCCGACCATGCTGTCACCGCCAAGTATCCTCTGTTCACCGCGCCGGGCTATTACATTACGGCGGCGGTCCTTTTTGCCGTTTGGTGGCTCTTTTCCAGCCGCCTCCGCCATTGGTCGCTGCAACAGGACAAAACTGGCTCGGTCCAATGCACCCACAAGATGCGGTTTTATTCGTGCCTCGGCATTGTTTTCTTTGCCATCACCCTGACTTTGGCCGCCATCATGTGGATGAAGGGCCTGACCGATGAATGGTATTCAACCATGTACGGTGTTTGTTATTTCGCCGCCTCCGTCTGGACGGCCCTGCCCACGGTGTATGTCCTCACCCTCATCCTGCAACGCACCGGAGCCTTGAAAGGCCTCGTTGGCGAGAAAACTTACTACATGATCGGCTCGCTCTTTTTTGCTTTCACCGTTTTCTGGGCTTACGTGAATTTCGCGCAATACTTCATCATTTGGAACGCCAACATGCCGGAAGAAACCTTCTGGTACGTGCTGCGCGAGAAAGGCACTTGGGATTATGTGGGTAAATATGTGATTATTTTCGGTCATTTCTTCGTGCCATTCCTCATGTTGCTGCGCATCGATTGGAAACTGAAACTGAGCGTCATGCTCCCGTTGGCCGCCTGGGCCTGGCTGATGCATTTTGTCGATATTGAATTCCAGATCATGCCGGCGCTGCACGCCAACAGCATTTTCACTCCGGGGTTGTTGGCCGACATCGCCTGCGTCTTGATCTTCGGCGGTGTTCTGACAAAGGTTTTTATAAACTCTTTCAACCGTTATCCGCCCTATCCGCAGAAGGACCCGCGTATGGCTGAGGCCTTGGATATTTACATTCCGCAAGCCGCTGAAGTCGCAACCGCACCGGAGCGTGCCAAATGAACCCGGAGCCCTGCTTCCAAAAAACCCGGACCGCCGCCAATGTGCTGGCCATCCTGGGCGCGTTTCTGGTCATGGCGTTTCTCGTCTGGCTGATGCGGCATTATACCGCCACCCCTTCACTCAATGCGGATCGCGCGGCGGAGCGCATGAAAATCCTCTCTGACTTCAATGCCGTCAACGACCCTCTCCTCAAGAGCTATGACTGGCAGGACAAGGACAAGGGAATTGTGCGCGTGCCGGTGGCGCGGGCCAAGGAGTTGGTTCTGGAGGAGTGGCAGCATCCTGCCGCGGCCCATTCCAATTTGATGGCGCAGGCGGCAAAGGCCTTTGCCCCGCCTCCCAAACCTCCTCCCGTCAAGAATGAATACGAATAGGCTGTTCCGGCCATGAGCGCGACTGCTTCTCCAGCGCAAACAGCCCCCCGCGCGCCGTTCCAGCCTGCCGCGGCGGACATCGAGGCTTCGTGCCGATGGCCCCTTCTCGCCCTTTTTGGCGGCGCGGTCCTTTGGCTGCTTCTCGGCATGGTTTTTGCCCTGATCGCGTCGCTGAAGTTTCACAACCCCCACTTTCTGTATAGTCAATCATATTTGACTTACGGTCGCATCCACGTTGCGCACAAGACCGCCCTGCTCTACGGTTTCGCCGTGCCGGCGGCGTTGGGGGTGGGACTGTGGCTGCTCTGCCGTCTCGGTCGCTCGCCGCTGCCAGGCCCCGGGGTTGTTCTCATCGGCGTCATTTTTTGGAACATCGCCGTCGTCATCGGGCTGGCCGCCATTCTCTGCGGCGATAGCACCGGGTTTGAATCCTTCGCCATGCCCGGCTATGTCACTGCAATCCTGTTCGTATCGTATTTGTTGATCGCCCTTTGCGGCCTGCTGGCCTTCCACCGCCGGGCGGAAGGCCCCCTCTATCCCTCGCAATGGTTTGTGCTCGGGGCGTTCTTCTGGTTCCCCTGGATATTTTCGACCGCCTCGATGTTGCTGCTCTGCCTGCCGGTGCGCGGCGTGATGCAAGCGTCCATAGCTTGGTGGTACGCGCACAACTTGTCGTCGATCGTTCTCAGTTATTTCGGATTATCCTCGATTTTTTATTTCATTCCAAAACTCCTGGTCCGTCCCCTCCACAGCCATTATTTGGCCGCTCTGGCGTTCTGGACCCTCGCCCTGTTTGGCAGTTGGGGCGGCATCCCCACCGGCGCGCCGTTGCCGTCCTGGATCGTCAGCATGGGGGTCGTGGGCACTGTCCTGACGACCGTGCCGCTGCTGGCTGTCTTCGTGAATTTCTATCAAACAGCCCGCCACAACGTGGAGGCGCTGGACGCTCATCTCACCTTGCGTTTTACTTATGTCGCCCTGGTGTTCTGGCTGATCGCCGGCATGCAACAAATTGTCGGCGTGCTTCCCAACGTGAGTGCGCTGACCGATTACACCTGGTTTTCAGTCGCGCAATGGGAGCTTTTCCATTACGGCTTTTTCGCGCTCGCCATGTTCGGCGCAATTTATTACATCGTGCCGCGCCTTCTTGACCGGGGTGTTCCGCCCGCCTGGTCGCCGGGGCTTGTCCAGGCTCATTTCTGGCCCACCTTTTTCGGCATTCTCATCTCATACATCGCCCTGCTGGTCGGTGGCGTTGGCCAGGGGTTCCTGCTCAATGATCCAAAATATACCTTTGCCCAAGTCACGCGCGGCACATTGATGGCGTTGCGCGCCGATACACTGGGCGACCTGCTCATCCTCGTTGGCACGCTCTTTTTCCTGCTGAACTTTGCCCTGCTGCTCTCGCGCTTTGCCTGCCGTCGTTGGGCTGAATTGCGAAAGGGGGGCGCATGAACAGCGGTCCCACGCTTTTCCTGGGTTTGTTTGTTGCCATGGCCTGTTCATGGCTCAGTTTTGTTCTTGGCCCACAATTGCAAATCGGCGACATGCGCCCCACCACCAATATCGTCGTCGGCGCCAGCGGACAGATTTATCCCAATCCCGAACCCGGCCTGGCCCATCAGGGCGCGGAGGTCTATCGCGCCGACGGCTGCGCCTCCTGCCATACCGAGCAGGTCCGGCCCCGCGATCTCGGCTCGGACATCAACCGTGGCTGGGGCATCCGCCGCAGCACCGGATACGATTATCTCTTCGACCAGCCGGTTTTGCTCGGCTCGCTGCGGGTCGGTCCCGACTTGGCCAATGCGGGCCGTCGCATGGATGCGGCCGCCGTGCTGCTGCGTCTCTATGAGCCTCGCGCCCTCGCTCCCGGCTCGATCATGCCGCCCAGCCCGTTTTTGTTCGACAAACGCAAAATCCAGGGCGCTCCCTCCCCCGACGCCCTGCAAATTCCCGGACCTTTTGCGCCGCCGCGCGGCTATGAAATTGTGCCGCGCCCGGAAGCCCGTGCCCTGGCCGCGTACGTGACGAGCCTGCACCAGGACGGCTATCTTTTTGAAGCTCCGCCCCCGCCCCAACCGGCGGGCAAAACGAATGCCCCCGCGAAACCCGCAACCAATTCTCCCGCCAAATGAGCCAGGACGACACCAAGAATCGCGCCAATCAAGACAACTCCGAGCCGAGCGCCGGATTTGCCACCGTCCCGATCTGGCTGATCATGGTGTTTGGCGGCTTGTTTTATTGGAGCCAGCTTTATCTGAACGATCACGCCGGCGGTTTTGACAAACAAGTTTATGCTCCCTTTGATTCGCTCGAAGAGGTGGTTGCTAAAAATCCCAAAAGTGCCGGCGACGAATTTCGCTTGATGGGCCAGGATGTTTTCAACAAGACCTGCACCGCCTGCCATCAGCCATCCGGTTTGGGCAAGGAAGGCACCGCTCCTCCGCTGGTTGGCTCCGAATGGGTGCTTGCCCCCGGTCCCGACCGGATCGCCCGCATTGTATTAAATGGCTTGACCGGCCCAATCACCGTCAAAGGCAAGGAATGGAACCTGACCATGGTCCCGTGGAAAGACACCTACGACGACAAACACCTCGCCGCGGTCTTGACCTACATCCGAAGCACCTGGGGCAACAATGCGTCCCCGGTGAAACCCGAGCAAATCGCCGCCGCCCGCAAAGAAGTCCACCCCGGCCCCATGACTTCCCCCGAGCTGCTACAGATTCCGGTTCAGTAAAATTCAAATCCGCGCCAGTTCCGGCCACAATAACGCGCCCATCCGCATTCCTTTCTCGTAGCAATCCAGGCTGAATTTCTCGTTGGGGGAATGCGCGTTGTCATCGGGCAAGGCCAGGCCGAGCAGCAGCGAATCGGCGTGGAGGATTTTTTTGAACTTCGTGACAATCGGGATGGAACCGCCTTCACGCATTAGAATGGGTGCATGCCCGAACGCTTCCTTAAGGGCGCGCAATCCCGCCCGCGCCAGCGGGCTTGTCGGCGAAACCAAATACGGCTCGGCCCCGTGCCCGGCCTCGATCTCCAATCTCACCGTCGGAGGGCAAAGATCTCGCAGGCGTTTCAAAATGACCTTGCGAACGTGCGCCGGGTCCTGGTTTGGCACCAGCCGGAATGTCAGCTTGGCGCTGGCCTGGGCCGGGATGATCGTTTTGCTCCCCTCCCCTTGGTAGCCGCTGGTCAGTCCGTTGATCTCGATGGTTGGACGCGCGGCCCGCTGCTCGGCAAAGGTATAGCCGCGCTCGCCGAACAGTTCCGGCACGCCAAGAAATTTCCGATACTCTGCCGCGCTCAAGGGAAGCCGCGCCGCTTCCTTCCTCTCGCGGGCCGACAGCTCCGCCACTCCGTCATAAAATCCGGGAATATTGACCCGGCCCTGCTTGTCGCGCAACTGCGCCAGGATTTGGCACAGCGCCATGGCCGGATTATCCACCGTGCCGCCATAGATGCCCGAGTGCAGATCGCGCGAGGGACCCTGCACGGTCACTTCAAGGGCGACCACGCCACGCAGAGCATACGTCAGCGCCGGGAGTTTGAGGCTGGGCATGCCGGTGTCGGAAATGACCACCGCCGTGCAGGCCAATTCCTTGCGGTTCAACTTGAGAAAGCTTCCCAAACTCGTGCTGCCCACTTCTTCTTCTCCTTCAATCACAAAGGTCAAATCGCAAGGCAGTTCCGTGTTTGTTTGCAGGTAAGCTTCGACGGCGTTGAGGTGGGCCAGGTTCTGGCCTTTGTTGTCGCTGGCCCCGCGGGCGAAAAGCGAACGGCCTTCGATCCGCGGCTTGAATGGATCGCTCCTCCACAGTTTGAACGGCTCGGCCGGCTGCACATCGTAGTGTCCGTAAATGAGATAGGCCGGCTTCTTTGGGCCGCGCGTCCGCGGAGTCCTGGCCACGACAATCGGATGCCCGGCGGTCGGGCATGCGCGTGCCTCCAGGCCGATTTTGCGGCAATGCGTCACGAGCCATCTTGCGCACGTGGCCATATCGGCGCGGTGGCCGGCCTGCGCGGAAACACTCGGATGCCGCACGTACTGGCACAGATCTTCAATGAACCTGGACTTGTTCTGCTCCAGATAATCTAAAACAGGTTGCACAAAATTGTGGTTATTTGCATTCACTTGTCCGCCGATAGTACATGACGTGCAACGAAAGGAAATCAATCATTGAATGGCGGCATGAAACACCGTATCCACTCCTCCATCGCTATGATAAAGGCCATGCGTCTGTTATTCCGCGGCTCCCTGGCATGCCTGGCGGCGGCGGTATTCTTCTTTGCGGGCTGCGCGACCGAGCCGCTGACTCCCCGTATTGTTGTCGCGAATCTGGCCATCAACGGCCAGCCAGTCCACATGATGTTGGACACCGGCGCGGCCTCGACGCTGCTTTACAGCACAGCGGCGAAACGGGTGGGTTTGGACTTTGCGCCGCCCCGGCGCGAGGTTGCCGCCGGCGCATTCGAGATCGTCGCGGGAATGTCCGAGCCGACGCGCGTGACTGTGGGCGCGCAGACGTTTACGTCGCCGCTTCCAGTATACTCACCATCGCCTTCTTCCCGCCAGCCCTCCGCCACAATGGAGGACGGCGTCATCGGCTGGCCGGAAGTTCGGAACAACATCCTGGTTTTTGACGCCGCCCACCGCACCGTCCGAAGCGTGGCGCGGCTGCCCAAAGAAACAGACGGATGGTTGAAGTTGAGGGTGCTGCCACGCAGCACATTGATGCTGGAAACACCGCTGTCGGATGGCAAAAGAGGGGTCATTTTGGTGGATACCGGCGCGCCGCAGGGGGTTCAATTATCGCCGGCGCGATGGCAGGAAACCAGGGCCGCCCATCCGGATGAGCCTTTGGTTACCATCAATCATTCCACCTGGTCCATCGGCCCATTTGCCGCACAGGCCATGTGGGCCGATGAAATCAAATTGGGCGCGCTCACCCTCACCGGTCTGCCGGTGGAGAACATGCCCCCCGCCGAAGCCGACTGGCTCAACCAAGCCGACCCCGGCGCCGAAGTGGCCGGTGTCATCGGCTTGCGCGCTCTCGCCCATCTGGACTTGGTTGTTGATGGGCGAAATGGCCTTGCCTACGCGCGGTCGAGGCCGCCGGCCAGTATCGGGAACTGGAGCGTCGCGGAAACTGTGCGCCTGAGCTGCGATAATCTTTTCGTTCGATCGGGCATTGCCAATTGCAGCGGAGGGAAATATGACTCCGCCATCGCGGATTACACCCGCGCCATCGAAATCAATCACAAGAATCTTGACGCCTATGCCAACCGCGCCCTGGCCAGGCTGGAGAAAGGCGACGCCGCCGGTGCCGTGGCCGACGAAACCCAGGCCATCGAACTGAACCCAACCAGTTCCGCCGTCCATGCGGGCCGTGCCCTGGCCAGACAAATTCAAGGCGATTTTTCCGGCGCGCTTGCGGATTACGACAAAGTGATCGAACTGAATCGGCGCGATTCGGCCAATGCGCAACTCCATCGCCAGATGTTGCTGTGCCGGCTCGGACGCCCAGCGGGAGATTTCGCAACAACCGTGGCCGGCTGGAAGGATGGCTGGACCAAAACCCTCGCCCTGTTTGTGGCGGACCAACTGGACGAAACGGCGTTGCTCGCCGCGGCGCAGAAAAATGACGCCGTCCCGGCACATGGTCCGCAATGCGAGGCGTTTTACTACATCGGCATAAAGCGCCTCTGCAACAGCGACAATCCGGGCGCAAGAGATTTCTTCCAGAAAGCCGTGGCCACCGGTCTGCGGCAGTATGTCGAATATCAGCTTGCCGTGGCAGAGTTGGCCCGCCTCGATGCCGCCGCGCCGCGGTGACAGCTATTCGTTGATTCCCCAATGCTGAGGCGGCTCTTCATCCGCCAGCAGTCTGTTGACATAAGGCTGGAAGATTGGCATTCCTGCCACGCCAGCCTTTGATCCCGGGGAACTGAGGCGCAAATAATCCAATCGCGCTCGCCTAGCCGTCAGGCGCAGGGAGGACGGCAGGTGAAATAATTTGGAGGCTTCCCCCGGCGAAGGCTGCACCAGCACCAGCGCTCCGTCGCCAGCCACCCTGTTGGGCAGCCATCCTTCGAACCACCTTCGCACGTGATCCGGCAATTCGGACGTTTGCGCTGCCAGAAGAATTAAATCAGCCTTCGCCGCGCCCAGCGCCGCTTCCATCGCAATTTCCGGGTCCGCCAGATATTTGAAGCGCCACCAATCAAACTGAAATTTCAATTCGTCCTTGAACGTTCGGGCCAGGGAATCGCAGAGATCCAAAAGCAGGTCTCGGCCGCCAAGGTCTTCATAAATCGAGACTACGACACAGCGCGTAGTTTTTCGTCCATTACTTCCAAAGCCATCGTCACGTCCTGTGCTCATGCAGCTAAGCCAACAGGAAGTGCTTGGGCACGCGCGTCTCACCTGCTGACCTGATTTTAACCAACCACCGAACCATCCACAAGTCAAAGGGAAACTTACTCACAGGTTATTCACAACCCCTTGGCTAAAAGAAGGTTGGTTGCGCAAAAAGCAACAGCACTTCTTGCACAGGGCGGAACGGGTCAAATTAATTCTTATGAAAAACCGCCGGAATCCGCCTTGTCAGTCAAAAGGTTCCAGAAATGGCATTACTGCTGCTAGGGAGATGCGAGTGAAGAAAATAGACGCCATTATCAAACCGTTCAAGCTGGACGAAGTCAAAGACGCCTTGGCGGAAGTCGGCATTGAAAGCATGACGGTCACCGACGTCAAGGGCTTCGGCCGGCAGAAAGGCCACACCGAGATTTACCGGGGCAGCGAATACACGGTCGATTTCCTGCCAAAGGTCAGAATTGAAATTGTCCTGCCGGACGAGCGCGTGGAACACGCCATCCAGACGATCGTCACCACAGCCAGGACGGGCAAGATCGGTGACGGCAAGGTCTTTGTCTCCAATGTGGAGGCAGCCGTCCGCATTCGCACTGAGGAGAAAGGAGAACTGGCGGTGTAAATTTTCCGTGAACTTCGCGCGCCGTTGCCCTATAACCAGCGCGTGTCCGATGGAATCAATCATCCAATCAACGCCAGCACGCGCCTTTGCGGCGTCTTGGGGCATCCCATCCGGCATTCCGCATCGCCGGCGATGCAGAACGCCGCCATTGCCGCCCTGAAACTGAACTGGCGCTATCTGGCCTTCGAGGTCCATCCGGACAATCTGCGCGCCGCAATCGACGGCGCAAAAGCGTTGCGCTTCATCGGCCTCAACCTGACCGTCCCCCACAAGCTTCTGGCGCTGGAGATGGTCGATGTGGCTGATGCGCGCGCCAAGGCGTGGGGAGCCGTCAATACCATTGTTTTTGAAACTCACGACTCCCGGGGCGCTTGGGTTCCCCTCGCCAGGATCGGGGACGACGCCATCCGCGAAGTGCGCAGCCACGGATTCAACACAGACGGCGACGCCATTATCCAATCGCTCAAGGAGGATTTCCAATGGCCGGATTTGCGCGGGGCGGCGGTGTTGATCCTCGGCGCAGGCGGCGCGGCGCGCTCCGCCGCACTGCGATTGGCCCAGGAGGAAGTTGGGCGGATTTTTCTGGTCAACCGAACCGAGGAACGCGCCCGGCAATTGGCCGCCAGCATAACCGCCTCCCATCCGCGCATGAGCGTCATTCAGGGTTATCCGCCCGATCCTGTGGATCTGGTCATTAATGCGACCTCCTTGGGCCTGAAACCCGACGAACCCCTGCCCATTGACCTCCCGTGGCTGCAATCGCGCCGGCCCACCCGCGTCTATGACATGATTTATCGCCCGAAGGAAACGGCCCTGCTGCGGGCGGCCGGGGCGGCGGGTTGCAGGACGGCCAACGGCCTCGGCATGTTGCTACACCAAGGCGCCGAGGCCCTGAAACTCTGGACCGGTTCAGAACCCCCGGTCCGCATCATGCGCGACGCCTTGGAAAGGAACCTCCATGATTAAAGCCATCGTTTGTCCTTATGTTTGACTCAAAAACCTGGGCGCTGGTCCCGTTTCACTTTTGGACGCTGTGCTTCTTTGTCTTCGGCTCTGTGGTTGGCAGTTTTCTCAACGTGTGCATCCACCGCATGCCGCGGGAGGAGAGCATTGTCCGGCCGCCGTCGCACTGTCCCCATTGCGGTTATTCCATCCCCTGGCACCTGAACATTCCGTTGTTCACCTGGCTCTGGCTGCGCGGCCAATGCGCCAATTGCCAGGCGCCGATTTCCCCGCGCTATTTCCTGGTGGAACTGCTGACCGGCGTGGTCTTTGCCGCTTGCTGGATTCATTTCGGGCAGTTCTATCCCCTGCTCGCCCTGGTTTATTGTGTCATGATCGGCGGCTTGATCGCCGCCACATTCATCGATTACGAGCATTTCATCATCCCGGATGAAATTACCTTTGGAGGAATGGCTGCCGGCTTTTGCGCCGCGTTCCTCGTTCCCGCCTCGCATTTCAGCTTCCCGTATTTCAACCATTTGCGCGCCTCCGGCCCTGCGATGGTTGACAGCCTGGTTGGCATGGCCGTGGGCGGCGGAATCGTCTATGGGATGCTCCGCCTTGGCAAATTGCTTTTCGGGCGTTATCGCGTCCTTCTCTCGCCGGCCACCAGGGTTTTCTTCACCGAAACGGCCGTCAGGACGCCCGACCAGGAAATCCCCTACGAAGAATTATTTTACCGCTCAGGCGATGCTATCCGGCTGCAAGCGAGCAGCGTGGAATTGATCGACCGCTGTTACCTCAACGTCGCTGTGCGACTGCAATCGCAGCGTCTGGAAATAGGCGGGGACACCTTCGATCCGGAAAAAGTCCCCTACATGGAAGCCGTCACCGACCAGCTTGTCCTGCCGCGCGAAGCAATGGGCTTGGGCGACGTGAAGTTCATGGCGGCCATCGGCGCGTTCTTGGGTTGGCCCGGGGTCCTGTTTTCGCTGGCCCTCAGCGCGGTCATTAGTTCCTTCGTCGGCGTCGCCTTGATCATCGCCAACAAGCGAAGCTGGTCCAGCCGCATGCCCTATGGACCCTACATTGCCGTCGCCGCCGTCATCTGGATCTTTGGCGGATACCTATGGCTGCGCCGCTTATTTTTCTGATGGCGCGCGCCAGCCGCACTGGGCCTGCTGGCGCAATGCGTGATCGGCCAGCACCAGCGCCGCCATGGCCTCCACCATCGGCACGGCGCGCGGCAGCACGCACGGATCATGCCGCCCGCGCGCTTTGAGTGTCGTGTTTTTCAAATTCACATCCACCGTTTGCTGTTCGAGCATGACCGTGGCCACGGGTTTGAAGGCCACTCGCAAGTAAATCGTCTCGCCGTTGGAAATGCCCCCTTGGATGCCACCCGAAAGGTTGGTCACCGCCCGCACTTTCCCGCCCCGAATCCGAAACGCGTCGTTGTGCTCCAATCCAGTCATGAGTGTCCCGGCAAAACCCGATCCGATCTCGAACCCCTTCGAGGCCGGTAAACTCAACATGCCCTTGCCCAAGTCCGCTTCCAGTCTGTCAAATACAGGCTCGCCCCACCCCGCCGGCACGCCCCGCGCCACGCACTCAATCACCCCGCCCACGCTGTCCCCCGCCCGCCGCATTCTCTCGATCAGCCGGATCATCCGCCTGGCCGCGCCCTCATCAGGACACCGCACCACGTTCGCCTCGACATCCTTTTGTTTGACTTTATCCATGTCCACCCGCGCCTCAATCCCCTGCACGCGCTGGACGAAGGCGACGATTTCGACCCCGAAACGTTCGCGCAAAAGTTTCTTGGCCACCGCCCCGGCGGCGACGCGGCCGATCGTTTCGCGGGCGCTGGTGCGGCCCCCGCCCTGCCAGTTGCGAATGCCGAATTTTGCCTGATAAGTGTAATCCGCGTGCGAAGGCCGGAATTTCGTGGCCATTTCGCTGTAGGCCTCGGGCCGGGCGTCTTCATTCCTGACCCACATGGAAATGGGCGTGCCGAGCGTCCTGCCTTCGAACGTTCCGGAAAGGATTTCCACCCGGTCGGCCTCCTTGCGCGGCGAGACGATGGCCGATTGTCCGGGCCGCCGACGGTCCAGATCGGGCTGAATATCCGCCTCCACCAAGCCGAGCAGCGGCGGGCAACCGTCAATCACAACGCCGACGCCGCCCCCGTGGGATTCCCCCCAGGTGGTGATGCGAAACAACTGGCCAAACGAATTTCCCATGGGGCGATTTTAAAGTTCGCACGCCAAAGTTCAAAGTCCAAAGTTTCGAAGTATTCTGATAATCGGCATCCCGAAGACTCGCGACTACTGCGGACAAATCAAATACCCGCGCCTGCTTTCGAGACCTTGCGCCGAGTGCGCAGATATAAGACGCAGATCCCGGCAACCAGACCAAGGAAAGCGCCCTTGACCGCTCCGATAAAGAGTATCACACCAAGTCCGATCCCAGTGATCGCATTCGCGCTGAATACCAGCAGAAACATTGCTGCGAATGCGATGCTAAATGTTCTACGCGCCCCCGGATCGGTGCGGAGCTCCAGCAGCATTCTGAGATGCTTGGAGTTCTGTTGTTCCAACGTTCCGGCAGACACAAGAGCGACCGTTTCCCACTGACACCCCCCGATCCGGCGCAGCAGGATTGTCATGCCCATCGGCGCAATCAAGAAAGGCAACATCCATTCAAACTTCCATTCTTCCCGCCAAACAGCTTGGTGCATTCTACTAGTCGCGTAGTGAATTTTCTCTTCATCCAGCAGCCTGAGCGTGGACTCGTTGGCCGCCGCCAACAATTCGACGGGCCTCCAGCCGCTCCATGCGATTACATCAATCCACCAATTGGGCACGGTGCCCTGGTTCCAGAGGTTCCACCAAGCGGGCTTGGTGCCCTCCGCCCACCATTTCCACCAAGTAGGCGCATTGACTGTCCTCCAGTATATGCTCCCCGGGTTATTCTCAGGCAGATTGAGATACAGCGTCTTCGTTCCGTCCAGCTCCTGCGCAACACAGAACTGGGCATCGTTGCGCCCAGTGATGATTTGTTGCGCCTCTGCATCGGAAAGATGCTGCACAGTGGCCGGTGCAAATGTGTGCCACAACATGGTCCCAAAGAGCGGCACAAACAAGTAGGCTGGCCCGATCATCCCGAGCGATAACCAGACGACAAACCGCTTTTTCAGCAGTTTCCCTGGTTCCTCTGCGTCTGCCTCCCGCCGGGCCCATTCGCGCCACCACCGCCACATCCATATTGCCAGGGCGGCCACAGCCAGGGCATAAAACAAGACCGGGCATATAAACTGTTGGATCTTATATAACGGCGGGGTGCCAGGCAAATGGGCTTCAAAGCGATGCCTCAAGTTCAACTCGTAAAACCATCGTGGAATGACAAGAAACACCACGCAACTAATGGCCAGGGTGCGCCAGAATCGGATGCCATTCTCGCATTGTCTGGATGACCTTGCGCAGGCCCGGCCCATGCCGTAGCCAGCGCAGACGCCCACGAACGCCAAAAAGCCGAGCAATGAATAAAAAAGGATTATCGCACCCAACGCAGCCAGCCCAGCGACCGTCTTGGCCGTGGAGCTTCCCTTGACCGCCGCACCCGCCGCCAAAACCTTGGCCGAGGTGGCGGACAGCGGCAAAGCCGCCAGGACGCTGACCGTAAGTGCGTGGCCAGGATTCGTGTTTTGCAACGCGCCTTCCACGTATGCCAGCGCCTGTTCCTGCAACAATTTGCGTCCGCGTGCCAGCCGCTGTTTCACCACATCCTCGCTCAACTCCAGAGCTCCTGCCACGCGTTCGATGGATTGATGTTCGCGATAAAACAGCACGAGCGGCTCACGATAGATCTCCGGGATGCGCGCGACACAGTGCCAGAGGATGGCTTCTTCCTCCCTGCTCATGACGCGCTCCGAGGGCAGCGGTTCCGGTGCGGCCAATTCGTTCACGGTTTCCAGCGCCGCTGCGGCATGGACAGGCTCGTGCCCCTGGCGGCGCAGTTCCTTGCCGATGACAAAGCGGGTGATGCCGCACAACCAAGGCCGCAGTTTCGACGGCTCGCGCAGTTCGGCGAGTTGCCTCCATGCAGCAAGAAAAGTCTCCTGCGCCAAGTCTTCGCTTTGGGTGAGACTGCCCGTGGCGCAGTAGGCCAGGGAACAAACCAACGTTTGATGGCGCTCAACAATCTGGCGGAAAGCATCGCGGTGGCCAGCCAGGCTTTCCGCGACCAACTCGGCATCGTTGAATTCTGCGGTGCAGGCCTTTTCGGTTGTCATCATATCACCGCTTAAGTACCCAAATTTATGCCACAGGTGACAAAAAGCTCAATTTTTCTTTCAATCAATCCTCGGCGGGACTTGGTTTTTGGGATGCGCAGAAAGGATTTGCACGCCCGTTATCACCGCCCACAGAAAGGAAGCCGCGAAAATGCCCAAGCCTGTCAAAGGCCAGCGTATTTCACGCCACATAGTTGTCAGGGCTTCGACTGGATCGCCGGTGGATTGGTTCATGTTCGCCCAGTTCCCCATCATCCACTTCAGCATGTGAATGCCTGAGGCCACGCTGACAACGAATCCTATCGTCGCCAGCGCCAGTTGATAATACCCAACCGGTCTTCCCGCCGCCAACGAACCCGCCCCGGGCAGGGCCAGATTGGCTGTCAAACATCCCCAAGCTTCAGCCCGGTTGGCGGGCTCCTTGCCGCGGCTGGCAGACACGAGTTTCACAGCGGGAGGGAAAGACTACCAGCGGCCCCAGTGATGGTGAAACATATGCCATGCCCCGAATGGAAAGCCCATGGTCAACGGCACAAGACAATGCCAGATCAACCCCACCACCGATAGAACCAAACCCGCCAGGGCCATGGCTCTGCCACCTTCATGCGGGTGGGATTCCTGCTGATTTAACGCGATGACCGAAAAGACAATTCCCAGAATCGCGCAAAGGAAGCCAAAACAGCAGCAAACGTTCGCCAGCACGCCGCAGATCAGGCCCGCCAGCGCCATGTTGTTGCCTCGCTGCGCCGCCGGCACGGGGGGCATCGAGACCACGGGTGGGATGCTGAACTCGGGCATCGACGACAAGGGTTTCCATTCGTTGCTCCCTTCCGCCTGAACCAGTGTTGCGCCGGTGATCCGCCCCTCCGCCTGCCATTGCCGGATTTGCGTGGCGGACGCAGGGCCGTAAATCTTTTGGTCGCTGCCAATGATTTTATACATGTTTCACTCCAATTCAGTAATTAGCGGAAAACCGGCAGATTTCGTGCCACCCCAAATACCACCAGGCCCACTACCAACGCCCAGCCGAAGATGGGCCGCGTCACGATGCCTGGCAGCCTCCTGCCTGTGGCCAGCCAGACCAATTCCCGTCCAGCCAGCCACAACGCAACGGGCAGGAGCGACATTACAAAACAATTCAACCGCCACGCGGCGGCAAAGTTGCCGTGGGTCAATTGATGCATTGCCCGCAATGTGCCGCATCCGGGGCACAACAGGCCCGTCGTCAGGTGCAGCAGGCAGACAGGATAAAAGCCGCTCGTGGCAGGGTCAAAACGGAACAAAACCGCCACCGCCACTGCCGTCACCGTCAATCCCGCGACGGCCACGAGCAGGTGCCAGGGCGATGCTGCCAGCGATCCTTTCATACCAGTTACTGAGGAAAAGAGTTCGCAAGGTTCTGAAAATTCGTCAAATATTGTGGACAGGAGATAACGATCAAGATGGCAACGGCAACCAGGATCAGTGAAAGGACTCCAAGCACAATGCCGGCGATGGCAAATCCCGACCCCGTCTGCTGTGGACTGTGCTTAATCTGCGACAGGGCCACGATGCCAAGCACAATGGGGAGCGGACCTAAAACCTGACAGCAAAGGAGCGAGAAGATTCCAGTGATCATGGCCCAGATGGCCAACTGACTGGTTTTTGACGCGGGCGGGGCAATGGCGATGTAACCGGGTGTCCCGGGCATCGGCGGCGTGCTGGGCGGCAGCACCCCCGCGAATTCCGGCAATTCCGCAACAGTTTTCCAAACCGTGGCGCCTTCCGTCTGCACCTTGGTGTGCGCATTGATGCGGCCTTCGGAAATCCACTGGCGAAGCTGGTCGGCGGTGATAGGCCCGTACTCCTTTTGGTCGGCTCCGATAATTTTATACATGGCTTAAGATGGCTGCAACAGCTTCGACTCGTCAAGCTCCCTTGGACGCGGCGATCAACTCCTGCAATTTGCTCCCCACCTTTCCGGAATCAATCAATTCCGCCGCCATATCCCATCCATCCGCAAATGAACGGCATTTCCCCGCCACGATCATGGCTGCGGCACTGTTCAAGAGGATCGCATCCCGCTTCGGCCCGCGTTCTTCACCGCGCAACAGCCGCCGCACAATCTCGGCGTTGGCCTCACGATTTCCACCCGCCAAATCGGCCAGCTTCGCGGCTTGAAACGAAATACGGCGGGACGAGTTGGATTGCATATCCTGCGGAAAACCCACAACGCAATTGTCACCAAGAGTTGAAAACTCATCCAAATACCGTGTTGCGTCTCCGTCAATCACAGACCCGCAAACCACCATCCCGCGCCGCACCCCCTGGCGCTGCAAGACGGCCGCAATGGGCGCGCAGAGCTCCCGCCGCGGCACACCCACAAGTTGTGAAGTGGGCCGCGCCGGATTCAGCAATGGCCCGAGAAAATTGAAAATTGTTCGTTGCCCTCGTTCTCCGCACAAGCGCCGCGCGGGCGCGATTTGTTTGAAGGCGGGATGACAGTTCGGCGCAAAGAAAAAGGCAAAATGATGGTCGCGCAACCACGCCGCCGCCTTGTCTGGCGTCAAATCAATCTTTATCCCAAGCGCCTCCAGCACGTCCGCGCTGCCCGCTTGCGACGTCATGGCGCGATTGCCGTGCTTGGCCACGCTCACCCCGGCGGCGGCCACGACAAGCGCCACCGTCGTCGAAATGTTGAACGTATTCAGTCGGTCGCCTCCCGTTCCGCAAACGTCGATGATTTCCCGCGAGCGTGTCTCCACGTCCAGCGGCGGCGCAATGGCCCTGGCCTGCAGGGCGCGCGCGAAGCCAGCGATCTCCTCCGCCGTCTCGCCTTTCTGGGCCAGCGCGGCGAGGAAATCGGCTTTGACTTCCGCCGTCTCCTTTTCGCCGACCAATTCACTCACCGCGTCCGAGACTTGCTCGTCCGTCAAAGCCGTGCCGCCAGCCAGTTGTTTGGTCAAATCGATTAACACCATGGCCAGTGTAGGAAGACCGGGCCGTCTTTGCCAGCGCATTGCATGTCGGGGCCATCAGGTTTTTGGGTGGCGGTTTTCAGTTCCTAATCTTAATCTTAATCGTAATCTTAATCCAAATTGCACAAAGAGATTAAGATTAGGAGCGGATGCCCGATGGACACTGAACTCATCTCGACAAACGACGTGTCGCTGTTCGAAACAGCGGTGGCGCGTGCGGCCCAATTGCTCCGGGCCGGTCAATTGGTGGCGCTCCCGACCGAGACGGTTTATGGCCTGACCGCCAATGCCTGGGATGCCGACGCCGTCCGCCGCATTTTCGAGGTCAAGGGCCGTCCGTCGCATAATCCCATCATCGTCCATGTTGCCAGCCTGGAGTTGGCGCGCCGCTGCGTCTCCGACTGGCCGCCGCAGGCCGACAGGCTGGCCGGGGCGTTTTGGCCGGGACCGCTGACCCTGGTCCTGCCTCGCTCGCCGGAGATTCCCGACGTCGTCACCGCCAACGGTCCCACTGTCGGCGTGCGGTGGCCGGACCACCCTTTCATCCAGGCGGTCATTCGCGCATGCGGCTTCCCGCTGGCTGCGCCCAGCGCCAATCGCTCCAACCAGGTTTCCCCCACCAACGCCGAACACGTCCGCAAGGACTTGGGCGGCCGCATCTCTCTCATCGTCGATGGCGGGCAATCGCAAGTGGGCATTGAATCCTCCGTGCTCGACCTGACTTGCTCCCCCCCGCGCCTGTTGCGCCCGGGCATGATCCACATGGAATCTCTGCTCGCTGTCATGGGCGGCAAACTTCTGCATAGATCCGGTCCCGACTGGTCCGGCGGCGCCGAGGCGTTTCTTCGCAGTCCGGGCCTGCTGCCAAAACATTACTCACCCAAAGCCAGATTGCTCCTGTTGCAATGGCGTGACGAAAACGATCTGGCCGCCCAGCTTTCAACTTGCCAGGTTCAGCGCGGCAAAATCCATGTCATCGCCCATCATTCGATCCCATTGAGCCGGAATTTCGGGCGGGTGGCCGTTATTCCTCACGATGCCGAAGCCTTTGCCCGCGACATTTACGCCGAACTGCACCGCTGCGACGAAGCCGGCGCGGAGTTGATCATCGTGGAAGCCCCGCCCCTCGGCGAAGAATGGCGCGCCATCGCCGACCGCCTCTCCCGCGCCTCCGGCGGTCCGTAAACTACTCCGCGACCGCGCTTTAAAAATTGTCTCAAATATCTGTTGACGAAACAATATATTACATATACAGTTCGTTTAATGAACAATTGGTAATGGTTAATGGAAAACATGCTGGGTGGAAGTTGGCGAAGTCAAGGGAAAGGCGTTGAAAAATCAAGCTCAGTCGCACCAAGTCGCACTGAATCGCAGTGATTTTTTTGGCCAACCACTTTGATCGCTTGGTGATGATGATATCGAACTGACTAAAAGTCGGGATGATCCCGCTTGCAGGTGGTTTGACGACCGCGCTTGACGGCTTTTCCCCGGACAAGGCACGTTTATCGCCATGAAGATGACGCCCTTCCTCAAAGTTCTCCTTGCTCTGGCTGTTATTTGGTCCGGTGCTGTGGTCCATGCGGCGACCATTACCGTTTTCGCCGCCGTCAGCCTCACGGATGGTTTGCGGGAAATCGCGCGCAATTATCAGGACAAGACCGGCGACAAAATCGAGTTCAACTTCGCCGCCTCCAGCCTCCTGGAACGGCAGATCGAGGAAGGCGCGCCGGCGGACATCTTCTTTTCCGCCGACGAAGCCAAGATGGATGCCCTCGACAAGAAGGGGTTGGTCGAAAGGAAGACGCGCCGGAGCCGCTTGTCCAACTCGCTGGTGATTGTCGTGGCGGCGGACAGTCCCCTCTCGATTACCTCGCCCGCTGATTTGGCCACAGGGAAAATTGGGCATATCGCCCTGGCTGATCCGAAGTCCGTTCCGGCGGGGATTTATGCCAGGGAATACTTGAACAAGATTCATCTCTGGGACCAGATCGCGCCCAAGGTCGTGCCGATGGGAGATGTCCGGGCAGCGCTGGCCGCGGTGGAATCCGGCGATGCCGAGGCCGGCATTGTTTATAAGACGGACGCCGCCATCTCCAAAAAGGCGCGGGTGGCCTTCGCCATGCCGCGTCGGGACGGCCCCAAAATCAGCTATCCAATGGCGGTGATGAAGGACGCCCGAGAACCGAAGGCAGCCCGGGCCTTCCTGGAATATCTGGATTCGGACGCGGCTGGGCGGGTATTTGCGAGATTCGGATTCATTATCAATAACAAGGCGCCATGACCGGTAACGAATGGCAGATTGTCTGGTTTACGGCGTGGGTCGCGGCCTTGAGCACGCTCGTCATCCTGCCGCCGGGCCTGGCGGTCGCGTGGCTGCTGGCGCGGCGTGATTGGCCGGGCAAATCGCTTCTCGAAAGCGTCGTCACGCTGCCGCTGGTCCTGCCGCCCGTGGCCACGGGACTGATCCTGCTGAAAGTGCTGGGACGGCACGGATGTGGCGGCTTTTTCCACGACCGCCTGCACCTGGACATTGTTTTTACGTGGCGGGCGGTGCTGGCGGCGCTGGGGGTGATGTCGTTTCCGTTGCTGGTGCGTTCGACGCGCGTGGCTTTCGAGCAGGTCAATCCTCGTTTTGAACAAATCGCCCGGACCCTCGGGGCGGGCGATCTGCGGGTCTTTTTTACCATCACCATTCCCCTCGGCTTGCGCGGCATTATTGGCGGAGTCATCCTGGCCTTTGCGCGCGCCTTGGGGGAATTTGGCGCGACGATCATGGTGGCCGGCAACATCCCCGGAAAAACATCCACGCTGTCCCTGTCCATCTACCAATCCTGGTTCAATGGCGAGGATGCGTCCGCCTACCGATTGCTGGGCGCGTCAGTGGCGCTGGCTTTCGCCGCAGTCTGGGCCAGCGAATGGTTCATGCGCCGGAGCCGGAAATGATTCTCGTCCTGCAAAACATCTCGCTGACCGCGCAACCGTCAGGACTTGGGTTTCAGGATTTTTTCAAAGGTCTCGGTTGGCTCGATTTCAATCCGGCCCGGCTCCGCGACGACGGGTTTGGCGGTGATGCCGCTTGGCTGGGTGGAGTTGGACAAGGGCGGAGGAGCGGGCCTGACATCGGCGATAGTCTCCTCGTCCTCCGCGGCGGTTTCGCGGCCGCCCAAGTTGAAGTTGGTTCGTTTGTCGAGCCAGGCGCGATAACGCGGATAACTCCACATGCCGTGTTCGGCGCCGGTTTCGATGGAGGAGATGATTTTGAAAAAATCGCGGTTGCGAATGAAATTCTTGACAGCCATGGTCGCCATGAGGACTTCGCATTCCGGCACACAAATATTCAGATTGGGCCTGAACTGGAGCCGCTGCGAGATGACTCCGATGAGGCAATCGGCCATTTGCGCGGCAATGTTGCCTTGGATCTCGGAGGGAAAGGCGTTGATGATCCGTTGCAGGGCCTCGGTGCAGTTGGAAGAATGGACCGTGGCCAAAACCAGGTGGCCGGTTTCAGCGGCGCTCATGGTCAGGCGCATGGTTTCCGGTTCGCGCAATTCGCCCACCATCAACACATCGGGGTCTTCCCGCAAACTGTCCAGCAACGCCTGCTCGAAACTGGGCGTGTCCCGACCCACTTCGCGCTGCCGAATGAAGGCGCGTTTGGGTCGAAAGGTGAATTCGATCGGGTTTTCAATCGTGACGATGTGGCGGGCATCGCTCAGGTTGATGGTTTGGATCAGGGCGGCCAAAGTGGTCGATTTCCCGCTGCCGGTTGCACCGCTGATCACGATCAGCCCATGCGGATGATTCACCAATTGCTTGAAGTCCGGATGCAGGTTCAACCCGTCAATGGTCGGCTGAAAAGCCGGCAGCAATCGAATGGCAAAACCGACCCCGCGCGACGTCTGAAGAATGTTGATGCGGCAGCGCAGACCTTCAATAGTCCTGGAAAGATCAAAGGAGCGCCGTTGCAAAAACTCGGGCCAATACTCGGCGCCGATCAACTCGCGCGCCCATTCCAGCGTCGCGGGCGCCGCAATCGGCTCGCCCACGGAACGCAGGCTGCCCCGCACCCGCAGGACGGCGCTCAAGCCCGGCTCCAAATGAAGGTCGCTGGCGCCTTCTTTTTTGGCCAAGGCGATCAGATCCCGCAAGCTCATGAATTGTGGCGCGCGCCCATTTCTTTTTTAAACTCCATCGGCGCCGGATTGTTTCGGGGCCGGATTGTGCAAAGTGACACGGCGGGGCGATTGTGTCAATTCAGCGAAGCCGCAGCCGTCCCGTCATCCTTTACGGTGGTAGGCAATGGCCACCATGCGGCTGTCCAGGTCGATGACCGAATAGCCCCAGGGAACGTATCGGTTGGAGCCTCTGGCTTCCGGATGCTCCACCCGCCAGACCGTGACCTGCCAGCCATCCGCTGTCTTCCGAACCTCCCATTCGGCGCGGTCAGCCCAATCCTCCCTTTGCTCCAAAAGCCGTTTCGCCACCGCGATTTGATCGTGGTAGCGCCCCTGCGCGTCCTCGGATTGCGCCATGCGGTCAGTCTCACCGCATCCGGCGAGCAACGAGAGGAACAACGCGATAATCCAGCATCTGGCCATTCGTCTCCTTATCGGCAGCATGCCGTTCGTCTTAAGCTTGCGCCATGCAAAGAGTTGAGAAGATTTGCTCAAGACTTAAAGCTTGATTTTGGCCATTTTGCGCCGATATAATGAGGTATGAAAACAAAACTCCTGCTGCAGGGGCTTTTTGCCGCCTCGCTTTTAGCTCTCTCGCCTTCTCTCTTGGCCCAAGCCTGCCTGCCTGTTTACACAGACAATCTTGTAAACGGCTGGCAGGACTGGAGTTGGATACCGGATGACCTCGCCAACACATCCCCGGTTTACAGTGGAACATACTCGATCAGCGCCTCGGCTGACGGTGACTGGGAAGCCCTTTCGTTTGAAGAACCCATCGCCAATTCTTATATGGGCGGTTTTAACACCTCTCCATACCAGGATTTCGTTTTCTATGCAAACGGTGGAGCCTCAGGCGGCCAGTTGCTGCAAGTCTATGCCCAATACGGCACCAACGACGATTCGGGTCCAAGTTATGGTCCGTTGTCGCCTCTGCAAACGAATTCCTGGCAGGAATACAGCATTCCCCTTTCGTCCATCCTGCCAGCGGGGGTGTCGAATTTGAACCGAATCAGCATTCAATTAACGTCCAACGGTCCGACCAACACCTTTTACGTGGACAACATTTACTTCAGCGCCCAGCCCGCGCCTGCCTTGACACACTTGGCTGTCGATGCGTCACAAACCATCCGCACTGCCGACCAGCGCTGGTTCGGTGTCAATACCGCAGTGTGGGACGGCTATCTCGATACTTCCGCCACTTCCAACGCCCTCAGTCAGGCCGGCGTCCTTTCCCTGCGTTTCCCCGGCGGCTCGGAATCGGACGATTATGATTGGTCCACCGGCATGTCCATCAGTGGCGGTTTTGAGTGGGGCACCGATTTCGCGAATTTCATGCACGTCGCCACCAACCTAGGCGCGCAAGCTTTCATTACTGTCAACTACGGCTCGGGCACCAGCAATTTGGCTGCCGCCTGGGTGCTCAATGCCAACGTGACCAACCATTGCGGCTTCAAAAATTGGGAAGTGGGCAACGAAGTTTATGGCACATGGGAGGAGGACTGGAATTACCCGCCCAACGATCCCTACGAATACGCCGTCCGTTTTGCCGGCTACAAGGCCCTCATGACGAACGCCGATCCTTCCATCAAAGTTGGCGCGGTCAGCTCGCCCGGCGAGGATAGTTTCGTTAATGATTACAACCATGCCGCCACCAACTCCGCCACCGGGGAGGTGCATTATGGCTGGACGCCGGTCATGCTCGCCACCCTCAAAAACCTCGGCGTCACTCCCGATTTCCTCATTTACCATTTTTACCCGGAATACACCCCGGACGAATCCCCCGCCCCGGCCGATGACTGCGACGCGCTGGTGCTCCAGGTTTCCTCCCAAGTCGCCGGTGATGCCGCCAACCTTCGCTACATGATCAACAATTATTTCGGCGCCGGCGGGTCAAACATCGAACTGACCTGCACGGAAAACAACAGCGACTCCGGCGCTGAAGGACGCCAGATGACCAGTCTGGTCAACGCCTTGTATGTGGCCGACACCCTTGGCCAGCTCATGAAAACCGAATTTAACGCTTACACTTACTGGGATCTCCGCAATGGTGCAGGCACCAGTGGGAGTTTCGACCCCACTCTCTACGGCTGGCGCGACGAAGGCGACGAAGGCCTGATCGACAACCTCAACTCTTATTATCCGGATTACTACGCGATGAAACTGATGCAATATTTTGTGCGTCCTGGCGATACGGTGCTCAACGCCAACAGCGATTACCTGCTGCTCACACCCTACGCTTCCCGACGCGCCGACGGTTCGCTCAGCCTCCTTGTCATCAACAAGGATACCAATGCCGCCTTCAATGCCCAAATCAGCCTCACTAACTTTGTGCCGTCTTTATCAGCCACCGTCTATTCGTACGGCATGCCACAGGACAATGCCGTGGAATACAATCAAAGCACCAATCTCCAGGACATCGCCGCGACCAATTTTTCCACGGCCTCGACGCTGTTCACCTACACATTTGCGCCGCTGTCGCTGACAGTGTTTAATTTCGCCCCCGCCGCACCATCGTTAAAGGCGCTTCCGATCACCTCCGGTCAGTTCGCCTTTCAACTGAACGGGCAATCAATGACCTCCTACATCATCCAGTCCTCCACCAATCTCGCCACCTGGACCTCCGTTTCGACCAATTTCCTGACCAGTACTGCCCTGAATATCACCAACACCATCCTGCCTGGAACCAGCAAGGAGTATTGGCGCGCAGTTTGGGAACCGTAACGGCGAACTGAGACATCTAGTTTGAAAGCTTCCCTGTGCGGTGGCTTGACCGGGGAGGATAGGGTCGGTATACGAGTATTATGAGAATTCAGCCCATGCTTCCGGCGCTTCTGGCCGCCTCGTTCCTGACTCTCCCGCCCTCGCTACTGGCCCAGGCCGACCTGCCTGTTTATACCGACAACATGGTAAATGACTTTCAGGATTGGAGTTGGATACCACATAACCTCCTCAACACCTCCCCGGTTCACAGTGGAACGTACTCGATTAGCGCCACGGCGAACTCGAATGACTATGAGGGTCTTCAGTTCTGGCAGAACCTGTTCAATCCTTACCAGGGCGGCTTTAGCGCCAGTCTCTACAGCAATTTCGTTTTCTGGGCGGACGGCGGCTCCACTGGCGGCCAGGTACTGCAAGTCTTTGCTGCATCCGGCTCCAATTACGCTTGGGGTCCGGGTATTACTTTGCCGGCTCTGCCCACCAATTCATGGCGGCAATACACCATCGGTGTTTCGTCCCTTCTGCCCGCCGGCATATCGAATCTGGATGGAGTCATCATTCAATTGACGCCCAATGGCACGACCAACACCTTTTACCTGGACGACATTTCCTTTACCGCCCAGCCGGCCCCTGCCCTTCAGCATTTGTCGGTCGATGCTTCGCAAACCATTCGCACCGCCGACCCGCGCTGGTTTGGTGTCAATATCGGAGTCTGGGACTATTGGCTGGACACCGCCGCAACTTCCAACGTCCTCAGTCAGGCTGGCATCCTTTCCCTGCGCTTCCCAGGCGGCTCGCTTTCGGACCAGTATCATTGGTCCACCGGCCTGGACATCGTCTGGTCCAATGGATTGCCCGTTTCCACTAATACCTACCCCACCGTCTTCACGAATTTCATGCACATCGCCACCAATCTTGGGGAGCACGCGTTCATCACCGTCAACTATGGCTCGGGCACCAGCAACGAGGCCGCCGCCTGGGTGCTCGATGCCAACGTGACCAACCATTGCAACTTTAAATGCTGGGAAGTGGGCAACGAAGTCTATGGCAACTGGGAACAGGACACAAACAACCCGCCCAATGACCCTTATACTTATGCCGTCCGCTTCGCCGGTTACCAGGCCCTGATGAAGGCTGCTGATCCTTCCATCGAAGTCGGCGCGGTCAGCATTCCCGGTGAAGACAGTTACAATACTTACACCAACCATCCGGTCACCAACTCCGCCACCCATGTGGTCCATTGCGGCTGGACCCCCGTCATGCTCGCCACGCTCAAAAGTCTCGGCGTCACGCCTGATTTCCTTGTTTATCATTTTTACCCCGAATACACGCCTTGGGGAGACCCGGTTCCGGACAATGACAGCGACCCGCTTGTGCTTCAGGTTTCCTCCCAAGTCGCCGGGGATGCAGCCAATCTTCGCATGATGATCAACGATTATTTCGGCGCTGGCGGCTCGAACATCGAATTGGTCTGTACGGAAAACAACGCCGACGCCGGCCTGGAAGGACGCCAGTCCACCAGCCTGGTCAACGCCCTGTACTTGGCTGACACCCTTGGCCAACTCATGAAAACCGAATTCAACGCTTACACTTTCTGGCAGCTCCGCTCTGGACCCGGCACCGACGCCTGTTTCGATCCCACTCTCTATGGCTGGCGCGACGTCGGGGATGAAGGTCTCATCGAGGGGCTTGACGACGGGCTCGAAAGTGGTTACCCGGATTATTTCGCCATGCGACTCATGCAATATTTTGTGCGTCCGGGCGATACGGTGCTCAACGCCGCCAGCGATTATTTGCTGCTCTCGGCCTACGCTTCCCGCCGCGCCGATGGCTCGCTCTGCCTCCTCGTCATCAACAAGGACACCACAACCAACTTCAACGCGCAGATCAGTCTTGCCAACTTTGTGCCGTCCTCGTCGGCCACGGTCTATTCCTACGGCATCCCACAAGACGACGCCACGGAAAACGACCTGAGCTTCGCGCTCCAGGACATTGCCGTGTCCAATTATCCTTCGGCCTCAATCCTGTTCACCAACTCCTTTCCCCCGTTTTCCCTGACATTGTTTATCTTTGCCCCAGCCGCGCCACAGTTGAGTGTGCTGCCGGCGCCGTCCGGTCAGTTCGCCTTTCAACTGAACGGGCAGCCGATGACCCCCTACATCATACGGACCTCCACCGATTTCGTCACTTGGACCTCCATCTCGACCAAGCTGTTGACCGGCGCTTCCTTGTACATCACTAACACTATCCCTCCTGGAACAAGCCATGCATATTGGCGCGCGGTTTGGGAACCGTAGCGTGAAACTGAGACATGGAGTTGAAAGCTTCCCCCTGCGGCAGCTTGACCGGGAAGGATTGGGCGGATATACCATCATCATGAAAGTTCAGCCCATGCTTCCGGCGCTCCTGGCTGCCTGGCTTTTAACTCTCTCTCCCTCGCTCCTGGCCCAAGCCAGCCTGCCCGTTTATACCGACAACATGGTCAACGGCTTTCAGGACAGGAGCTGGATGCCGCATAATCTCGCCAGTACATCCCTGGTCCACAGTGGCGCGAACTCAATCAGCGCAACCCCCAGCGCGGTCTGGCAGGCCCTGGCGTTTGCTGCAACCATCTATAATTCCTATGAAGGCGGCTTCAACAACACTCCCTACAACAACTTCGTCTTTTGGGCGAACGGCGGCCCCGCTGAGGGGCAGGTGCTGGAGATCTTTGCTTATTACGACGGGGAAGAGAATTCAGGCAATGCTTATGTGTTGCCGCCTCTGACCAACTCCTGGCAGCAATACAGCATTCCCCTTTCTTACTTGCTGCCCGTCGGCGTGTCGAATTTGTACCAAATCAACATTCAAATTACGCCCTATGGCAGAAGCACTGCCACTTTCTACGTGGACGATGTTTCGTTCAGCGCCAGACCCGCCCCTGCCCTTGAGCATTTGTCGGTCGATGCTTCACAGGCCCTTCGCACCGCCGACCCGCGCTGGTTCGGAGTCAACACTGGAGTGTGGGACGCGTATCTGGATTCCTCCGCCACTTCCAACGCCCTGAGTCAGGCCGGCATTCTGTCCCTGCGCTTCCCCGGCGGTTCGCTTTCCGACCAGTATGATTGGGCCACTGGACTTGCCACCGTGTGGTCCAATGAAGTGCCCATCTCGACCTATTCTTACCCCAGCATCTTCGCCAATTTCATGCACATCGCCACCAACCTGGGGGAGCAGGCGTTCATCACCGTCAACTACGGCTCGGGCACCAGCAACGAGGCTGCCGCCTGGGTGCTTGACGCCAACGTGACCAATAAGTGTCACCTGCAATACTGGGAAGTGGGCAACGAAGTCTATGGCAACTGGGAGCAGGACACGAATATTCCACCCAATGACCCCTATACTTACGCCGTCCGCTTTGCGGGTTACCAGGCGCTCATGAAGGCCGCCGATCCTTCCATCAAAGTCGGCGCCGTCAGCACGCCTGGCGAAGACGGCTACAATACCTACACCAACCATCCTGCCACCAACTCCGTCACCCATCGTGTCCATAATGGCTGGACTCCGGTCATGCTTGCCACGATGAAAAGTCTCGGCGTCACTCCGGATTTTCTCATCTACCATTTTTACCCTGAATACACGCCCTATGAAAATCCGGTTCCGGTCGTTGACAGCGATCCGCTGGTGCTTCAGGTTTCATCGCAGGTCGCGGGGGATGCCGCCAACCTGCGCATGATGATCACCGACTATTTAGGCCCCGGCGGAACCAACACCGAACTGGTCTGTACGGAGGATAACAGCGACGCCGGCGCTGAAGGGCGCCAGTCCACCAGCCTTGTCAACGCCCTCTATGTGGCCGACACCTTGGGCCAATTCATGAAAACCGAATTCAACGCCTACACTTTCTGGCAACTCCGCGGCGGCCCAGGCAATACCGGGAGCTTCGACCCCACTTTCTACGGCTGGCGCGACACGGGCGACGAGGGCCTCATCGAAGGACTCGATAACGGGTTGGAAAGCAGCTACCCGGATTACTACGCCATGCAACTCATGCAATATTTTGTGCGTCCGGGCGATACGGTGCTCAATGCCAATAGCGATTACCTCCTGCTTTCGGACTACGCGGCCCGTGGCGCCGACGGTTCGCTCCGCCTCTTGGTCATCAACAAGGATACTGAGGCCGCTTTCAACAGCCAAATCAGTCTGACCAATTTTGTTCCGTCTCCATCCGCCACCGTCTATTCCTACGGTATCCCCCAGGACGACGCGACTGAATACGACCTGAGCGAAGCCTTTCAGGAAATTGCCGTGTCCAATTATCCCTCGGCCTCGACGCTGTTTACCTACTCCTTTCCCCCGCTGTCGCTGACGGTGTTCAATTTTGCCCCCGCCGCGCCATCGTTGAAGGCGCTCCCCTCTGCTTCGGGCCAGTTTGCCTTTCAACTGGATGGTCAATCGATGACCCCCTACATCATCCAAACCTCCACCAACTTGGTCACCTGGACCTCGGTCTCGACCAACCTGCTGGCCGGCGCTTCCTTGTACATCACCAACACCATCCCCTTTGGAACCAGCAATGAATATTGGCGTGCCATTTGGACGCCGTCGCATCGCGCTGAAGATTGCGGTCGGGATTTGCATTGAACCCGGGCCGTTCTTTCTCCACACTGGCTGCACTCATGGGAGCACAATGGAAACAAGCCGGGCGCGAAATCTCCGCGCAGAAAAAGGGCCAGATGGTCGTCAAACTGGTGCGCGAGATCACCGTCGCCGCCAAGCTGGGCGGACCTGACCCTGACCTGAATCCCCGCCTGGCCGCCGCCGTGGAAAAGGCAAAAAAATCCTCCGTCTATCGGGAGACCATCGAGCGTGCCATCAAAAAGGGCGCGGGTTTGACCGGCGAAAAGGTGGCGATTGAAACGGTCGTCTATGAGGGTTTCGCCCCGCACAAAGTGCCGGTCGTGGTCGAGTGCCTGACCGACAACCGCAACCGCACCGCGCCGGAAATCCGCCATTTGTTCCAAGGCGGTTCAATGGGCGCGCCCGGCAGCGTGGCGTTTTTCTTCAATCATTTGGGCGTGGTGGAAGCCACCCATCCCGACGCGCAACGCGACGCCGAAGCCGACGCCATTGAAGCCGGCGCGCAGGAAATTGAGCCGCTGGAAGCCGGCGAAGTGCCTGCAGGGCAAAAGGGCGCGCGATTCCTAACGGCAACAAAAGACTTGGATGCCGTTGCCAAGGCGTTGAAAGCGGCAGGCTGGAACGTCATCGCCTCCGAACTGCGATACATCGCGAAGAACTTTACGGAAGTTTCCGAAGCGCACCGCAAGCAAGTCATGGATTTCCTCAACGCGCTCGACGACCACGACGACGTACATCGCGTTTACGCCGCAATGAAACCGGTTTGAGACAGGCGGGGCGCCTTACGCAACCTTGTATCCCCACTGCAACATGCGCGCAGTGGTATCCCAGCCCAGGCAGGCGTCTGTGATGGACACCCCATAACGCAAGCTGGCCGGATTGTCCTTGGGGAATGGTTGCGTGCCCTCTTCCAGATAACTTTCGACCATCAGTCCGATAAGTGACCGGGTGCCGGCGACACGTTGCTCAATCACGTTGCGCCACACGTCCTCCTGCCGCGCCGGTTGTTTGCCCGAATTGGCATGGCTGCAATCCACCATCAGGACCTTGGGCAAACCGTGCGCGGCCAGTTGATTTTCCGCTTCACGAATGCTTTCCGTGTCGTAATTGGCGCGCAGGCGCCCGCCCCGCAGCACGACGTGTCCGTGGGGGTTGCCCGCCGTGCGAACAATGCTGGTCACGCCATCCTGATCAATCCCGATGAAGCTGTGCGGACGCATCGCCGCACCCATGGCATCGATGGCAATCTGCAAACTACCGTCCGTGCCGTTTTTAAATCCGACGGGCATGGAAAGCCCGCTGGCCATCTCGCGGTGGGATTGGGATTCGGTGGTGCGCGCGCCGATGGCCGCCCAACTGATCAGATCTGAAAAATACTGTGGTGTAATCGCGTCCAGGAATTCGGTCGCGGTCGGCAGGCCCAGAGCGGTGATGTCCAGCAGAAGGCGGCGGGCTGTTTTGAGGCCGCCCTCGATGTCGTAGGAATTGTCGAGATGCGGATCATTGATCAATCCCTTCCAGCCGATGGTCGTGCGCGGCTTTTCGAAATAGACGCGCATGACGATTTCCAAGCGGCTGCCAAACTCCTGGCGCAGGGCATTGAGTTTGCCGGCATATTCCAGCGCGCCAACAGGGTCGTGAATCGAGCAGGGACCAACCACGACCAGCAATCGCGGATCTTGCTGCGCCAGAATGGCGTTGATGGCCTGGCGGCCACGAACCACCGTGGCGTTGCAGGCCTCGGTCATCGGCAATTCATCCTTCAACGCCCGCGGCGGCAGCAGCCGGACAATCTCTTTTACATTTAAATCCTGAGTTGGAAACATCCCCGCCAGTATGCCACAGAAATGGCGAATGCGTAAATCCTAATGACGAGAATTCGTCATTAGGATTTCGACAATCGTCATTCCACCATCTATCCTGTGTCCGTGCAAAAAATTGATCCTTTTCATGCGCCACCGCGTCTCCTGCTGGGGCCGGGTCCAAGCAACGTGGCTCCTTCGGTGCTCAAGGCCATGTCCCAACCGCTCGTGGGGCATCTCGACCCGGTCTTCATCCAAATGATGGAGGAGATCAAAATCATGCTGCGTGCCATTTTCGTCACAAAGAACGAAATGACTTTTCCCGTCAGCGGCACGGGTAGCGCGGGAATGGAGTTTTGCTTCGTCAATCTGGTTGAACCGGACGATGAAGTCGTTATCGGCATCAATGGCGTGTTCGGGACGCGCATGGTGGACGTCGCGGAACGTTGCGGGGCGCGCGTGACAAAAGTGGAGGCGCCTTGGGGCCAAATCATTGAGCCGGCACAAATCGCGGAAGCCTTGAAGAAAGTGCGGCCGAAACTGGTGGCCATGGTCCACGCCGAAACGTCCACCGGCGTGGCCAGCCCCGTGGAGGAAATTTCCCGGATGGCTCATGAATCGGGCGCTCTGTTTGTGCTCGATACAGTCACTTCGCTCGGCGGCTTCCCGCTGAAACTCGACCAATGGGAAGTCGATGCCGCTTACAGCGGCACCCAGAAGTGCCTGAGTTGTCCGCCAGGCCTGTCGCCAGTGTCGCTCAATGCGCGCGCCCTGGCCGCCGCCGCGCGCCGCAAGCGCAAGGTCCAAAGCTGGTATTTGGATGTCAATTTGCTGGCGTCGTATTGGGGACAAGACCGCGTTTATCATCATACTGCGCCAATTTCCATGAATTACGCCTTGCACGAAGCGTTGCGCCTGGTTGTGGAGGAAGGGCTGGAAAACCGCTGGCGCCGCCATGAACGCAATTATTTGGCGCTGAAACAGGGGTTGGCCGAGCGTGGCTTGGAACTCGCTTCACAACCCGGCCATCAATTGTGGCCGCTCAATTCCGTGCGCGTGCCGGCGGGCGTCGATGAGGCGGCGGTGCGCAAAAAGCTGCTCGGCGATTTCAACATCGAAATCGGCGCCGGCCTCGGCCCGCTCAAGGGAAGAATCTGGCGCGTGGGATTGATGGGAGAAAACAGCCGGGAAGAGAATGTGGACGCATTTTTGACCGCCTTGGGGATGATCCTTAAGAGCTAATTGAACAGCCGATTACAAACGGACGTCAAATTCGGGGTAAGTTTTTACTTGGAATGCGCAGGATATGGTGCATTATCAGTATTGGGGTGTGAAAGCACTCCATTTGTCGTGCAATTCTATTCTATTGACTATGAAAATGAAAAAAAGTGCGGCTATGGCCGCCATGATACCGAATGCTAAAACAACCGCTGCAATGCCTGCAAAACCTGTTGCTGCGGCTCCGAAAACTCCCACTCAAGCGCCTGCCCATTCTGGTGCTGTCACAACCATTGACGTCAAACTGGACGTTGGATTTGGCAATGCCGTGTTTCTCCGGGGACAAGGCGGCGGTCTGACGTGGGAACGCGGTGTGGCGCTGTCCTGTGTGGATGGCAAAACCTGGCGCTGGTCGGGCACTGTCAAGGATCCGATCACCTTCAAGCCGCTGCTCAATGACAAGATCTGGTCCGCGGGAACTGACCTCACGGTCAAACCCGGCCAGAAGCTCGAGATCAAGCCGGTTTTTGCTTGATCCCGTGAACGGGAAAGCGCGTTGACGGTTGAAACGCGCCAATCGTAATTTGGCTTCGTGAAAGGTGCGAGGCACAAGGAATTGCACACGCTAAAAACTGTTGCTATTCCAATGCGGTTTTGCGCCCATGCGCGGACGGCGGGAGTTCCCCGCGGCAACTCCCCATCGCCCGATACCCCCTCGGTGTAGCGCGAGACGCTCCGCACAGCGGCCGGATCGGTCGCGCTACCCAATCAACAAAGCTTTCGCTTGCGGGAAAATCAGAAAACCCACAGTCTGAATCAGTTATGAACAACCATGAACCTGTTTAGACGAAAAAGCGTGACCGCATTGCAGGCGGAGGCCAAAGGCGATCACAGCCTGAAGCGGGCGTTGGGTGCGGTGAACCTGACCGCGCTGGGCATCGGGGCGATCATCGGGACGGGCATTTTCGTTTTGACAGGAACGGTCGCGGCGCAGAACGCCGGTCCGGCGGTCGTCCTTTCCTTTGTGCTGGCGGGGATTGCCTCGGTCTTTGCGGCGCTGTGTTACAGCGAGCTTGCCTCGCTAGTGCCGATGGCCGGCAGCGCCTACACTTATGGTTACGCGACTTTGGGCGAACTGATCGCATGGATCATCGGCTGGGACTTGATTTTGGAATACGCGGTCGGCGCAATCACGGTGGCGGTGGGTTGGTCGGGTTACGTGGTTTCATTTCTGCGGGGGTTGGGAATCATCGTGCCCCCTGCCCTTTCCGCGGCGCGGGGAACGGAATTGGTTGACATTCCGACCGCGCTGGCGGGAGCGATGAAAATCAAGGCGGGATGGACAGCTCTCAGCCCGTCGCTGGCCGACCAAATCAAGGCGAGCGGGGCCGATGCCATGGCATTGGCGCATGCAACGGCGGTCTTCAATCTTCCCGCGGTGATTATCATTTTCCTGGTCACCACGCTGCTGGTCATCGGCATCAAGGAATCGGCGGCCTTTAACGACATTATTGTGTTAATAAAGGTCGCGGTGGTGTTGTTGTTTATCGGGGGCGCGGCCCGCGCCATCAGCGTGGCCAATTGGCATCCGTTTATTCCGCCGTATATCCCGCCGGGCGGCGGGCAAATCGGGCATTTTGGATTCAGCGGTGTGCTGACCGGCGCAGGGACGGTGTTTTTCGCCTATATCGGTTTTGACGCGGTAAGCACCGCCGCTCAGGAGGCGAAGAATCCGCAACGGGACGTGCCAATTGGCATCATTGGATCGCTGCTGATCTGCACGGTGCTTTACATACTGGTTTCGGCCATCGCCACAGGCGTGGTGCCTTACAAGCAATTGGATGTGCCCGACCCGATCGCGCTGGCGGCGGACCGCGCTGGAATGGGCTGGATGGCTGGTTTGATCAAGCTCGGCGCCATTGCGGGCCTGTCGTCGGTGGTTATGGTCATGTTGCTCGGACAATCGAGGGTGTTTTACAGCATGGCCAGGGACGGCTTGCTCCCGCCCATTATCAGTCAGGTCCATCCCCGCTTCCATACGCCGTGGCTGGGATCGATTATCACCGGTTTGGTGGTGGCGTTTTTTGCGGCTGTTTTCACCGTGCGCGAAGCCGGCACTCTTTGTTCCATCGGAACGTTGCTCGCGTTCGTGATCGTTTCCGTTGGCGTTCTGGTGCTGCGCGTTCGTGAGCCGGGGCTGGAGCGGAAATTTACCGCGCCGTGGGTCTGGTTTGTTGCGCCTGCGGGAGCGGTATCGGCCATGATTCTGATGTTGGCTCTGCCGTTGACGACTTGGTTGCGGCTCATCGTTTGGTTTGTCATTGGCATTTTCGTTTATGCTTTTTATGGACGGCACCACAGCAAATTGAACCAGCCTCCCCCGCCAAATCCGGAGAGTCCGGGTAAATAAACGCGGTCAGTGATCGAAGCCTATTGAGGATGAGCCCGTTCTTCCCAGCCGCCGCCCAATACGGAGTAAAGATTGACCTGGTTGGCGAGCTTTGCCAGGTGGAGAGAGACAAGTCCCTGCTCTGCTGTGTAGAGGGACCGTTGCGCATCAAGGACACTCAGGTAGCTGTCGATCCCCATGTTGTAACGGGAATTGGACAAGCGATAAGTTTCCGCCACGGCATGAACCAAGGATTGTTGCGCCTCGACTTGCTGGTCCACGGTGCCGCGGACGGCAAGGGCGTCAGCCACCTCCCTAAAGGCACTCTGAATCGCCTTCTGGTATTGGGTCACAGCGATTTCCCGTTGCACATTGGCGGCCTTGTGCGCCGACCACGTGCGGGCATCGAAAACAGGCATGACAATCTGGGGTGCATAAGTCCACGCGCCAGAGCCCGATTTGAAAAGCCCGGAAAGGTCGCTGCTGGAACTGCCAATCGCAGCCGTCAGGGAAATCTGGGGGAAGAATGCCGCCCGGGCCGCGCCGATTTCGGCATTGGCCGCCTTGAGCAAATCCTCGGCTTGCAGCACGTCCGGGCGGCGCAGAAGAACCTCGGAAGACAAGCCGGCGCTGATTTCCTTGGGAGGAACAATGCCACCCAGCCCGCTCGGCAGGAGATTTTCCGGCGCCGGGGAGCCGACGAGAAGATTTAAAGCATTTTGATCCTGGGCGATCAGTTGTTCGAAACTGGCGATGTCTCTGCGAGCGCCATCCACTTGTGTTTGCGCGCGCTCGACATCCAAATCCGCCGCAAGGCCAAGGCTATGCCGCCGGTTGACCATTTTGTAAGTGCCCTGCTGCGCGGCAAGGGTGGTCTCCGCCAGGGCCAGGTTCTCCCGATCCGCAGCCAGGGTCAGATACGCGTTGGCCACGGATGACACGAGAAGTATTTGCGCGCCGCGGCGGGCCTGCTCCGTGGCAAAGTATTCCTCCAAAGCTTGGTCCTTGAGGCTGCGGATGCGCCCGAAGAAGTCGATTTCCCAGGAGGCGACCCCGAGATTGGCACTGTAATTCTTGATCGTCATCTGTTCCGGGAAGCCCTCGACATTAGCTGGAACCCGTTGATACATCTCGCCGCCAGTGGCATTGACCGAGGGCAACAGTTCGGCTCTTTGAATGCCGTACTCCGCCCGGGCGAACTCCACATTCAAAGCGGCAACCCTCAGATCGCGGTTGTTGGTCAAGGCTGCCGCGATGACTTGTTGCAGTTTGTCGTCAGTGAAAAATTCCCGCCATCGCAGATGCTGGGCATCCGGCGCATTGGTCACCGGCTGTATCCCCGTGTAAGCTGTGCCAGTGGGCCATTTGGCTGGAACGGGCGCTTCTGGCCGGGTGTATTTCGGAGCCATCGTGCAACCGGCCAGGATAGTGGCGAATCCAATCAGTAAAAGAAATGTGTTTCTATTCATTTTATTGATTCCCGGATGGATTTGATTCAATGCCTTTGGCTGCTTGTTGCGCGCCTCGCTTTCCAAAGGTCTTTTGGATCAACACATAGAACAGCGGCGCGAACAAGGTGACCAAGAAGGTGGAAGTGACCACGCCTCCCAACACCGCTGTGCCGATGGCCTTTTGAGCGCCTGAGCCGGCCCCATTCGCAAGCGCCAGAGGCAGGACCCCAAACCCAAACGCCAGCGAGGTCATGATGATGGGACGCAGCCGCAGCTTGGCCGCTTCCAAAGTTGCCTCCATCAGCCCCATCCCTTCATCCACTCGTGCCTTGGCAAACTGCACGATGAGGATGGCGTTCTTGGTCGTCAAACCAAGGGTCGTCAACAGGCCGATCTGGAAATAAATGTCGTTGGGCAATCCCCGGAGCGACGTGCCGATGACACCGCCGATGACACCCAGGGGCAGCGCCAGAAGGATTGAAATGGGAATGGGCCAGCTCTCATAGAGGGCGGCCAGGCACAGGAAGACCACAAGGACGGAAAAGGCGTAAATAGGAGCCGTCTGTGAACCGGCCTCCCTCTCCTGGTAGGAAAGCCCGTTCCAGTCGAAGCCGGTTCCATGCGGCAATTTCTTGACGAATCCTTCCATGGCCTGCATGGCCTCGCCGGAACTCCTCCCCGGCGCAGCCTCGCCCAAAATGTTGATGGATGGAAAACCGTTGAAACGCTCCAGTCTTGGAGAACCGGAAGTCCAGTGCCCGGACGCAAAGGAGGAGAAGGGAACCATCCTGCCCATGTTGTTGCGCACATAGAGCTTCTCCAAATCTTTGGGCAACCTGCGATAGGGGGCATCGGCTTGGGCGAAAACCCTCTTGACACGGCCGCCTTGGATGAAGTCATTGACATACGCGCTGCCGAAGGCGGTCGAGATCGTGTCGTGAATGGCGCTGATAGGCGCTCCCATCGCGCCGGCCTTTTCCCAGTCCACGTCCACCCGATACTGGGGGACATCTTCAAAACCATTCGGCCGGACTTTGGTCAGAACCGGGTCCTGTGCCGCCATGCCGAGGAGCTGGTTGCGGGCGGACATCAGGCCGGCGTGGCTCAGACCGCCGCGATCCAGCAACTGAAAATCAAATCCCTTGGCCAGACCCAACTCGACGACCGCCGGCGGCGCAAAGGCGAACACCATGGCGTTACGAATCCTAGAAAACTCGGCCATGGCTCTTGCGGCGACCGGGCCGACTTTTAAATCGGGATGCTCGCGAAATTTCCAATCCTTGAGTTTCACGAAGGCCAGGCCGGCGTTTTGTCCCTGGCCGGAGAGGTTCATGCCGGAGATCGACATGCAGGATTCGACGGAGTCCTTCTCGCGGTTCAGAAAATAAGCGTTGACTCCGTCCATCACCTTTTTGGTCTGTTCCAACGTCGAGTTGGCCGGGAGCACAGCCTGCACCAACAGGATTCCCTGATCTTCGTCTGGGAGATAAGCAGTGGGCATCCGCCTGAAGAGGAAACCCAAAGCCACCACGATGAGAAGAAACACGACCATGAAGCGGATCTTGTTGGAAAGGGACCGCCCCACCACTCGCAGATATCGGTCCCTGGCGCGGAAAAAGAGATGGTCGAACCATTGAAAAAAGGGCCGCAGAAACCAAACGCCTCCCTCAGCCGCTTCATGCCCCTTTGCCACCGGCTTCAGGAAGGAAGCGCACAACACCGGCGTCAAGACCAACGCCACCACCACCGAAAGGAGCATCGAGGCAATGATGGTGATGGAAAACTGGCGGTAAATCACGCCGGTGGAACCTTTAAAAAATGCCATGGGGCCGAAAACCGCCGAGAGCACCAGGCCGATGCCGATCAAGGCGCTGGTGATTTGATCCATGGACTTCCTGGTGGCCTCCAAAGGTGAAAGACCCTCCTCGCTCATGATGCGTTCCACGTTTTCAACCACAACAATGGCGTCGTCCACCAGAAGGCCGATGGCCAGCACCATGGCGAACATGGTGAGCATGTTAATCGAGAAGCCAAAAAGCCCCAAGACCGCGAAAGTCCCCAGCAGCACCACAGGCACAGCGATGGTCGGGATCAAGGTGGCACGCATGGTGCCCATGAACAGGTACATCACCAGGAAAACAAGCAGGATCGCCTCGAAAAGAGTTTTAACAACCTCACTGATAGCCACCCTGACGAAGGGGGTGGTGTCGTACGGATACACGACTTTCATGCCGGGCGGAAAGAAGTGGCTCATCTCATCCAATGTGGCCCGGATGGCATTGGCCGTGTCCAGGGCATTGGCGCCAGCGGACTGGCGGATGGCCATGGCGGCGGAAGGTTTCCCGTTGTAATAGACTTCGACGTCGTAGGATTCGGTGCCGAGTTCTGTCCGTCCAACGTCCTTGATGCGCACTCTCGAGCCGTCGGGATTGGTGCGGATTGGGATGGAGGCAAACTCCTCGGGCGTCTTGAGCAGGCTTTGGACGATGATGGAAGCATTCAGGCGCTGGCCCTTTTCCGCCGGCGCTCCACCGAACTGCCCCGCGGAGACTTCCACGTTGTAGGCTTGCAGCGCGGTGACCACGTCCTGAATCGTCATGTTATATTCGGTCAGCTTGTCGGGATTCAGCCAAATGCGCATCGAATACTGGCTGCCGAATTCGTCCACTTCACCCACGCCCGGCACCCGGGAAACGACCTTCTCCAAAGTGGATTGGGTGTAGTCCCGCAAATCATTCCCATCCATGCTTCCGTCTTCCGAAATCAGGCCAATAACTAACAAATAATTTCGAGTGGACTTGCTCACCATCACGCCTTGGCGCTGCACCACCTCCGGCACGCTTGCGGTGGCGAGCTGGAGCTTGTTCTGCACTTGGGCCCAGGCAAGGTCCGGGTCCGTGCCGGGAGCAAACGTCAGCTCAATGCGGGCGTTGCCGGAAGAATCGCTGGTGGCGGACAAATACAGCATCGAGTCGAAGCCGGTCATCTTCTGCTCGATGATTTGCGTCACGCTGTTCTCGACCGTTTCCGCCGACGCTCCCGGATAAAAAGCGGTGATGGCGATGGAAGGGGGAGCGATGGGCGGATACTGCGATATGGGCAAACTAAAAATCGCCAAGCCGCCCGCCACCATGAGGATGATGGCGATGACCCAGGCGAAGACGGGACGCTTCAGGAAGAATCTCGATAACATGGCGCGTCTCCGTTAATTAGATGCCGAGGCAGGTTGGGTGGTGTTTCCCGGGCTTGTCTGCCGTGTCCGGCCGTCGTCAAAGGGTACTTCTTTCACCGATACGCCAAGCTGGACTTTCTGCATACCCTCGGCGATGACCCGGTCACCGGGCGCCAGACCGGAAATGACAAGCCATTGGTCGCCAATGGCGCGGTCAAGGCCGAGCATCCGTTGCTCAACTTTGCCGGAAGTGTTCACAATCAAGGCCAACGGATTGCCCTTTGGATCGCGGGACACAGCTTGCTGCGGAATCAAGATGCCTTGATCATTGACCCCTTCTTTCACCACCACGCGAACGAACATGCCCGGTAGGAGAATCCCATCCGGATTGGGGAAGACCATCCGCAGAATCACGGATGCGGTTGTTGGATCCACCGAAACATCGCGGAATTGAAGGGTTCCTTCCAAAGGATACTTCGTGCCGTCTTCCAGAATGAGATTCACCTGATTGGCGTTTGTTCCGTCATGATTCACCCGCTTCTCTTCCAAGCGGCGCTGCAATCGGAGCAATTCCGTGGTGGATTGGGGCACATCCACATAAATGGGGTCCAATTGCTGAATGGTGGCCAGGGCTGTGGGTTGATAAGCCGTCACGATGGCGCCGTCCGTCACAGAAGACCTTCCAATCCGACCGGAGATTGGCGAGACCACACGAGTGTATCCAAGGCTGATGCGGGCTGTCTCCACCATTGCCTGGTAATAGGCAATATCGGCCACTGCCTGTTTGAAAGCGGCAGTGGCATCGTCCAGGTCCTGCTGGCTCACCGCCTTGTCGGCCAGAGCCTCCTTGTAGCGATCCGCCCTCAACTGAAGGGCGGGCAGATTGGCTTCGGCCCGGCCAAGGGCGGCCTTGGCATTGTCAAGCGATGCTTGGAAGGGAGCAGGATCAATCTGGTATAGCTCCTGGCCGGCCTGGACATCCAAACCTTCGGTAAACAGACGTTTTTGTATGAGGCCATTGACTTGGGGCCGAATTTCCGCAATGCGATATGGTGAAGTGCGCCCTGGCAACTCAGTTGTCAGCAGAACCTGCTGCCGGGCAATCGTCAGCGTCGCGATTTCGGGCGCAACCAAGGATGGCGGCGCTTGATTCTGGCGACTGCACGCGGTTAGTGTCAGTGCGCATGACAACGCTGTGAAAGCCGTTCTCCATTTATAAAAGAGATTGACAGATGATTGAGTATTCGGTTGCGTCATTTTTTGCAGAAACGGCATCGCGCGTTTATTTCGTTTTCAGTGAACGTTTGCTCACTTTTGGATTGTTTGATTTGTCATCGGCATCGGAAAACAAAGCCAGGGCTTTCGGGTTGTAATAAGTGCTTATGGCCTCGTCCGTCACGCCCATCCCCCGGAGGATGAACCAGACGGCCTGGTAAACGAGTTCCTCGCTGGTCGCCTGATAATCGATGGCGGGCTTGGGGGGCAGGTGAACCGAGGCCAACCACGCGGCCAGATGCTGGCCGAAGCGCGCGCGGTTCCCGGGCGCCAGGGGGCTTTTGACCGCTTCACCCGAGGCCACAGCGGCGTCGAGACAAGCCTCAATCCGGACGCAAAAATCCTCAACCCGATCCCGGTACATGAGTTGCGCAAAAGCACCGTCTTCGAGGAGGCTTTTGAGCATCAGACGCTGCCATGTGTCCAAAGTAACCGCGCCGGCCGGCTTTCCAAGGACTTGCAGCCGCACTAAAAAATACACCAAATAAACCAGAGTGGAGGTGGACGCCTCGATTTCGGACAGCAGTTCGGTCAGCTTGCGGGAAACTGCGCCGTTTCCGTGGCAGCAAAAGTTGTGGATTTCGAGATAAAGCGCCTCTTTGCTCGGGAAATGTTTATACAGCAAAGGCTCGGAGACGCCAGCCGCCTTGGCCAGCTCCTTGGTGGTGGTTTCCGCGTAGCCTTGGCGGGCAAAAAGCGGCAGCGCGGCCATGACAATGGCCTGCTTCCGGTCTTTGGCTGACATCCGCCCCCTCTTCATTACTCACGAGGTTAGTGCCCGCTAACTTTATGTCAAGGGGGAAAAATCGTTTTCTATTGGACAGGCTGTGCCATAGAATCAATCCATGAATGAGAAGGCAACGATGGAAGGAAAATCACCCGCGCCGCTTCCGCGCCCGCCGACTGCGCCGAAATACCCGCGCAGACTGACAATTCTATCCGGCGTGGTGCTTCTGGCCGTTGCGTAGGATTTCGCAGTTTCATCTTCGCTGCTCAGAAAAGAAAGTCGCCCATTAGAGATTTTCTAACTTCGTGGTTTTCACCATTTATCATGTCTTCTTTCCGGCGTGGATGTGGCGCTGCTACCGAGTACCTATGAGTTAACTTCACGTTTTTGCTTGAAACCTGCACCGCGACGGGCGCAAGAATACCTGATGTTGCGGCGACAAAGAATTGAACCAAGCTATGCGGCCTGAACAGTGGGACACATTCAAACGGGCGGCGCGCCTTGAAAGATTGGACAAGGTGCCGATGGCCCTGATCGTGGACAGCCCGTGGATACCCGGTTATCTGGGAGTGAAGCACATGGACTTTTATCTCGACCCTGAGGTGTGGTTCCAGTCGCACTTGAAAATTCACCGGGAGTTTCCCGAGATTACTTTTGTGCCGTCCTGGTGGATGGAATACGGGATGGCGGCGGAGCCTTCGGCGCTTGGGGCCAAGATTAAATTCTGGCAGGACAACACTCCCAGCGAATATCACACCCTCTATCACATCGAGGACATCGAGAATTTCCCGGAATACGAGGTGGAGAACGACGCCTTCATGGCGATGACCCTCCACCGCATCCGCATGCAGCGGCAACGCATCCTGGACACGGGGGAAATCCTGCCGTTGGTGACGTCGCGCGGTCCGATGTGTACGGCCGGTTTTGTGCGCAGCACGACGGATTTCATGATTGACCTGGTGGAGAAGCCGGAATGGGCCCACAAACTGCTGGCGCTCTGCACCAATCTTATCATTGATTGGCTCAAGGCCCAGCAGAAGGCCATGGGCGACACCGTGGGGGGCATTTTCATCCTGGACGACATCGTTGGTTTCGTCAACGAGGAGCACTACATGGAATTCGCCCATCCCTATCTGAAAAGAATCTGCGACGCCTTCCCCAAGGATTGGGTGAAGCTCTATCATAATGACGCGGAAATCACCGCCTGCCTGGACCATCTGCCGGACGCGGGTTTCAACGTGTTGAACTGGGGCAAGCAAACGGACATCGCCGAGGTCAAGGAGCGCGTCGGCGACCGCATGTGCCTGATGGGGAATGTGAATCCGCTGGAGGTTGGCGTCCGCGGCACGCCGGAGGAAGTGCGCGAAGCTACGCTCGACGTGCTGGAAAAGAGCGGCGGCCAGGGCATCATCTTGTCCGTCGGCGGAGGAACGAGTCCGGGCATGCCGAGGCAAAACATCCAAGCCATGTTGCAGGCCTTGGATGAATTCAATTCCAAGCCAGCGGGCCATTGAGCAGAACGAACTCACCATGCCGGACTACGCCTTGATCAATCAGTGCGTCTATGAGGGCAAAGCCAAGGAAGTCGCCGAGATGACGCAGGCGGCCCTGGATGAGGGCCGGCCGGTCCAGGAAGTTCTGAGCGAAGGACTGATCGCGGGCATGAGCGTGGTTGGCGAGGACTTCAAACACAATATACTATACGTGCCCGAGGTTTTGATTGCGGCCCGTGCCATGAAAGCCGGCATGGCCGTTCTGAAACCGCTGCTGACTACGAAAGGACCGCACAGCACGTCCGCTGGCGTACTGGTCATGGGAACGGTGCGCGGCGACTTGCATGACATCGGCAAGAATCTGGTTGGCATGATGGCCGAGGGCGCGGGTTTTCAGGTTCACGACATCGGGGTGGATCAAAGCATTGAAAAGTTTCTCGCCGCGACCGAGTTGCATAAGCCGGACATCATCGGCATGAGCGCTTTGCTGACCACGACCATGACTTATATGAAAGTGGTGATCGACGGCTTTGAGGAACGCGGCCTGGGCCACATCAAAATGGCCATCGGCGGCGCGCCGATCAGCCAGATGTATGCGGACGAAATCGGCGCGGACGGGTACGGCGCGGATGCTTCCAGCGCCGTCGATTTGTTTTTGAGGTTGGTCGCCGAAAAGAAGGGTTGAATCTTTATTCTGGTGTCAGGGGGCGACCAGGATTTCGCTGTCAGTGATATTTAATTCCACGCCCGCGGCCCGGGCGGCTTCCTGAAGGGCTGCGCCCAACATCACGACGGGATCCTTGCTGACATCAAGCCGGCGCAGCAGTCCCTCGCCCTTTTTTACGCCAACGACGAGGGCGATCTTCAAGCCCTTGCGCTTGCAGGAAACGCGCGTGCCGTCGGCCAGTTTGGTGTTCATCGGTTTGATGAAGGCGTCGGCGTAATGGCTGCCGATGCCGGATTTTTCCTGGAACTGCGGCGGGAGTTTTTCCTTCGCCGCAAGATTGATGTCGCAAAGTTTTGTCATATTGGGCGCCGCCGTTATCTCAGAATCTCCGCGTTTTGTCGATGGCCAGCCGGGTCCTTTTCGCGCTGCACCAATGCGTAATGAATCACCTCGAAGACGAGGCCCCATTTGTGGGCGCGGCGGTCGGCGTCGCAATAGCAGCCGGAGGGACTGAAAGGGCGCTGCCAGTCCAGCGCTTCGTTCAACGGGCAGCCCAGCAGCGGCTTTTCTGTGTCAATACTACGGATGAATGATGCGGCGTCCTTGAGATATTCGCACTGGAGGGCGTGCCCGGTGTCGCCGGGAGCGGGCAGGCAGGCGGTCTCGATGATGCGATGACCCTCCCGGGCCGGGGCAAGGAGGATTTGGTAGTCATACTCAAGGGGACGCCCCAGATTGGAGCAGGTGGTGCCTTCGTAGCGAAAGCGCGCTTCGATCGAGCCGTCGGGCCGGACGTTGAGTTGCAAGCGTTCCCGCGTCCATTTGCGGAGAGCTTTAAGATTGATGGAGTATTTCGCATCGTGGCGCAGTCCGGACGGGCTGGTGGGCCGCTCAGTCGAATCCTCCGCTGTGCCCGATTCGAGCCGACGCACGTTTTCGATTTGCGGCAAGTAATGCCGTCGGGGAGCGCGGCGGTATCGGCAGCCCGGCAATGAACAGTTCTCGCACGGGACCAGCCAGATCTTCACTTTGTCCAGATGACGGGTGAGGCCGAAGAGAGCCAGCAGCGATTTTTTTGGCCGGAGCATGCCGGTGTCCATGACGTGGAGTTCGCCGGGGAAATCGCGGCCATTCGTTTGCCGGATCAATTCCCATAATTTCGGCTGGTCCGCCATGTCCCAGCTTGAATAACCGGGGCTGTAATGCGGCAGGGCAGCCATCCCCTGCCCGTCCGCCCAACCGCAGATGCGGCCACTGGCCACAGCCACCAAATGCTCGACCACGGCCGAGCCGAACATTTCCATGAAGAAATATTCGTCGGGCTTGCCCTCCTGCCAGAGTTGGCGCGATTTCTCTTCGCATTCCCCACCCGCGCTGAATGCGGCCAGCATGGCGCTGTGAGCCTCGGCGGCGTTGAAATTGTCATGGAGTTGACGGGATGAAAACACGGTTCCGTCGATGCGCAGTCGTTCGCCGGCCAGATCCAAGCCCTCGATCTGCCGGGCATAAATCCACGGCCTGCCGTTTTGCGCGTACCATTGGCGGGTCTGATCGGCCAGTTCGCGGGAACGCCCCTCCAGGACGTAATCGGCCGGAAAACCCAGTAACCGTTTGTATTCGGATTCCTGGACGTTGCTGTCCGGTTGGATGTCGATCAATTCAAACATTTTACGTGGCGGAACTTTGCAGCGTGTTCAACGATGTAACGGGGTTGAACTGGCAGCCTTCAACGAAATAGTTGAAGAAGCCGGGGTGGGTTTCCAGGCGGCAATGAGTGACGCGCCTGACCATCTCCTCCAATTCGGCGCGGCGGGCGCGGGACAGCAATGCCACAGAGGCGCCTTCGATGGCGGCGTCGCCCACTTGGAGGATCTTCGCATCGGCAATGTTCGGGATCAGGCCGATGCGCTTGGCCGAGGACACGTTGAGATGGCGGCCAAATCCTCCGGCCAGGTAAAAAACATCAAGATCCTCGAAGCGCACTCCGTATTGATCGAAAATCACATGCAACCCGGCCACATTCGCGCCCTTGGCTTGGGCCAGCTCGTTGACATCGCTTTCCGTGAAACGGACTGGCTGGCCATTCTTCGCGTCCAGAACGATGTCCTCGTCGCCGTGTTGAAAACGGCCCAAGGTGCTCATGCGTTCGGTCCTGAGCAATTCACCCAGCAGATCGATCATGCCCGAACCGCAAATGCCCTCGGCGGGACCGTCGCCGATGACTTGGAGGCACATCGAGCCGTCGGCGTTGATGGCCACTTTTTCAATCGCACCGGGCAGGCCTGGCATGCCGCAGGTGACTTTGCCGCCCTCGAACGCCGGACCGGCGGGACAGGACGCGGCCATGATTTTGTTCTTGTTGCCAAGAATCAGTTCCGTGTTGGTGCCGATATCCATGAGGGCGACGAGGCGTTCCTGACGGGCCAGATCCACGGCCAGGAGACAGGCGGCGGCATCGGCCCCGACATGCCCGCTGATGATCGGCAATCCATAGACCCGCGCCTTGGGATGCAGCGGCAGCAACAGCCGCCGGGCCGATTCCGCCAGGCTGGTCGTCGTGCGCCGGCCTTCGGCCACGTCCAATTCCGTGATGGAACGGTACGGGCTTTGGCCGATGGAATAAACGTTCAGGCCAAAGAAGAGATCGCGCATGGTGGAATTGCCCGCCACGACCATCTCGTAAATGGACTTTGGATCGACGGGAAATTCCCCAATGGCATGGCTGAGATAACCGGCGAGCGTTCGTTGCAAAAGCCTGGTGCCGTCCCCGGTGTCGTAATGAATGCGGGACATCACATCGGAGCCGCCGAAGCGTTGCGGATTTTCAAAGGCGGCATCCGCCACGATCTCGCCTGTCTCGAGGTTCAAAAGCCGGAGGACAACCGTGGTGGTGCCGAGGTCCATGGCCAGCCCATGGATCGGTCCGGCGCGGCGATCAATTTCCACGCCGTCCAGGAGGATTCGGTCGCCATCGCGGGTGACGGCCGGGTCGAGCGGTAGCTTTTGGTCGCGGACAGGCAATTGCAGGGCGTGGCGTTCAATGCGCAGGTCGCCGCGCCGCATCGTATGGCATCGGACAACGCCGGAATCCGCGGCGATGCGACAGCGGCAGGACAAGCGGAAATTCTCCTTCAGATGCATTTCCTCGGGACTTCTGGGCGTGAGAAGCTCCATGCCTTCGACGACTTCCACGAGACATTCCTTGCACTTGCCCTGTTTGTCGCAGGAAGTGGGCACCTGGATGCCAAGCTCTTCCGCGTAATCGAACAGCGAAGGGCCGGGCGCAGCGTTGGTTTGTTGCCGGTTAAAATGCAACTCCACGCTCATGAGACGGGCCTTAAGTTCGCATACATATCGAAGTGATAGAGAATAATGGATTTGCCCGCAAAAATCACGTCAAACCGGTTTGATTAATAAATCGCTTTGATTCACTTTGAGCAAGTGTGGCGGCACGAAACAATCGATTATGTTGTAAGTGTTTCATATTTAATGATTTGCATACGAATTGCGGCTTTTTGATGCAGCAAACGGGTTTGACTGGGCTGTGGTCGAGGGCCAGGGAATTGGAGGAGGATTAACGCTAAAGGAATAGCCACCAAATCACGTGATTGCGGGAGGAACGTCAGTGAATGAAAAAAGGGGTTGCAAATAATTCTGACCAACATACCTGATGCGCTCCTCGCAAGCATTCTTGCGTTGGATCCGGCAGCCCCAGGCAATCCGGTCGTCACGTTTTCCTTCATTCTTCTTCCTTTCTTCTCCTGGACGCATCCATTCATAATCAAACTATAGACTTGCTAAACAAATGTCAAATGAAAATGTTATATTTATGAATATTGGCCGGAATCTTTTGAGGAAGGGTTCACTGCCGGCAACCAAGAAAAGTTTCTTGCGTTAGTCACAACGCCGCCCGAATCATCTTTTAATGAACTCCATGGGTGTACGCGCCAGGTGGTGCATCGCATCGGTCGGCACTGTTTTGGTCGTCACAGGTGTGGCGCTGTCCCACCGTGTCGAGCCAAGCGTGCGGGTCGAAGCTGTGACCCTCGCCAGGGACACGCCTGCGCTTCAGTTCCTCCCCACGAACTCCGGCCCGCATCCAGTCGCGCTGCTCGCCCACGGACTCACCGGCTCGAAAGAACAACTCTTTCGCTTCGGTGAGGCATTGGCGGCTGCCGGATTCACCTGCGCCGCAGTTGACCTCCCCGGACATGGGGAGTCGGCGCAACGGTTCTCTCTCGCCGGTTGCGCGAGCACCCTGGGCAAGGTGGCACGTGCGATAGGGCCTGTGGATGTCTTCGTCGGCGACTCGATGGGTGTTGCCGCAGGAGCCGAGGCCGTGCGCGTCGAAGGTCTGAATCCACGGATCTTCATTGCCGTGGGCGGGTTTCCGAACCTGGGCAAGCACACCCTGCCTCTGCTTCTCCTCGTAGGTCGGTACGACGAACCCCATCCTCCAGCTTTGTTCGAGGTGCCAAAGGATGCGCGCCTTGTGGTCTCCCCGTGGTCGGATCATGGGGTCGAGCCTTACGATTCGCTGCTCGTGAATGCGGGCGTTGAGGCCGCTTGTGCAGCGGTCGGCAAAACCCCGCCCGTTGCTCCAACCTGCTGGCATGGGAGACTCGCCGGGCTGGTGCTCTGCATGCTCGGCGCGTTCGGCCTCGGCAAGCTGGCACTTCGTTTGCACGATTTCGCCCCCCGATTGGCGTGGGCGCGTGGACCGCTTTTCTCGGTCATTGTCATCGGTGCTTTCGCCCTGACCACAAGCACATGGTTTGGTGTGGCGCCCCACCTGTGGCGCGTCCCCCGGCAGATTGTCGCGGGGGCGATTACCTTGCTCGTACTCATGGGTGCGGGAAGGCTGGGCATTCCACGTTGGAGCTTTCTGGCACTCGCCATCGCAGTTGCGGCCGGCTGTGCGATCAAGGGCGCACATGTTCTCACGTTCTTGGTGTCATACTTTGCGTTTGTTCTGTTCCTGGGAACGATTTTCGGCTGGATCGCCGCCCGCCGGGGGTCGCGGCGCGAGGGCGACATCGTCATGGCCATTTTCGTGGGTTATGCCCTCGGGCAATTGATTCCAAGAATCTTCTGAGACAGCACTAAAGGTTCGAGCGTGCTTCCGACAAAGCGAGGAAACGCCAGAGATTAGGATTACGATTAAGACCGGGAATGGCGGCCGAGGTCCAAGCCGGCGGTGGTGCACCATTGGCGATAGGCGGCGGGAGCGATTTCCGAGGGCTTGATTTCGCTGCGGCCACCCCAGAATACATTGGTGTAACTTACCGGGATTCCGCATCGGGCCAGGTGCGCGTCGATGGCGGCTTTGTGGGCCAGCAAGACCGGCTTCTCCATGCCATGCGCCACGCCCATGACGTTGACGTTATGAAATTCCGGGCCGCCTTCGCGCCAGTAGGCGTGCGTCATAATGTAATGCCGCCCCACTTCCCTGCCCGCTTCGATCTCGCGACCCGGCGGCACAGCCCAATGGAAGAGAGCGTTGAAGCGCGTCACCCTTTCGCCGTCTTTGAGCGGTTTGACATGTTCCAGAAATGTGGAAAAGCGGCCGATGATTTTCCGGCGATCCAAGTCCTCGGCGATCTCATAAAAGGTATCAACGGTAACGCCAGCCTGCTCCGCCCGCTTGCGCCACATCTCTTGTTGGATTTCCTCGGGCGCGAATTCCCGCTTGAGTGCAGTCAAAACCCGCCATTCCAATTCGTTTAGTTGCGCGATGGCGACTTCGGTGACCTCTGCCGGGACGTCGGCCTTCGCGCCCGGTGTCAGGCCGCGTCGTCGGACATGGCCCACTCCCAGGGCGAACAACCGTTTGGCGGGCATCAATCGAAAACGATCAGCCCCGGTTTTTCGGGCCAGGAACTCGCAGTGTTTTTGCATGGAAAAACCCTGCGGGACTTTAAGTGTGGTCCATAATTTGTAGTTGGAACCCGCCGTGGCGCTGTCCGTGGAACGCAGCACGACGTGCCCGGAGAACGGGTCCTGCTGGAACATGAAGTCGAAGGCGCCGTCGAGCTTTTCGTCGGGCACCTGCCAGGCTACGAGCGCGCCCTGGGCGAGGTTGGTGGCCAGCAAGGTCTGTCGGACGCGGCGGATCGTGCCAGCTTCGAGCATGGCGCGAACTCGCTCGATGACGACCGCAAGGCCCACGCCGCTTTGACGGGCGATTTCCCCCCACGGTTCGCGTTGAAATCCCTGGAGCTTGTCTTCGGAAATGGCCAGGATACGGGCATTAATCGCGTCGCTGATCTCGAATGGCGCCGTCGTTCTATTCATTCTCCGCATTCACACTAGCAGAACTGCTTCACGGCGCAAAGTATTGCTGACGGTTCGACCGAGGATTTGTAGTGGAATCTAGATGCGTCCGGCCCGGCTCAGGAACGACCGGATCAATGCGCCAGTTTGGCTTTGACGTCCTGAATTTCCTTCTCGATGACCGCGTTCCTTGGCGTTGCCTTGTCCAATTCCTCCAAATCGGCCAACAACTGCTTCAGGTCTCCGGATTGCTCGTCGTCCCGCACCAATTCCCCCAAAACCTCCTCCTGGCTGCGCAGGTCCGGATTTTGGCCAGCCGAGAGTTGCCGACGCCACTTGTCCAAGGCCAGTTCCCAGATGTTTCGCGCCACGCGCGAGTTCTTTTCGTCGTAAAAATAGACCCGGCCCAATTCCAATAATAATTCATAGCTGTCCGGATTGGCGCGGAGGCCTTCACGCAGAAACTCCTCGGCTTCGCGAGGCTTGTCCAGCCGTGTGCGCAACCAATAAGAGGCGGTCACGTAGGTGTCAATCCGTGTCGGATCCATGTCGGCGGAGAGTTTCAGCCACGGCAGGATTTCGCGCGCACTGACACCTTGCAAATGCGTATGGACGGTGGGGAAAAAGTTCCGGCCAAAACGTTCGATCCAATCTCTCGGGGTTCCCATGAATGGCTCATCGTCTTCAACCATCTTTCTACCGGACTTGGCCGTGTCCCCTCCCTCCTGCTCGGTGACATCGAGATGGGAGGGGCCTTCCTTTTCTTGCGCGTCAAAAATGGTCGGATAGTAGCCGCTGTGGAAGTAAACATCAGCCATGACAAAGAACTGATTGGCAAACAAACGACGGCTGTCGCCCACCAGCGCCAGCAGTGGGTTGCCGGAGCGGCCGCCTCTGGCCTGCAAGGATTCAAAAACCGGCGCCAATTGCGTCGCCAGCGTAACGCAGCAAGCAAAAATCAGCATCAGAACAAGTTGCGTCATACGGTGAGCGTTTTTCGACGGAAGACCAGCCACGCCGCCCCAAGGAGGAAGGCGGAATAAAGCAGGCCATAGAGAGTTGCCGCGGCACAGACAGCCCAGGAGATGCGCACCCAATTATGAATGAGCAGATCACGCACGTCGTACCACTCGAGATGCGGAATGCAGTAATAAATAATGTAGAGGATGGTTCCACTTATGCCGCGCATGTGGATGGCCACGCCGTTCAGATGCCCTCCGCAAAACATGATCCCGACCACAACGATGAAAGAGATGGTGGCGTTGGAGGAAGGCGCGGTGAAGACCACCGACCCGAATAAAACCAATGCAACAACAATGCCGAGACAAATCCAATGCAACCACAGCGCCTGGAAGTAAATGGCCAGCGGCCAAGCATGCTCCCTCGAGGCGGTGATGGCGCCGAAAAAGAAATAAAAGACGAGCAGGGCCAATCCGCAAGCCAGCCAGCACCCAACAAATTTTCCGGCAACCAATTGCGCGCGGCTGACCGGTTTGGCCAGCAACGGGAAGATGGTGCGGCTTTCCCGCTCCGCTGGAAGCTGGCGGGCGGTAGTCGTCACCGCGATGACCAGCGAGGAAATCCAGATGAGCAGCAAACAAGCATCCTTGAGATAGCGCACGATGCGGTCGTCGTTGAAGAATTTGACCGAGCCGAGAACGATCGTGATCAGCGCGGTCATGATGAACAGCACGTAAAAATCCTTGCGGCGGTACATTTCCTTGATGACCACGCCCGCCAATGCCAAAACGATGTTCATATCAGGATGAGGGTTGGTAGCCGATGACTTTCAGAAAAACATGTTCCAAATCACATTGGTATTGTCTGACCAAATCGTCCACACGTCCCTCGATGAGCAGGCGGCCTTCATGAAGAATGGCGACGCGATTGCACACGGTTTCGACTTCACCCAGTTCGTGGGAGGAGAAGAAAACGGTTTTGCCCTGCTCTTTGAGGCGCTGGATGATCTCACGCACCTTCATCCGGCCCAACGGATCCAGCCCGCTGGTCGGTTCGTCGAGGATGAGCAGGTCCGGATCATTGATCAGGGCCTGGGCCAGGCCGACGCGCTGCTGCATCCCTTTGGAATAAGTCTTGATCAGCCGTTTGCGCGCTGGTTCCAGATCGACCAGCTTAAGGACGGCGTCGATCCGCCTTTCCCGCTCAACACGAGGGATGCGGAAGATGCGAGCGTAAAAACGCAGAAGTTCCTCCGTGTTGAGAAATTTATAATAATAAGTCATCTCCGGCAGATAGCCGATGCGTTGCCGCGCGATGGGCTGCCGGACGTCCGCCCCGAAAATGGAGGCGGAACCGCTGGTGGCGTTGACAAAGCCGAGGAGGACATTCATGGTCGTGGTTTTGCCGGCGCCATTCGGCCCGAGAAAACCGAAGACCTCGCCCGCACGCACTTGCAAACACAGGCCATCCACCGCCAGCTTGGGGCGCTCCCGCAATTCGCGGCCGGGGAACTCCACCCGCAAATTATTGACCTCAACCACATTGTTCATGGCGGCAACAGCATACAAAGACAGACGGTTTTTTAGCTAGGCTTTTTGCGAGACTGATTTCATCCTGTCTGGAATGAACTCTGACGCGCGCATTTATGTTGCCGGCCACCGCGGCATGGTGGGCAGCGCCATTTGGCGCGAACTTGGCCGCCAGGGCTTTTCCGGCCTCATCGGCAAAACCCACGCTGAACTGGATTTGCTTGACACGGGCGCCGTGGCGAAGTTTTTCGAGGCGGAAAGGCCCGAGTACGTGTTGGTCGCCGCCGCCCGGGTCGGCGGCATCCTGGCCAACGACAGTAAACCCGCCAATTTCCTTTTCGAGAATCTCCAGATCCAAAACAATCTGATTCACCACGCGCGACTGGCGGGGGTGAAGAAATTACTGTTCCTGGGCAGTTCCTGCGTTTATCCGAAGCACGCCCCGCAACCGATCAAAGAGGAATCCCTGCTCAGCGGGCCGCTGGAGCCGACCAATCAGTGGTACGCGGTGGCAAAAATCGCCGGGATCAAATTGTGCCAGGCCTTTCGGCGACAATACGGCTGCGATTTCATCAGCGCCATGCCGACGAATCTCTACGGCCCAAACGACAACTACGACCTGCAAAGTTCCCACGTCCTGCCGGCGCTCATCCGTAAATTCCACGAAGGCAAAGTCGCCGGCGCGAAAAGCGTGACGTGCTGGGGCAGCGGCGCGCCGTTGCGGGAATTCCTCCATGCGGATGATCTGGCGGCGGCGTGTGTTTTTCTGATGAGCCATTACAGCGAGGAACAGATCATCAACGTCGGTTCCGGCTCCGAGCTTACGATCAAGGCGCTGGCCGAACTGGTGCGGCGCATCGTGGGCTTCGCCGGAGATATCATCTGGGACGCCACCAAACCGGACGGCACTCCGCGCAAGCTGATGGACAGCACGCGAATCTTCGCCCTTGGCTGGAAGCCGGCGATCGATTTGGAAACGGGCATCCAGGCCGCTTACGACGACTTTTTGCGCAACGCCTCCGCCCGGCGCACAGGGCGCTGAAAATATTCCAGCATTGCGTTTTCCCGTAATGACTGAAAAATACCCCGATGAAAAAACACTTGTTCAAATTAACCGTCCTGGCAGTCACGGCTCTTGCCGGCTGCGTCACCCAATCTCTGCTCGCCAGCCCTCCGGTCCCGGATCCATACCACGGCATGGGTTATACGGACACACCGATGCTGCCGTCAGGCAAGTGGCACGTGCATGATCCCGCGCGGCCGAAGCCGCCGGTGGTCACGCCCGGCACCACCTTCAGCGATGAGGCTCCGCCGCCGTCAGACGCCATTGTGCTGTTCGACGGCCACGATCTGTCCAAATGGGCGGGCGACAAGGGCAAGCCGCAATGGAAGGTGCAGGATGGTTACATGGAAGTTGCGCCGCACACCGGCTATATCCACACCAAGGAAAAATTCGGCGACTGCCAATTGCATCTGGAATGGGCTGAACCCGAAGTGACAACCGGAGCCAGCCAGGACCGCGGCAACAGCGGTGTATTTCTCCAAGGCATTTACGAAGTGCAGATTCTGGATAATTACGAGAATCCCTCCTATGCCGACGGCCTGTGTGGCGGGCTTTACGGCCAGTCCCCACCGTTGGCCAACGCGTGCAAGAAGCCCGGCGCGTGGCAGACCTACGACATCGTTTTCCAAACGGCCCGTTTTGGAGCAGACCACAAGTTAATCAGGCCCGCCAGCGTCACGGTTTTTCAAAACGGAGTGTTGCTGCATCACAAACAGGCGCTTCTTGGTCCGACAGGCTGGAGAACTCTGGCCAATTACAAAACGGAAACGCCAGCCCGTGGTCCCATCGCCCTGCAAGACCACGGCAACGCCGTGCGATTCCGCAACATCTGGATTCGGAACATCGCCGAAGAAGAACAACCCTGATCTTTGCAACTTAGGTTGCGCCGGGAATTTTTCCGCCGGGCTTCGATAGCCATGGAAGAAGCCATCCGACGGCCAATCCCAGGATGCCTACCGCGCAGAGATACAAGCCAATCCGGAAACTCTCGGGGCGATAGGAAAAACTCACGGTTGATCTTCCCGCAGGAAGAGAGACCGCGCGAAAGTTGTAGTCCGCCCGGAGAATCGGGGCCGGCTCACCATTCACGGTTGCTGACCAGCCGGGGAAGTAGGTGTCCAGCAACAGGAGAAACCCGGGGCGGGGAAGCGACGCGTCAATCCTGACGTCATCCGGTTCGTAGGAGATGATGCGCACGGACTGCACCGCGTTTGTCCCGACAGCCCCTTCACGGGCGCTCATTTTGGCGGACGGCGGTTGATCCTCGAGGAGCAAAGTCTGTCGGGGGTCGAATTCCGCAGAGGAGACACGAGCCAGAGCCGCAGCCCGGTCCGGCTCCACTTCATAATCGAACACCGGAAAAGCGCGATCCAAGCATTGCTTGTAACGGTAAATCAGGATCTCCTTGGAATACACCAATTCAACCAGGAGCGGGCTCAGCACAAGCGGCTTTGCCGACAACAAGTATTTCACATTGAGGAGTGGAAGATTTCCCGGAAACGTCTTTGGGTCCCGGTAGAAGAAGAATTCGCCCGCATGCCCGGTGATTAATTCCTCATAACGCCGCACACCCATGAAATCGCATCCGCGCGCGTCACTTAGCCCAAAAACCTCCGCGGAATTAGCGGTGAGCATCCTTCCTCCTGCAAATATCCTGAAGTGTGACTCGTCGTTTTGCAGCCATGTTATGGCCGGGGTCCGTGGATAATAGAGGTCGCGGGAGATGGAGGGATTATAACCAGTCCCAAAGCAAAGCAGATCGATCGCGGTCCAACCCAAGCAAAGAACCGTCGGTATCGAGCCGTTCCACCGTAGCGGCCACAACACTGAAAGGAGAACCACGATCATCCCCGCGGCCAGAATAAGAAACTGCCGCCTGAGAAAAACCCAGTGAGAAGCATCCAAAGTGAGAATTCCCGCGCCTGTAACCCGCCAAAAGCAATAGAGCGCCACACCGACAAGCGCGCAGAAGCCAACGGTGACGATTACGGTCCGGCGCTGATTCCTCGTCCGGCTGAATAATTCATCCCAGCCGAAGCCGGCGAGCACCGCCAGACTGAGTCCCACGATTAACAGCAACCGCCCTTCATTGACATCGCGGAGGATGGGTAAAGCCCGCAAAAGGATGGGCAAGGGCGGGACGCCGCAAATCACCATTATCGATCCGATGGCGAGGGAGAAGAAAAATAGGGTGAATTTGCAGGGCCGAAGCGCAATCCCACAGGCCGCCAGGAAGAGAGGAAGGATTCCTACGTATCCTGTTAACTCATTAAAATTATTCGGCCCGGGCCATCCCAAGCGTTTCGGCAAATCTTCGAATCCCAAAGCAGGGTTGCCCAAGGCATTGGGTAGAAGGAAATGCAGGAGCGAGGAAAACGCGAGGTGGAACGACCGTCGGTCCGAAGGCACAGCGCTTGAGCTTTGGCCGTAATACTCCAGAAATGGAAGGATCTGCGGCGCCGCCAGCAGCAACCCGACGGCGGCTGCGCCAGCCAGCAAGCCGGCTCGTTGCAACGCCCGTCCATCGCGAAACTGCGTCAGGCGGAATAGGAAGTAGAACACAAGGACAATCGTAATGTGTATCGCCGTCGGCGGATGCCCCTCCCAGGATCATGAAAGCAAAGGCGACCGCGAAACCGCACCAGGCGCGGAGAGCTGGCACCGCAATGGCATTCCCCTGCCCTTGCCTGAATGATTTCTCAAGGAAGTAGAGCAACAATGGCAGCCACATCGCGCAGTTCACATGGGGGTGACCGAGCCAGACAATCATGAATCCGGACAGACTGAAAACCAGCCCCGCCATGAAGGCGGCCGGGCGCGACACGCCCAAGAGGCGGACGTAGAGCATGGTGAACCAACCTGCCAGGCAAAGTTTCAAAAACGCGGCCGGACCGCTGGCGTAAAAAGGATCCAGTGGCGACAACAGCAGTTGAATCGGAAAGAGCAGCGCCCCTTGCATGGACCCAAGATTCGGCACGCCGCAGCAGATATAGGGATTCCACAGGGGCAGGCTCTTTTGCTGGTGAACAAACTCTTGCGTAGGAACAAACGTCCAGTATTGATCCGCCAGCAGACCGTTCGACGGATGGATGGGCTGACTCCAAGGCGGCAACTCCAGCAGAGCATCGACCGGCACCAGTCCTTTGCCCAGGAACAACGACTCGTGCAGAAGAATGAGCAACACGCCAGCCAGCGCCGCAAACCAGAACATACTGCAGGCGGCTCTCGAGAACGTGCCGCGTGATTGAATCGTGGCTGGCGTGACAATGGGGTCAGGGGTCATCTAATTTATGCAACCATCGCTTCTGTTTCGAGGCGAAGAAGCCGGCGCGCGAGCCTGAGCTTGCCCCTGCAAGAGGAGACTGGAGCCAGTTGCCGGACTTGGGCTGTTTTGCCGTTCCGGCCCTCCATTCGGTAGTTGCACCAAATGAAGAGGTTGCGAATAAAAATCGCACTGCATTTACGAGGGAAAGCGTACCGTGTGGTCATGTAGAATTCAAGAGATTTCTGCCACTATTTTTTGTAATCCGTCATAATTCGTCTGGCGTCCAAAATGGTGTCCATATTGGGGAGGCTCGCAAGCTATTGCGATATTGCAAGAAACGATGGCGAGTGCAAAACTTCGTAGCCGATTTGTCTTAACGAAGCAAAGTGGATGAGTTCATAATATAAAGTTCGCGGAGTCCGCCCCCATTTTGGCTGGAAATGAATCTCGATTCCCAGACCGGAGCCACACCTGACAAAATCATAAATGGGATTCAATTCTTTATCTACGTGTGCTCCGCCATCTTTATCGGCTGCGGCCAAAACCAATTCCTTACGAGTCATTGCGGTTTGGGGTTGTTTGTGTTCAATGACAACTTCCTCCCACCATTCATTAAACGCAATGCTGTCATTGCGTGGCGACAAGTCCAATAGGGGGCGACAGATGCATCGCATACTGCCCCGGCTACTTTCGTCCGCTAGATTTATATTGGTCGTGGGCTGAACAAGGTAAAGATTTGACAATATTGGATCTTCCACGAAGGGAGCCGCCGTTGAAAGAAGGGGGATCGAGTTTGATCTCAGGTGGGTAAGCAAGGAAACACATCGCTGCGTATCGTAAAGACACACTCGCAAAGCCACTGCAATCCGTACGGCTTCTTCGACATCGCCCTCATCGTAAGACCGGCAGGAGTTCTTGATGAATTTTGCCTGTTGCTGAAGATGGGCCTTAAAGCCAACCACGACGACACCATCCTCGCCATCGCCCCGTCCCAATCCGCCTTCCCTTTGGCATCCCGCCATTCATTCGGCAGCCGGCAGACCCGCGTCTCGCAAATCGATTTATCGAGGATGATAGCCAGATACCTGGCCCAAACCTCCGCGGCGAGATTCTGCAGAACGGAAGAAAGGAAAGGGCGTGCGTCGGGCATCGGTGCGGGATTTCCACAGTTTCCGCGTTACCTGGGTGACGCTGGCGCTGACGGCGGGGGTGCCACTGGAACCCGCCCCCCCCCGACACCGTTGGGGGCTTTCGCAGCAATCAATGTCCCCGGGCAGGGAATTTCGCTTTTGACACCACATGATATAGTATATTATTGAAGCTGATGGTGTGGTGAATCGCCGTTAATCGTTTTCGTGAACACGACCCTTAAGAAGCCGGGGAGCGCCGCCAGCGCAGCCGAACCGTTGCCACTCGAATTGGAGCAGCAACGCTTGGAAGATCAATTGCGCCAGAGTGAGGACCATCTTCGACTGGTGATTGACACGATTCCCGGATTGGTTTGGAGCGCAAATCCCGACGGCTACATCGATTACCTGAACAAGCGCTGGATCGAATATACGGGGCTGACTCTGGAGAAGGCCGGCGGCTGGAGATGGCAGGCAGCGGTCAATCCCGAAGACCTTCCCGGGCTGCTGGGTTATTGGAAATCAATCCTGGCCTCCGGACAGGCGGGAGAGTTTGAAGCACGGCTGAGACGGTTCGACGGCGTATATCGCTGGTTCCTGTTTCGCGGCGTTCCGTTGCATGACGAGTCCGGAAACGTGGTCAAGTGGTATGGAACCGACACCGACATTGAAGACCGCAAATGGGCGCAGGCCTTGCTCGCCGGAGAAAAGCGAGTTCTCGAAATGATCGCAACCGGGAATCCGCTTCCTGCGCTGCTGGAGGCGTTATGCCGGCTGGTCGAGGAACTTTCGAGCGGTTGTCTTTGTTCTCTTCTCCTTTTGGATCCGAATTCCAACAGGCTCTGGCACGGCGCAGCGCCCAGCCTCCCGGCCAGCTACACCAAGGCCATCGATGGCAGTCTGATCGGTCCCGGCACAGCACCCTGCGGGAGGGCCGCCTGTCTCAAAGAACCGGTCATTGTCTCTGATGTCGCCACCAGCCTCTTGTCGGGCAAGTTTCGCGATTTAGCCCTCGCGCACAACCTCCACGCCTGCTGGTCCACGCCGATACTCTCCTCCGAGGGAAGGGTGTTGGGCACTTTCGCGATCTATTCCCGCGAACCACGCAGCCCGCTGCCGCAACATAATCGGATCACCGAGCAGATCACGCATCTGGCGGCGGTGGCTGTCGAGCGCAAGCAGTCGCAAGACGCCATCCACGCCGCGAAGGCCCGATTTGAGGGAATTCTCGAAATCGCCGACGACGCCATCATCTCGGTGGACGCCAGTCAACGCATTGTATTGTTCAATCGGGGCGCTGAGAAGGCTTTTGGATACGTTCAGGCCGAAGTCATCGGCAAGCCAATCGATCTGCTTCTGCCGCAACGTTTCGCGAGCGCCCACCGCAGGCATCTCGAAGAATTTGCGCAGTCTCCAGACGTTGCGCGAGTCATGGGACAACGCCGCGAGGTGTTTGGCCTGCGGAAGGACGGTCGCGAGTTTCCCGCCGAAGCCTCCATTTCCAAACTCGATCTTGGCGGTGAACTGGTCTTCACCGTCATCCTGCGTGACATCTCCGAACGCAAGCGGGCGGCGGAAGCTCTGCGCGCCTCGGAACTGGTGGCCCGCGGCCAGGTGGTTGCCCTTACACACACCTTGGACGCGCTGGCGATGGAATCCGCGCCCGACGGGTTGGTCGGGCATGTGTTGCGAACCATCACCGACGAATTGCATGCGCACAGCAGCAGTGTGTGGATGCGGGATGAAGTAAGCGGCTTGCTCAGTTTTGCATTTGCCCTGGAGGACGGCAAACTCGTCACCAAATCCGATTCGTTCATGGCGGCGATCAGTCCTTCTTTGCCGGTGCAAAGCATGTGGCCGTGGCCGGAAGTCTTTCAGACCGGCAAACCCAGCCTGATGGAGGACATTCGACAAGGGCCGGTTTTTCCATGGCGTGAGCATCTGCTGGCCCAGGGCATTGTCAGCATTTTGATCGTTCCGATGTTAATCGCCGGCCAGGTAGAGGGAGTTATTGGAATTCGCTTCACCCAAAAGCGCGCGTTTCGGGCCGAGGAAATGGAATTGGCCCAGGCGCTGGCGACCCAGGCGATGCTGGCGATGCAGTTGACCCATCTCTCCGCACAAAGCCGCCGGTCAGCCGTGATGGCGGAGCGCAACCGCATGGCGCGCGATGTCCACGACACCCTTGCGCAGGGCTTCACCGGTGTGATTGTCCAGTTGGAAGCGGCGGCGGATGCGACGTCCAAAGGGTTTGCCAAGGAGGCAGGCCACCACCTTGATCGGGCGGGGGAGCTAGCCCGCGAAAGCTTGCGCGAGGCGCGGCGTTCCGTGCGGGCGTTGCGTCCGCAATCTCTCGAGGGGAGCGATTTGTGCGAGGCCCTGGATAGTTTGATGAAGAAGATGACGGCTGGCACAAGCCTGGAGGCTGGGTTTGTGTTAGTCGGTCAGTCGAGGCCACTGCCGCCTGAGTGGGATGAGAATTTACTGCGCATTGGGCAGGAAGTCTTGACCAACGTGCTGCGCCACGCCCAGGCAAGTCAGTTTGACGCGCAACTTGCTTTTTCGCCGGACGAAGTTCGTCTGAATCTGCGTGACAACGGGCGCGGCTTTGATCCCGAGAGCCGGCACGAAGGGTTCGGATTGCTCGGGATCGGCGAGCGAGTGGAAGGCATGGGCGGCCATTTGATCATTCAGAGCGCGCCTGGCACAGGCACGGAGATATCGATTGTGCTGCCATTGAAGGATCATTTGGAAAATCAAGCTCCATGAGCGCTGCGTCCAAAATACGACAGAGGCAGGCGGTCCCGGACAAAATCCGCGTTCTTCTCGCAGACGACCATGTGACGGTCCGCGAAGGATTGGTGGCGATGATCGGCCGGCAGGCTGACATGGTCGTTACAGGCGAGGCCGCCAATGGGCGCGAAGCGGTTGAGCTGTGGCGGAAGCACCGCCCCGATGTGGCACTGCTGGATCTGCGCATGCCGATCTTGGACGGCGTTGGCGCGATTGATGAGATCCGCAGGCAGGATGCCTTGGCCCGGGTGATCGTGCTCACAACCTTCGACACAGACGCCGACATTTCCAGGGCGATCAAAGCCGGCGCCAAGGGTTACATGCTCAAGGATTCACCGCGGGAGGAATTATTGGAAGGCATTCGAAGGGTGCATGCCGGGCAGACGTCCATTCCGCCGGCTTTGGTGGCAAAACTCGCGGCCTGGATCAGCAACGAAGCGCTGACGGGCCGAGAGTTGGAGGTTCTGACCCTCCTGTCCCGCGGCAAGAGCAACAAAGAAATCGGGGTCAATCTCTACATTAGCGAAACCACCGTGAAGTCACACTTGCGTAGCATCTTCTCCAAGCTGAATGTGATGAGCCGCACCGAGGCCATCGCCGCCGGAAGCCGCCGCGGGCTGATTCAGCTGTAAGCGCACCCTGCCGCTTCCTCCTAAGGAATGAGTGCGGAGCAGTTCGTTCCCCTTACGGAAAGTTCATTCTCATGATCAATGGCGGCGGATGGCGCGAAGGGTCATGATGTTCCAGCGGATCGAGACATAGGAACCGAACGTTATGAGCGCGAGTTCAACCGACAAGGGTTTGTTAACGCCGGAAAATGGCGCGGTCATTTTCATTGACCACCAGCCGCAAATGTTCTTTGCCGTGGCAAGCGTGGATCGGCAGGCCTTGCTTAATAACGTGCTCGTGCTCGCCAAGGCGGCTAAGATTTTCGGATTACCGGTCATTTTGACCTCCGTGGAGTCGAAGGGCTTCAGCGGGAACATTACTCCGCAACTGCTCGATGTGTTTGCGGACCTGACGCCGATCGAACGCTCCAGTATGAACGCCTGGGACAGCAAGGAATTTGTCGCCGCAGTCAAGAAGACCGGACGTAAAAACCTCATCATCGCCGCGCTGTGGAGCGAGGTCTGCCTGGCCATGCCAGCCTTGCAGGCGTTGACGGATGGATATGCGGTCTATGCGGTGGAGGATGCATGCGGCGGGACAAGCCTGGTCGCGCATAACGCCGCCATCCGGCGCATTGAGCAGGCGGGCGCGGTTTCGGTGACCGCGCTGCAGGTGTTGCTTGAATTCCAACGGGATTGGGCGCGGAAAGAACACTACGACGAAGTACTGGAGGTGTTCCGAAATTACGACGGCGTTTATGGGCAGGGGGTGGAATATGCCGCCACGATGATTCACAATGCGCCAGCCAACCGCCGATACAAATAGCAAACCTGACCCAAAGTAACGAACCAATGAATTCATCAATTCAAGAGCCAGTCAGCAAATTGAAACAGCCGGCGTCTGATTCCGCCACGAATCGTAAGGCATGGGTCGCGAAAGCGCCGAAACAGGCGATGACACTCGAAACCATCGAGCGCGAACCGCTCGGGGCCGAGGACGTTGAAATCGCCGTCGAACACTGCGGTTTGTGTCACTCCGATCTCTCCGTTTTGAACAATGACTGGGGCTTCTCGCAATACCCCGCGATTCTTGGCCACGAGGTTGTCGGCCGGATCACAGCCGCAGGGCCCAATGCCAAGGGACTCAAGGTTGGACAGCGCGTCGGTGTCGGCTGGACCTCAGGCAGTTGCATGCATTGTCACGAGTGCATGTCGGGCAACCACCACCTTTGCCCGCAAGCGCAAGCGACCATCGTCGGTCATCGCGGCGGATTTGCGACCCATGTCCGCTCTCATTGGGCTTGGGCCATTCCGCTGCCGCAAAAGCTGAATTTCCCGGAAGCCGGGCCGCTCCTGTGCGGGGGCATCACCGTGTTCGAGCCGCTGACTATGTACGCCAAGCCGACCAGCCGTGTGGGCATCATCGGCATCGGCGGGTTGGGGCACATGGCTGTGAAATTCGCCGCCGCCTACGGCTGCGAGGTGACAGCGTTCACATCGAGCGAGAACAAATTCGAGGAAGCGAAGGGTTTTGGGGCGAACCACGTCGTCTCGAGCAAAGACTCGGCGGCGATCAGGAAGCTGGGGGGCAGCTTCGACCTCCTGATCAGCACCGTCAACGCGACGCTCGATTGGGACGCGATGATCGGCACGCTCGCGCCCAACGGCCGGCTGCATATCGTTGGCGCCGTGCTCGAGCCGATCCCGGTGGCGGCATTCTCGCTGATCATGGGGCAGCGCAGTGTCTCAGGTTCGCCGAGTGGCTCGCCGGTGGCGATCGAGACGATGCTCGACTTCGCTGTACGGCACGATGTCGTCCCGCAGACCGAGCATTTCCCGATGAGCGCCATCAACGAGGCCTTCGCCCGGCTTGATTCAGGCAAGGCCCGTTACCGCATCGTGCTGGACGCGGATTTCTGATCCGCTTGACAATTCTCAGCCACATCAAAACAAAAAAGGAGATTCAACAATGAATACGATTCAAATGTCTGAAGAACCCAAAACGACCCAACTCGAAAAAGTATTATACACCGCCAAGACGCACACCACGGGTGGTCGGGACGGCGCGTCCCGCAGCTCCGATGGCCGCTTGGACGTCAAGCTATCGACTCCTGGCACAGCGGGCAACGGCACCAATCCGGAGCAGCTTTTCGCGGCTGGTTGGTCGGCCTGTTTCATCAGTGCCATGGCGCATGCGGCCGGCAAAATGAAGGTCGCGCTCCCGGCTAACAGGGCCATTGACGCCGAAATAGACTTATGCACGACTGACGGCGTTTTCTTCCTCCGAGTACGTCTTAACGTCAGCCTGCCGGGCTTGGAGCGCGGAGTCGCCCAGGCCCTGGTGGACGCCGCCGACGAGATGTGCCCGTATTCCAAAGCCACACGGGGCAACATCGACGTCGTGATAAATCTGGTTTAGGACTGTTCGGAACAAAGGCTGTGAGTGCGAAAAGTGCAGAACCGCAAACGGCCATCGTTACTGGCGCATCGAGCGGCATTGGCTTGGGGATAACCCGGGCGCTGCTCGAACGCGGTTACCGTGTGGTGGGCAATTCGCGCACGATCAGCAAATCAAAGGAGTTGAAAGCCTCCGCGGAACTTGTCCTGGTGGACGGCGACATCGGCAAAAAGGATACGGCAATAAAGGTGGCTGATGCCGCCATCAAGTATTTCGGCCGCATCGACCTCCTCGTCAACAGCGCCGGCATCTACATGCCGAAGCCGTTCACTGAATATACGCCCGCGGATTTTGAGGTGATGATAGGCACGAATGTCGCCGGATACTTTTTCATAACGCAGCAGGTGGTCGGGCAAATGCGCAAACAGAAATCCGGCCACATCGTCAGCATTTCTACGGTCCTGACGGATCAGCCGCTGGCGCGCGCGCCCATTTCTCTGCCCGTTCTTACCAAGTCCACCATTCCGGCGTTCAGCCGCGCCCTGGCCATGGAATACGTGACGGACGGGATTCGATTCAATACGATCTCACCCGGCGTCGTTAACACTCCCATGCACGCCAACGACGACCACGAGCTGCTGAAAAAACTCTCGCCGACTCCGCGCCTGGTTCAAATCTCGGAGAGCGTGGATGCCTTGCTCTACTTGCAATCGGCGCCCATGGTGAATGGCGAAAACATCCGAATTGATGGAGGAGCCCATGCCGGCGCCAAGTGGTAACAAGATTGTTGCAGGCAGTCCGGGTTCGCGTATTAGCCAGCTCGGACTCGTGCTGCCTGCGCCCCCAACACCGTTGGGGGCTTACGTCGAGTCTTCGGATGCCGGGAATTTGCTCTTCCTGAGTGGAATGTTGCCGGTGGTGAATCGAAAGCTCGCCATTTCTGGCCGACTGGGCGAGAACCTTTCGGTCAAAGAGGGGCAGGAAGCAGCGCGCATTGCTTCTCTCAACGCGCTGGCAGCCGCGAAGCAACATCTCGGCGATCTGGACCGGTTTAAAAAACTCGTCAAGCTGACCGTGCTGATGGCTACGACCGAACAGTTTGCTGACCATGCGACCGTGGCAGACGGAGCGTCAAATCTGTTTATTCAAGTCTTCGGGCCGGAAGCCGGCCACGTCCGGCTGGTCTATGGAGTGCAGAGTTTGCCTGTTGGCGCGCCCCTGATAGTTGACCTCATATTTGAAATCCGTCCGGCGCGTCAATTGACCGCAAAACAGCGAAGGCGCTCCTTGCAAACGGGCTGACCCTGTTGTTTCCAAAGTCCTGCGTGAGGAATTTCTTTTTTGAAAATCGGACGATTTGGTATATTATGGAGGCTGATGATGTGGTGAAGCGCCATTAATCATATTCGTAAACACAGCCCTTGATAAGGCTGAGAACGCCGGGCCATTTTGCCGTGGAAATGCAAACAAACAGGAAAGAAAACAAATCATGAGCACGATTACCACAAAGGACGGAACAAAGATTTATTATGACGACTGGGGCTCGGGACAACCCGTCGTCTTCAGCCACGGATGGCCGCTGAGCGCGGACGCCTTTGAGGACCAGATGTTTTTTCTGGCTTCCCGTGGCTGCCGCTGCATCGCCCACGACCGCCGTGGCCATGGCCGGTCGAGCCAGCCTTGGCACGGCAATGACCTGGATACCTATGCTGACGACCTTGCTGAACTGGTTGAAGAACTCGATTTGAAAAACGCGATCCACGTCGGCCACTCCACGGGCGGCGGCGAAGTCGTCCGCTACATTGGGCGACACGGCACGAAACGTGTGGCCAAGGCCGTGTTAATTGGCGCGATCCCGCCGCTAATGCTCAAGACGGCGGCCAATCCTGGTGGCCTGCCGATTGAAGTGTTTGACCAAATCCGTGCCGGGGTTTCCGCTGATCGCTCGCAGTTTTGGAAGGAACTCAGCCTGCCGTTCTACGGCTACAACCGGCCCGGCGCAAGGATCTCCGAGGGCGTGCGCGAATCATTCTGGCTGCAGGGAATGATGGCCGGTTTGCCTGCTTCCTACTTTTGCATCAGGGCCTTCTCCGAGACGGATTTAACGGAGGACCTGAAGCGAATAGATGTGCCGACATTGGTTCTGCACGGCGACGACGACCAGATCGTGCCGATTGCCGACTCGGCGTTGCTGTCTGTGAAACTGATCAAGAACGCAACGCTCAAGGTTTACAAAGGAGCGCCGCACGGCATGTGTACGACGCTCAAAAACCAGGTCAACGAGGATCTCTTGGAATTTATCAACCATCAAAAATAAGGAGAAAAACATGTCGAATCGGACAAACAAACTTGCAGGCAAAGTTGCGTTGGTCACAGGCGCTTCCAAAGGCATCGGGGCAGCCATCGCCAAACATCTGGGAGCGCAAGGCGCCGCCGTTGTTGTCAACTACTCATCGACTCGGGAGGGAGCGGTCCGGGCCGTCGCGGAAATTGCAGCCAACGGCGGCAAGGCCATCGCGGTGCAGGCCAACGTCGCCAAACAGGCGGACATCGGACGGCTTTTCGCCGAAACGAGCAAGGCATTCGGCGCGCTCGACATTCTGGTGAACAACGCCGGCATTTACGAACCCGCACCCCTCGGCCAGATTACCGAAGAAAGCTTCCACCGTCATTTCAATCTCAACGTCCTCGGCCTCATCCTCACGACGCAGGAGGCGCTCAAGCACTTCGGGCCGGAAGGGGGCAGCATCGTCAACATCAGCTCGATCGTCAGCACTCTCTCGCCGGCCGGCATGGCGGTTTACAATGCGACCAAATCCGCGGTGGACAATCTGACCCGCACCTTTGCGAAGGAACTCGGTCCGCGCAAGATTCGGGTCAATTCAATCAATCCAGGCCCTGTTGAGACCGAGGGCACGCACGCGGCGGGTATGATGGGCCAGTTTCAAGAGTTGGTGGGCGGCATTCCTTTGGGCCGTTATGGCCAGCCGGAGGACATCGCGCCCGCAGTTGTCTTTCTCGCCTCGCCGGACTCCGGCTGGATTACAGGTGAGACGCTCTGCGTTGCCGGCGGGCTGCGGTGAGTCCGCAAAATGGGGAAAAATAAAATAATCAAGCGCCCCAGTAGTGGCGCGGATTGAATACAATGAGATCATTTAAGAAAGCTGAAACTGAAGTATTTCTGGCCGCAGCCGTAGTTCTCTGCCTCGCCGGGTGCAAGGAGAGGCCGCACGCCACAACTCCGCCGCCGATAGTGGAGGTCACCACCGTAAAAAAGGCCGATGTGCCGGTTTATCACGAGTGGATAGGCACATTGGACGGGTTGGTCAACGCGACGATCCGGGCGCAGGTCACCGGTTATTTGCTGACGCAAAATTACCGGGAAGGCGACGCCATCAAAAAGGGGGACCTGTTGTTTGAAATTGATCCGCGTCCGTTCCAGGCAGCGCTTGACCAGGCCAGCGGCGAACTGGCCCAAGCCGAGGCCCGGCTCGGCAAGACCGAATTGGACGTCAAGCGCTACGCCCCGCTAGTCAAAGAAAGAGCCATCAGCCAGGAGGAATACGACGATGCCGTCCAAGCCAATTTGGAAGCAAAGGCAGCCGTATTGTCCGCTAAAGCCCAAGTGGAGCAGGCCCAGTTGAATCTGGGGTTCACGAAGATTGTATCGCCAATTGACGGGATCGCCAGCATCGCGAAAGCACAGATTGGGGACCTGGTTGGACCTTCCACGGGCGAATTGACAACCGTGTCCACCATCGACCCGATCAAAGCCTACTACAATGTCACCGAGCAGGCTTACATCAACTTTGCCAGGCTGTTCACCAGGGAAAATGACCGCCAGGAACGCCTCAAGCAACTGGAGATTCAATTGATCCTCGCTGATGGAACCGTCTATTCCCACACCGGAAGAATTTATGCCCCGGACCGGCAAATCGGTCCAACCACCGGAGCGCTCAGATTGGAGGCTCTCTTTCCAAATCCCGACGGCGCGCTTCGGCCCGGCGAGTTCGTGCGGGTGCAGGTAAAGTTCGATGTAAATCGCGGCGCTCTACTGGTGCCGCAACGCGCCGTCTCGGAATTACAAGGCGCCTATCAGGTCGCCGTTGTGGATCAGGACAATAAAGTCCACATCCAGCCCGTGCGCGTTGGCGAACGAAGCGGCAGCCTCTGGGTCATCACTCAAGGCCTGGAGCCAGGCCAGCGCGTTGTGGTGGAAGGCCTCCAAAAAGTCCGTGACGGAGTGGCGGTCAACCCGACGACTTTTGTTCCGGAGTCCATCGCCCAAACGGGCGACGGGCCACCAAGCCGCTAGGCCATGTCAAAATTCTTCATCAACCGGCCCATCGTTGCCATGGTGATTTCCATCATCCTGGTCATTGTGGGTCTGGTCACGATGCTCTCACTGCCCATCGCGCAATTCCCGAAGGTGGTGCCGCCTGAAATTTTCATTCAAGCAGATTACGTTGGCGCCGACGCCCAGACCATCGAGGCCTCCGTCGCCACACCCATCGAACAACAAATGAGCGGCGTGGACAACATGAACTACATGTACTCCGTCAACGCCAACAATGGTTTGATGCGGTTGTTTGTGAACTTCGATCTCGCGACTGACCCGAACATCGACGAAGTTCTGACCCAGTTGCGCTACGCCCAGGCCGAACCGCAGTTGCCCGCCGACGTGCGCAACTTCGGGGTGACGGTCCAAAAATCCCTCTCTGCCCCATTCATGATCCTCTCGCTCAATTCGCCCAAAGGCTCGCGCGGGGCCGGGTTCCTGGCCAACTACGCCTACATCAATTTGAGTGACCCTCTCAGCCGGGTGGTGGGAGTATCCTCGGTGACGATCTTTGGCGCCGGGCAGTATGCCATGAGGATTTGGGTGAAACCGGACCAACTGGCCAAACTCAATATCACCGTTCCGGAGATCATCAACGCCGTCAACAGCCAGAACACCGTCAATCCAGCCGGCAAAATTGGCGGTCGTCCCACCCCGCCCGGACAAGAATTCACTTACACCGTGCTCGCGCAAGGCCGGCTGACGACGGAGGACGAATTTGGCAGCATTGTTCTCCGCGCCACGCCGGACGGGGCGGTGGTGCGCTTGAGGGACGTGGCCCGCGTTGAATTAAGCGCGGCGGATTACGACGTGGAAGGCCATTATAACGGCAAACCATCGGCCATTCTTGCCTTGTTTCAACTTCCCAACTCCAACGCCATCGAAGCCGAAAAAGGGGTGAAAAAGCTCATGGAAGAATTGAAGACCCGTTTTCCATCCGACATTGACTACAAAATTCCTATTGACACCACGAAGTCTGTGACCGAAGGGATTCGTGAAATCGGCAAGACCTTTTGGGAGGCGCTGGCGCTGGTGATGCTGGTGGTTTTTATTTTCCTCCAAGGCTGGCGGGCGGCCTTGATTCCACTGGCGGCGGTTCCGGTTTCACTGATTGGGACATTCGCGGTGTTCCCCATGTTGGGATTCTCCATCAATACTCTTTCGCTTTTCGGTCTGGTTCTCGCCATCGGTCTGGTGGTGGATGACGCCATTGTGGTGGTCGAAGCGGTGGAACACCACATCGAGGAAGGAATGCCGCCCAAAGAGGCCACGATTAAAGCGATGGAGGAAGTGTCCGGTCCCGTGGTGGCCATCGCGCTGATTCTGTCAGCGGTGTTTCTGCCCACGGTTTTCATTCCCGGCATTACGGGCCGGCTCTATCAACAATTTGCCGTGACCATTGCCATCTCCGTGCTCCTCTCGGCCTTTAACGCGCTGACGATCAGCCCGGCCTTGTCCGCGCTGCTCCTGCGGCCGCGGGAAAAAACCAAAGGCCCTCTCGGTCTGTTTTTCATTTGGTTCAACCGCGGGTATGAAAGGCTTACGCATGGCTATGTTGGGGTTTGCCGGACCCTGATTCGCAAATCCGCGTTCAGCCTTTTGCTCCTTGGCCTCGTGGCGCTGGCCGCCGCCTGGTCTGGCAAAACGCTCCCGACCGCCTTCCTGCCGGAGGAGGATCAGGGTTTTCTTTACGTGAGCGTTCAACTCCCCTTCGCCGCTTCCATGGACCGCACCGTGGCTGCCTGCAAGAAGGTTGAAGACATGGTCCTGGCCACGCCGGGAGTCGAGAGCTGCACAACCGTGGCCGGCTTCAATCTTTTGAGTTTCACGCGCAACACTTACAGCGCCACTTTTTGGGTCAGCCTGAAGGACTGGAGCAAGCGAACCAGGCCCGAAGAAAGTTACCAGGCCATCAAGGCGGGCCTGGGCCGGAAATTGTCCCGCTTTCCAGAGGCGATTGCCTTCGCCTTCCCGCCGCCCGCCATCGCCGGTGTCGGGACGGCCGGCGGCTTCACCATGGTGCTGGAGGACCGGGCCGGAAAAGATATTCCGTTTCTCGCCACCAACGTAGTCAAGTATATGGAAGCGGCGCGGAAGCGTCCTGAGATTGCCAGCATCAACACCCCGTTCTTGCCGGCTGTGCCCCAGCTTGGCGTTGCGGTGGACCGGGACCGGGTCCTGAAACAGGGAGTGGACCTGACGGAGGTCTATAAGACCCTGCAAACCTTCATGGGCGGGTATTTTGTCAACTATTTCAACCGGTTTGGCCGGCAGTGGCAGGTCTATGTGGAAGCCGAAGGCGCCTACCGGACCCGCGCGGAATACCTGGGCCTGTTTTACGTGCGCAACCATGAGGGCGAATCCATTCCCATGTCATCCCTGACTTCCACCAAGTCCATTTCCGGGCCGGAATTCACCATGCGCTACAATCTGTTTCGTTCCGCGCAGCTCAACGGCACGGCGGCGCCCGGTTACAGTTCCGACCAGGCGACAAAGGCCCTGGAGGAAGTGTTCGCCCAGACCATGCCGCCGGAGATGGGTTACGACTACATTGGCATGTCGTTTCAGGAGCAGAAGGCGGCCCAGGG
>JBKQUS010000009.1:0-24608 GCA_052325505.1 Limisphaerales bacterium
CTCTTTTCGAAAGGGTTTTGAAACTCGGAATGAACGGCAGACAACTAAAAATAGAAGTGACAGCAAGCCGTAAAAGTCGCGCTTATTTTCAGTGCTCCGTGGTCTAAAGGATGGGGTCCGCCTCACACCTCGCAGGCACAATATCTCCATGAGCGCAAAATTGGACCTGAAATATCCGGCAATCTTGGATCTATTTCCAGAGCATCTTGATCCCAAACGCACAGAGAGCGCATCGTTTCTGGTCTGGTATTTAGAAAACTATTACAGATTAGATACGGTTGACGCGATTGATTCGGTCTGCGACCAAAAAGGTGACAAAGGCGTAGATGGAATTTACATTAATGAGTCTGAAGCCTGCGTCTACGTCTTTCAATCGCGAATTTCGCAAAAAGCGAAGAGTTCAGTTGGGGATGCTTCGTTGAAGGAATTTCAAGGAACATTATCTCAATTCAAAGATGACGTTTCGATACAGAACTTGCTAAAATCCGCCGGAAAAGCTGATGTTGCTAATTTAATCCGCCGTCTTGACCTGGTTGCAAAGAGGAAGACTCACACATTAAAAGGCATTTTTCTTACAAATGTTGACATCGACGCAAACGGAAAGGCATTTATTAACTGCGCGCCTGAACTCGTTTTTGTGGGGGAACAAATCCTTCAGGCGACCTATATCTCTGATGAACGAAACAAGGTTGTAGCAACAACCGCAGAATTTGATGTTTCTGGTTTTTCAGTTTCCGAATATATTGTGGACGCGCACACAAAGTCGTTGATTGCGCCAATCAAGGCAGCGGAGCTTACTGCTCTACGTGGCATCGCCGATCAGTCATTGTTCGACTATAATGTGCGCGGGTCTCTCGGGAACACACAAGTTAACAGAGATATCGTTAGCAGCATTAAAGATCCTGGAACTCATAAATTATTTCCGCTTTTTCACAACGGCATTACAGTAATTTGCGAATCACTTGAATCTACCGCGGATAAAATCAAGATAGGGAACTATTATGTTGTTAATGGCTGCCAAAGCTTGACGGCGTTATACGAAAATCGCTCGTCGTTGACGGGTGATTTAAGGGTGCTCACGAAATTCGCAAAGATGGATGTACCGTCAGCGCTGGCTACGCAGGTTAGCACGCATGATGCCAATGGCAATTGAACGCTGGACGGGCATCACGATCACGAACGCTTCACAACTCGAAGGAGAGGTTGCCTGCATCAAATCGAACCTCCAAGCGCTTTCGACCTTCAGGAAAGCCAACAGCGCCATGAAAAGAGAAACGGGTGGTTCGCGCCCAAGGCACTGAGAAAAGTTGATTTGCGCCCGCATGCAAAGGGGTTTCACCCCCGGCTTGCCCTTCGCTGGCGGGCATATTACGATTGGGGTTTGCGGGCTGAACACTGAAATCACCGGCCCCTGTTGGCGGCTATGGACAACCAATATAAAATCATCGGGGGCGATGGCGCGGAGTACGGACCGGCGCCGCTGGCGGAGTTGAAGAACTGGATCCGCGACGGGCGCGTCGCCGCCATGACCAAAGTCTGGCGCAGTGATTTGTCGTTCTGGTCGCCCGCAGACCGCTACACGGAGCTGCTCGAGGATCTGGCGCGCCAGCATGTCTCCCGGGCCGCCGTCGCCGGCGCTCTCCTGCCGCCGGCCGGATTCTGGATGCGGCTTGCGGCGCATATCATCGATCTGGTTCTGATCAGCTTTATTTTCGTCGCGGTCTGGAGTCCGCTCGCTGGCCCGCAGCATTGGCAACTGCCCGTCGTGCCCCATCCGCTGACCCAGGCCTCGCTGGAACAGTATAACGAACAGCTTTGGTCGAGTAAAATCCTGGCGGTGTTTTATCCTGTTTTCCTGCTCTATGAAGTGCTGCTCAACGGCCGGTTTGGCGCCACGGTGGGCAAGATGGCCATCGGGGCGAAAATCACCATGCTGGACGGTTCGCCGATTGGTTACGGCCGCGCCTTGCTGCGCTGGCTGGCGGCGCGGGTGAGCGACCTCTTTTTCTTTTCCGGCTATCTCCTGATCGCCCTGCGGCCCGACAAACGGGCCTTGCACGATTTGCTGGCGGGGACGAAAGTGGTTTACACGAAACGATGACCTGGATCGCCCACCGCCGCATGGCCCTGATCGCACTGGTTGTCTTTGTGCTTGACCAGGCCGCGAAGCTCCTCGTCCTGCGCTTCCTCGGCCCCACCCAGGAAAGGGTCGTCATCGAAGGCTTCTTCAAGTTCGTCCACTGGGAAAACACCGGCGCGGCCTGGAGCCTGTTTCACGGCCGCAACGATTCGCTGGCCGCCGTTTCCGTCCTGGCCCTGGTCATTTTGTTCGCCTGGCGGCGTCATTTCTACATCCATTTGCCCTTGGGCCAGATTTCCCTGGGGCTGATTTTTGGCGGCATCGCCGGCAATCTCTTTGACCGGCTGCACTATCATCAAGTGATCGATTTTCTCCGCTTCTATCTGATCCGGCGCAGCGGGGAGGAGATCGGCTTCCCCGCCTTTAACGTGGCCGACAGCGCGATTTGTCTCGGCGTCGGTCTGTTGATTTTGGTGTCCTGGAAACACGATTCCGACGGCGGCGAAGGCGCGCCCAAACGCAGTGAAGCCGCCCACGACGCCTCCCGCGCTGGCCACTGAGAAATGTCCGCCGACCCTCCAACGATTTTTACCGTTGGCCAATCGCTCCCCCTCGGACGGCTGGACACCTTCCTGCGCGCCAAGTTCCCCTCCGTCTCGCGCGTCGCCATTCAACGGCTCCTTGAGGAAGGCCGCATTCAGGTCAACGGGCGCCCGGCGAAACCGGCCCATCATCCGCGCGCCGGAGAAACGATTTCCGTCTGCTGGCCCGAAGCCCGCGCCGACAAGGCCCAGGCGGAGGACATTCCCCTGGACATTCTGCACGAGGACGACGATCTGCTGGTGCTGAACAAGCCGGCCGGGCTGGTGGTTCATCCCGCCGCCGGGCACGCAACGCACACGCTGGTCAACGCCTTGCTGCACCACTGCGCCGGGCGGCTCAGCGGCATCGGTGGAGTGGCCCGCCCCGGCATTGTGCATCGTCTTGACAAGGATACCAGCGGTTGCCTGGTGGTGGCCAAAAACGACGCCGCCCACCTGGCATTGTCCGAACAATTCGCGGGCCGCCAGGTGCTGAAGGTTTACCAGGCCATCGTTTGCGGCCGGATGCCGCGGGCCGAAGGTGAGATCATCACCTCCATCGCCCGCCACGCCGTCCAGCGCAAGCGCATGGCGGTCACCGCCGGCGGCGGACGCCAGGCGCACACCAGCTATCGGGTGTTGCAACAATTGAAGGACGTGGCGCGTGTCGAGCTGCGCCTGCACACCGGACGGACTCATCAAATCCGCGTTCACCTGGAACATCTGGGCTGCCCCGTGCTGGGGGATTTGATCTACGGCAAACGCCAGAATCTGCGGCTCAAACAGGCCAGCGGCTACGTGGCGCCCCGCCAGCTCCTTCATGCCGCCAAACTCGGCCTGATCCATCCCCGCACCCATCGGCGCATGACCTTTGCCGCGCCGTTGCCCGAAGATTTTGCTGTCGCCCTGTCCTTCTTTAGAGTATAAGACAGGCGTCGAAAAATTAAGCTTGGAACTCTGCGTCTGCAAGGCGGACATTCCATGGATGAGCCGTGGATTGCGTTGGTTAGGCGGTCATGGATTCCTACAAACATTCCTGTCCCTTTTGCGGGCAGCATATCGAGTACACAGCGGGCTACTGTGGAAAGCAGATGATTTGTCCAATTTGCGGGAAAATAGTCACGTTCCCGGCCATTCCTCCCAACGTCGGAGGAACGACCTTGCGCATCCGTCATCCCGAGGAGGCCCGCGAATCAAAATGGCTTTTTGATTTCCTTGCTTGCTTTCGCTTTCTTGCCCCGCTGCAGCGGTTCAAGCATTGGAGCATGGCTTTGGTGTGTCTGGTGCCATTTATGGTCGTGGGTGCCCTGCTGGTGGGGGCTTCGGTGGTTAGAAAGCAGTTTGGCAGCGCCCCGGCCACGCCGGTTGCGCCCACCGTGCAGGTCGATGCCGATGCCTGGCAAAAAATGACCGACCTGGCCCGGGCCGATCAACTGGTGCAGCAACAACTGGGCGCCGTGCGCAGGGCCACCGACGCGGTTTCCACCGCCGAGCGAAAGCGCGCCGCTTTGCACGCTTACTGGCATCCGCGAAGAGCGCCGGACCAAAGCACTTACGCCAGTGTGCTGGCTCAATACCAAGCCGCCGACCAAGCCGTCGCGGTGGCGCAACAGGCCCTTGGCTCTGCGCGCAGTTGTTTCTACCCCGCCTTCACGAAATATCAACAATTAGGCGGAACGATCGACTACAGCCGGCAACTGCCCTGAGGGATGAATTGCATGTATCCTGTTGATCTTCAACAAATTGGCTCGGAATTGGCCATCAAATGGGATGACGGCGTGGAAAGCTTCATTCCCGTGGAGAAACTCCGCCGGGCCTGCCCCTGCGCCGGCTGCATGGGCGAACGCGACGTCATGGGCAACCTCCACAAAGGCCCGGACCAGCCGCTTTCCCCCCGATCATTCCAACTCCAGCGCATCGAGAAAGTGGGCGGCTACGCCATTCAGCCGGTTTGGGCCGACGGCCATGCCACGGGCCTTTTTTCTTTCGACTACCTGCGCCGCCTCGCGGAGCCGCAGGCTTGAAGGCGCTTGTTACGGTTTGCCACCGAATGTCACGAAATCGTCGATGTCCAGAATGTCGAACCACGTGCCGACATCCTTGCGTTTGGGCGCGATCTTGGCGTGATAGTCGTTGAAGAACTTCCGCGTCTCCACGTCGGTCGCGCTCCGCTGCTCCTGCGACGCCGACCAGGCGGCGATTTCAATTGCGGAACGCTTCTTCTTGGCATGGGCCAGAATCCAATCGAGCATTTCCCCATCGCCCTTGCCGAGGGCCAGTTGCTTCTTCAATTGCATCGCGTCGATGCCAACGAAGCCGAGGAACTGCTGGTCCAACGGGCAATTGAAATGGTATTCACCCGCCTTGCCAGCAATCGTGGCGCGGCCTTTGTCAAGCATACGTGGCAATATGGCGAAGCCGCCCAGCCGGACTCGCGGGCTGCGCGGCGCTCTTTGTGTCAGATCAGGCGCATTGATTTTCATATTTTTGCATTTTTTTACGGATTTTCCCCCATCAACTTTTCCAGGCTGGCGCTTCTGGCGTGGCCCATGGCTATGGCCCTTTTGTAATGCCAGCGGGCCAGTTCCGGTGACGGCGGTTTGTTGCCGGCGTAAACGACCGCCAGATTGAAATGCGCATCGGCGTACTCCGGATCGCTCTGCAGAGCCTTGCGCAACGCCGTCTCCGCCGCCGGCCGAAGGCCCTGCGCCGCCAGCACGCAGCCCAGGTAATTCTGCGTGGCGGCATTGGTGGGATTGTATTCGGCCGACAAGCTCAAGGCGGCCTGCGCTTCATCCAGCTTGTCCTGCCGGTAGCGCAGCAGACCCATCGCGTACAAACTGGCCGGGTCATTGGGATCCACCGCTAGGGCGCGTCGCACGGTCTTCTCGCAATCCGCCAGATGGCTGTCGGCCAATTGCGCCTCGGCCAGATGCGCCAGGACATAGACGTTGGTTTCATCCTGGCGCAGCACGTCCTTGAATTTTTGTTCGGCGGTCTCGTAATCGCGCTCCATCGAGGCGCGCAAGGCATCCGCCCACAACGCGCCGGCACCCGGTGGCAAATCCATGCTCGAATAAACATGCCTGGGTCGAAGGGCAGGCGCCGGGACATTAGCAGGTGGAACGGCGGGCGACGCGGCTGTCGGCGCAGGCGGCGGGGCAACAACCGGCGTTGCCGGCGGAGCAACGGCCGGAGACGCAGAGGCCGTGGCGGGCGGGACAGCCGGCGCCGCGGCAGCCGGGGGCGCGGGAGACTTTTCCAGAAGGGCCAATTCCTCCGCAGTGTAAGGAACGGGATTGGCCTCAAGAACGGCAATTCGGGCCTGGAGTTGTTCCACTTGTTGGGCCATGGCAGGGGTTTCCGTGCTGGCAGGAACGGGGGACGCTTGCGCCACCAGGGCCTCGGACAGTTTCTTTTCCAATTCATCCCGCTGCTGCACGGCTTGTTCCAGCGATGCGCGCAAACGCGACAATTCCTGGTTGCCATGTGCCTCGGCATCCGCCAGATCTTTTGAGCGCTCGGCCAATTCCTCCTTCAATTTGTCCCGCTCCTCGGTGATTGATTTCATGCTCTCCGCTGGCTGCGCTTCCGCCGCGCGCGTCGCTTTCAGCGCGTCCAGCTCATTGTTGGCGGCGGCCAGTTTCTTCCCGGCTTCGACCAGGGATTCTTTCAGGCGGGCGATTTCCGCTTCGTCCTTCGAGATTTCAGACAATTGTTGCTTCAACTGGTCGCGTTGCTCTGAAGCCTGCTTCGCGCCTTCCGCCAAGTCCTTTGACTTCAACGCCTGCAACTCCTGATTGGCGGCGGCCAGTTTCGTCTTCGAATCAGCCGCGGCTTCTTTCAACCGGGCGATTTCCAACTGAAAATTCTTCTCTTCAGCCGCGGCGCGGGCCTTCAAGGACGCGATTTCATCGCTGACGGCTGCGGTCTTTGCCGCGGTAATCGCGCCGGCGCGGGCGTTCTTCTGCTGCTCGAGGGCAACGGACAGCAAATCCCTTTCCTTTTCCAGCACGACGATCTTTGCCTCCGCCTTGGCCAGTTCCGCGGGACTAACGGCGGCGGGCTGCACGGAGAGCGCCTCCTTGAGTTTGCCCTGCAATTCCGCGTTGGCCTCGGTCAGGGAGCGGATTTGTTCCTGAAGTCCGGCGATCTGCCGGGCCAAAAGCGCGGCGGCCGGCTGGGAGGCGGGGGCGGGTTGAACCGGCGCCGGCTCGACGGCAGACGGCGTATTGGTTGCTGGCAGATTCTGCCCAAGCGGCTGAAGTTTCTCCGCCACGTAATCAAGGCGGAATTTCACGACATCCGGATTCCAAGTGGGATGCTCGGTCTGGAGCTTCTGCAAATCGGATTGGGCCTGGAGGTAGCGGGCGGCGGCGGCTTCCGAATGGCCGCTTTCCAGCAAAGCGTCCGCCTGGAGAATCTCGTTGTAAATATCCAGATACTGCTCGTCCGATCCGGCGGCCAGGGCGGGCAGGGTCAGGACGAGGAAGAGCGCCGCGATTGAAATCCATCTCATAGAAGCGGGATAGTAGTGAAGCGGAACGCCGCTTGGCAACCTTCATTACGCGCCGATTTTCGCACAGGGCGCAAATCGGCTTTCGAGCCAAAGTTTGACCACCGCTCCGTCAGTCAAGCAGCGATTTTTCTCTTCCCTTTACGGGCGATTTGTGCTAGCATTGATAGCAGAATTGGAATGGATGAAATATGCCACAACTCATTGTCAGGCAAATCGAAGAAAAGGTCGTCAGGAAACTGAAACAACAGGCGGGCACGCATGGGGTTTCGATGGAGGAGGAACATCGGCGCATCCTGCGGGAGTCGTTGCTCGGAAAGACGGGCAAGCGGAAGTCCTTCAAGGAAGCCCTGCTGGCCATGCCCGACGTTGGCAAGGATGCGGATTTTGAGCGTGGTCCGCAACTGGAACGGGCGATTGAGCTATGAGCGGTTGCCTGCTGGATACGAATGTCCTGAGCGAATTGCGCAAGGAGCAACGTTGTGACGCCGGCGTGCGGCAATGGTTTGAAGAAACCGCCGAGGAGGAACTGTTCATCAGCGTGCTGGTGCTGGGAGAAATACGGCAGGGGATCGAGAGGATTCGCCTTCGCGACCCGGTTCAAGCGCGGGCGTTGGAGAAATGGCTGCTGTGGATTGCCACCGAATTTGCCGACCGTGTGTTGCCGGTGGACGAAAAGGTGGCGGACCAATGGGGAAGATTGGGGTTGCAGCAGCCGGTTGCGATCCTGGACGCTTTGCTGGCCGCGACGGCGCTGGTCCACGGTTTGACAGTGATCAGCCGGGACGAAGAGGGCGTCCGCCACACCGGTGTGCCGGTGGTCAATCCGTTTTCAAAACCCAAACGCAAAGGTGGCTGACCGGGCATGCGCAGCTGTTGCGGGAATTGTCATCGAGAAAACTTATTCCCTGCCGGATCGTAGAATTCGTTTGATGCGCTCACGGGCTTCAGGTGACAGCGCCTGCAGCTGTGGATGCCGGTCGTCCTGCGCAAGCTCCCTGGCCGCCGAGCGCAGAAACGCGACCTGCCTGCCATAAGCGCGGCACCATTGGCACAATACGAGGTGAAGCCGCAAGCCGAACCTCTCGGTTGGCGTAAGCTTGCGGTCGAGCGCGGCCGATTGCAGGCGGATGGCCTCCTTGCAACTGGGCGAAAGATCGCCCAGCATTCCGAAGAGGCTTTTGACAACATTAGAGGGCCAATTCATTTTGTTTTCCGCCAGCGAACGCAGCGCCGCCAGTCAGTTCGTCGCAGAGACGGCGCGAAACCTTACGATGTTTTTCGCCGCCAATGTCGTGCCAACACATGCCGGGTTCATTTCAGCGCGTCCTTTTTTTCAAACCAGTTCACTTCCATGCAGCGGCGCAACGCCATGCGCGCGCGATGCAACATCACCCATAAATTGCTCTCAGAAATGTTCAGCATGGCGCAAATCTCCCTGCCCTCGATGTCGTCGACCTCCCGCATAGTGAACGCAGCGCCGACTTTCTTTGGCAGCTTGTTCGCGCAATCGCGAAACGTCTGCCAGAAGCTTTCCCTGTCCAGGCTGGCGCCGGGATTGGCCCACTCTTGCGGTCCGAGTTCGTGGATCCAACTGTCTTTGAGCAGGCCATCCGGGACAAATCGGCCGCTCTCTTCGTCCGAGTAAAACTCCAGGTCCGTGAACGGGGTTTCCCGGCCGGCTTTTCGGTAATAATCGCACATTTTGTTTTTCAGGATGCCGACCAGCCAGCTCTTCTCCGCCGACCGACCGGCGAAGTTTTTGCCTCCTTTCAGCGCGGCGAGGAACGTGTCCTGAACCGCGTCCTCCGCCTTGGTGGCGTCGCGCAGACGCATCATCGCGTATCTGAAAAGGTAATCGCCGTGAAGTTCCACCCACCGTTCCGGGTCGGACAGGCCGGGCGTTGCTTCCGCGCCTTCCGGCGGCGGCTGGCTCATGGTTGAATCATCGTCCGCATCCACAGGCAGAAATTAGTTGTTCAAGCCGGAAAAGCAAGCCGTCCACGTCTTTGCGGCTGGATGAAAACCACAGCTTTTTACATTCATTTGTAAGATTTCGGCGGGACACGCGACTCATGTTTATGGGGCCGGAATGGAATTTCGGCATGAAATAGTCTTGAATGTGAGTTAAACTGAATGGAAGGAACGCTTATGTGCCCAGGCAGAGTTACATTAATCGCGGCAGCCGTATTGTTGGCGGCTGGCATTGCCGCCCTGGAACGCCAGGGACGCTCAGAAACGACAAACAACCCAAACTACGAAGCAGAACGCATGAATGATTTCAAGAAACCGGAGGCGGCGCAGTTGAAAGAGAAACTGTCCCGGGAGCAATTCGCAGTCACACAACAGTGCGGCACGGAACCGCCGTTCCATAACGCCTACTGGGACAATCACAAGCCAGGCATCTACGTGGACGTGGTGTCGGGCGAGCCGCTCTTCAGTTCGCTGGACAAGTTTGATTCCGGCACGGGCTGGCCGAGCTTCACGCAGCCGCTGCAAGCCGAGGACGTCGTCGAGAAGAAAGACGCCACTTTGGGCATGGAGCGGACGGAGGTGCGTTCGAAAATGGCGGATTCGCATCTCGGCCATGTGTTCAACGACGGACCGGGAGAAAAGGGTTTGCGTTACTGCATTAATTCCGCGGCGCTGAAATTCATTCCCGTCGATCAGATGGACCAGGCCGGGTATGGCCGGTATCTCGAACCGTTCGTGAAGGCCGGTTTGGTCAAGGCCCCGGTCCGCGAGACGGCCATCCTGGCGGGCGGTTGCTTCTGGGGGATGGAGGAGATCATCCGCAAGATTCCCGGCGTCGTCGAAACTACCGTGGGTTACACTGGCGGCCATACCGCGAACCCGACCTACGAAGAGGTTTGCAGCCACACCACCGGTCATGCCGAGGCGGTGCAGATCGTGTTCGATCCCGCACGGCTGAGTTACGAGACGTTGCTGGATTATTTCTTTCGCATGCATGATCCCACCACGCTGAACCGGCAGCACAACGACGTGGGGACGCAATATCGCTCGGCCATTTTCTACACCAGCGAAGCGCAGAAACAGACCGCCGAGCGCGTCAAGGCGCGGTGGGACAAATCGGGCAAGTTCGACAAGCCAATCACAACCGAGATTACGCAGGCCACGACATTCTATCCGGCGGAGGAATACCACCAAAAGTATCTCATGAAAAATCCCGGCGGCTACACCTGCCACGTATTGAGGGATTGAAGCAGATTGTGCCGCAATTGTAGCTGAAGTTTCCCCGGTCATTCCTGCTTGGACATTGGGCCGTTCTTTTTCTATGATGCGGCCCTCATGCAACGCGATACGATTACAGTCGAACGACTTTACACCGGCGAAGCCCGGAGCCTCGAATTGAAATTGGTGGCCGGCGCCAGCGGCCTCAAACGCATCATCCGCGAACCCACCGTCAACCGGCCGGGACTGGCCCTGGCCGGGTTCACGCGCTATTTTGCCAGCAAACGTTTGCAGGTCTTTGGCAATGCCGAAACGTGTTTCTTGAAAACACTGCCTCCCGCCGAACGCGCCAAGCGCTATGCCAATTTGTTTTCATTCAAAATTCCCGCCGTCGTTTTCTCGCGCGATTTGCAGCCGGACAAAGTCTTTCTGCGCGCCGCCGAGACGGCGCAAGTGCCGGTGTTCGTCACCCCGATGATCACGATGAAGTTCATCAACCTGGCCACCCTGGCCCTGGAGATGTTGTTCGCCCCGCGCACCAGCGAACTGGGCAGCATGGTCGATATCCTCGGCGTCGGAGTCATCATTCGCGGCGAGAGTGGCATCGGCAAAAGCGAGAGCGTGCTGGCCCTGATCGAACGCGGCTACAGCCTGGTTTCCGACGACATCACCCGCGTGACGCTGCTGGACGGGCGGGAAATCATCGGCACCAGCGCCGAGGTCACCCGCAACCACATGGAAGTGCGCGGCATTGGCATCATCAATGTGGCTTCGATGTTCGGGGTCAGGAGCATTCGCAGCCAGAAGGGGGTTGATTTGGTCGTCACGTTGAAGGCTTGGGACGAAGTGCCCGATGTGGAACGCCTAGGCATGGAACAGCAATTTGTGAAAATCCTGGGCATCGAGGTGCCGCACATCATCATTCCCGTGCGGCCCGGGCGCGATCTGGCCCGGTTGATCGAAGTGGCGGCTTTTCAAATCAAGCTGAAGTCTTCCGGCCAGAACCCGGCCAAGGAATTGAACGACCGGTTGATTGCGCAAATGGCCGGCAACATTAAGATATAATTCATTGGAATAAGTCCTCGGCAGAGTCCAACATTACAGGCAATGAGTAGTGCGAAGAAACCCGGCGGCAAGCACGCCATGCGGCGCGAATTTGTTGTGATCAACAAATTGGGCATCCACGCCCGCCCGGCCGCCATGTTTGTAAAAACCGCCAATCGCTTCTCCTGCACCATCCTGGTGGAAAAGGATGGCGAACAGGTCAACGGCAAAAGCATCATGGGCTTGATGATGCTGGCCGCCGGCCCCGGCAGCACCCTGTCGGTCCATTGCGAAGGGGAGGATTGCCAGGAGGCGCTGTCCGAACTGGAAAGCCTGATCAAACGCAAATTCGACGAGGAATAGGTCCCGACCATGGCTGGAGATTTTAACGTTCAATATGTGGCGCACTTGGCGCGCATCGCGCTCACTCCCGAAGAGCAGGAAAAATTCGGCGCCCAGCTTTCCAACATCCTCGGCTACATCGAGAAGCTCAATCAACTGGATGTGAGCGGCATCGAGCCGACGGCCCACGCCGTGCCCCTGGTCAATGTGTTTCGCGCCGACGAGGTGCGCCCGTCGCTGCCCACGGCGGAGGCCCTGCGCAACGCCCCGGCTAGCGCCAACGGGCTTTTCCTGGTTCCAAAGATTGTGGAATGAACCGGCCCATGTTGAACCAATTGACGATTTCCCAACTGGCCGCCAGATTGGGCAGCCGCGAGGTTTCCGCGCGCGAGGCGATGCAGGCCTGCCTGGATCAAATCCAGAAGGTCGATGGCCAAATTCATGCCTTCATCAGTTACGATGCCGCCGATGCCCTGGCCCAGGCCGACGCCGCCGACCGGGCCATCGCCCGCGGCGCAGCGCAGAAACCACTGCTGGGCGTGCCCATCGGCATCAAGGATGTCATCGCCGTGCGCGGACAGCCGCTCAATTGCGGGTCGAAGATACTCGGCAGTTTCATTTCCCCCTACAGCGCCACCGTCATTGAAAAATTGCAGGAGGCGGGCGCAATTGTCTTCGGACGGTTGAACATGGATGAGTTTGCCATGGGCAGTTCCACTGAGAATTCGGCCTTTGGCGTCACGCGCAATCCGTGGGACGTCTCCCGCATCCCCGGCGGATCTTCCGGCGGTTCGGCGGCGGCGGTGGCGGCCGAAGAATGCATCGCCGCGCTGGGCACCGACACCGGCGGTTCCATCCGCCAGCCCGCGGCCTTGTGCGGCTGCGTGGGATTCAAACCCACCTACGGGCGCGTCTCGCGCTATGGTTTGGTGGCTTTTGCCTCGTCTCTCGATCAAATCGGCTGCTTTGCCAGGGACATACGCGACACGGCCACCGTTCTGGGCGTCATCAGCGGACAAGACCCGCGCGACTCCACCAGCGTCCCACAGCCCGTGCCGGATTACACCGCCGCGCTCGATGGCCGTATCAAGGGGTTGAAGCTCGGCCTGGCCAAAGAATACATGATCGGCGGATTGGATGCGGAAGTGGGCGCGGCCGTGCAGGCGGCTGTCAAACATTTTGAAAAACTCGGGGTGGAAATCGTGGAAATCTCGCTCCCCCATACCGATTACGCCGTGGCGACTTATTACATTGTGGCCACCGCCGAAGCCAGCGCCAACCTCGCCCGTTTCGACGGCGTCCGTTACGGACTGCGCGTCGATGGCGCCGATCCTATCGATCTTTACTGCAAAACGCGCGGGGCCGGTTTCGGGGCCGAAGTCAAGCGCCGCATCATCCTGGGCGCTTACGTCCTGAGCAGCGGTTACTATGACGCCTACTACCTGCGCGCCCAGAAAGTGCGCACGCTCATCCGGCAGGATTTTCTCAACGCCTTCGCCCAAGTCGATGCCGTGATCACTCCCACCAGCCCGACGCCGGCCTTTAAAATCGGCGAAAAGACGGACGATCCTTTGCAGATGTATCTTTCGGATATTTTCACAATTTCCTGCAATTTGGCGGGCATTTGCGGCGTCAGCCTTCCGTGCGGTTTCACCCATGAACCGAAACTGCCGATCGGCCTGCAGTTGCTCGGCAAACCGTTCGGTGAAGAGACACTCCTGAAACTCGCCCACGCGTATGAGCAGAGCACGCCGTGGCACAAGGAAAGGGCAGGCCTGTCATGAGCGAGCCGCTGGCCATCCTGCACTACTCGAACCTGATGCCGGGCGGGCAATTGGCCAACCGGTTGCAAGACCTGGGCTATCGCGTTCAGATGATGCCGGATCTGGCGGCGCTGATCGAAACTTGTCAACGAGAAAAACCGCTGGTGGTTGTGGCCGAAATGGCGCCGGGCGGCCCCGCCTTCGCCGCCATCGCCCAATTGAAGCGCGACCCCGCCACGCAGCATATTCCGGTGCTGGGCTTCTCCGCCGCGCAAGATCCGGCGCAGCAGCACCAGGCCACGGAAGCCGGCGTCACCCTGTTGGTGGGCAACGCCGCCATTGCCGAACATTTGCCGCGATTATTGGACCAGGTTCTGCAAGTGGAATGAGGCATGGCGAATCTTCCGGTCATCAAACTGGATCGCGGCATTCACGCGCTGCATCTCTTCTACCGCGTGGATCGGGAACGCTGGGCGCAGCCGGCGGAATGCCTGGCCCGCCTAGAGGCCGTCTGCGCCGCCAATTGCCAGCCGTCTCATCCCCGTTTGACCACCTACGCCACCATCGGCGGCAAGGCCGATCTGGCCTTCTTCCTTCTCGCGGCTGAACTGGCCCAGCTTGCCCAGATGCACCGCGACCTTGAAGCTTGTTTTCCCCCCGGCGCGCTCGCGCGGGTTTTTTCCTATCTGAGCGTGACGGAGTTGAGCGAATACATGTCGACGGAGGAGGACAACCGGCGCACGCTGATCGAACAAGAAAAGCTGGCCCCCGAAAGCGAGGCGTTCAACCGGCGCATGGGCGAGCTGCGGGAGCGAATGAAACAGTACGAGCATTACCGCCTCTACCCGGAGATGCCCGATTGGGAAGTCATGGGCTTTTATCCCATGAGCAAGCGGCGCGCCGCAACGGACAATTGGTATGCGCTGGATTTTGACACACGCCGGAGACTGATGAGCGGCCACGTGCGGGTCGGGCGCAAATACGCCGGGCGCGTATCGCAATTGATTACCGGCTCAACCGGGCTGGACGATTGGGAATGGGGCGTCACGCTCATGGCCCATCAAGTCGATGCGCTCAAGGACATCGTTTATGAAATGCGCTTCGACGAGGTCAGCGCGCGCTACGCGGACTTTGGCCCCTTCTTTGTCAACATGAGATTGCGCCCGCCCGAATTGTGGGCGCACCTGCATCTGTAAAACATCTCACAGAACTTCAAATGGCCCTCAATTAAAGACATTCCCATTGCTGAATGTGGTAAGCTAATTCGTTACCCAAGTTGAGAGGAGATTCTCGCAATGTTTAATCTTAGCGTCGTGGTACCCATTGCTGCGGAGATAATTACCTATTGCTGCCCTGTGTCGTCGCCAATTGACAGTCTGTGCCAACTCCAACACCGAACGATCCGGTTTAAAGTTGAGGCGCTCACATAACAGACAAGCACGAAAGAGCTGAATATAGGGAAGATACTCCCAAATGGGATCATAAGTGACAATTTCTCTCTTCAAGCCGTCCAGACATCCTCCGTCCATCAACATGTTCGTCCGAACATCAAACGCAATTCGGTCCAGATTCAGTGGGCCACCCAAGACTACGTTCTCCACAGAAGGTTTCAGCCTAAATAAACGGACATTTATGTTGTCTCTTACATCCCAAATATCGATCCACTTGATTCCAGCAACCATATTCTTTCCCTTTAGCAGCAAACGTATCCCTCCGAGCGGCGTTTCAACCATTGTGCTGCCACGTGTCGCCACCCGGCCTCTCCATCCAGCTTTAAAAAAGCCAACGACATCAAGGTCAGTCGCAGCTCGTTGCGAGCATCCACGGCCTATTTTGTGAATCGCCTGCCTGACAAAACCTCCAAGAACAAAAAAACTTGCTTGCCTCTCAACAAGTGGTTCTATCCAATCCAGAATTTGAGCACACGGCCCCTCAGTGAGCACTTGTAATGCGTTACTGTATCGAATGTCCCTAAGCGTAACTGTCATCAAACTGCAATCAGTTTGCGCTCGCGCAGGTAGTTCGAAATTCTTCATACACTTCCTCGAAGGAGGTTTTTTGAGTTTTCAGATCTATGGGTGGCCTCTCTAGAGTGGCCGCTTCGCCCAACTCGTCAGCCAAGTCATTATAAGCTTCCACCAAAATCTTATCGTGTAGCCAAACCAGTTTAGACATTTCATCATCTTGCGTCGCAGCAGAGGCCTCGCAGACGTAAGTGTCTCCATAGAGGCCGGCGTCAAGGGAGTCAACATTAACACGTGCCTGCAGGGTCGCAGGCAGAAGTTCGGCTACATTGTTACGCCCGATCGTCCAGAGCTCCCAACCGAGCCGCTGGTGGAGGCGAATAAAGGCTTGAAGCCGCTTATCCTTTTCAGAGGGTGGCAATATAACAAACCTGCGTACACTCGTCAATTTGCCGTCTTCTTGGAATTTCTTCAAACGGCGAAGAAACTCCTTACCGCTTACCGTGAGAAAATATTTTACCATCCGATCCTGAGAGCCAATAGCTCTGTAAGTGGGCGATTGCTCGAAAGCATCTTGATACAGTTCCACTAACTCTTGGATATCCATGTGAGTTTGAACCTTGTAAAGTCCATTTTCGAGGTCGCCAATCTTCGCCGCAACAATGTCCATGTGGCGGAGGATCCATTTCGTGAAAACATTGTGTTTATTGGCATGCTCCCATAGGCCTTTTACCGATGCCGGAATAAGGAACGGATATGCCTTTTCAAATCGCGACAGAGTGTCTTGAGTGGCCCTTTGCTCCCAGTTCAGGGTGAGTAATTCAAAATAGATTGTAATGCTGAAGCTAGTGAGAAAGGCCTTCCACGTCTCCACGGATGCTAGGCGCATTACTATACCAGCAACTAGTCCAGCAATTAAAATGCCGACGCGAAGCCACAGAAAGTGCTTTGTTTTCATAGCGTTGCAACAAAAATACGTTGAAAAGTTCCCAAACGCCCCTCCACTGGCAATACCTCAACCTTTCGAAAATGCCTGCTTAAGGAGGCCTCTAACTCTGGCAAGAATTGAAGCCTTTGCAATTCCGGTTGAAATGACGTGCATCTAACATCGGTACGAAGAAAGGTATCGATGAGATCCACCTGTTTTCGTGGTAGCCTATCTCCCCATCGTCGCTCGAGTTTTTGTAGCATGAGGCGACCTAGTCGCTGGAGATGACGGTAGTTTACCGGACATTTGCCGAACCGGGAGGCGATGATCGCATTTGCGAGATAGAGCGTGGATATGGATTGTTTCGAGGGTGGAAGTTCAACCATCGCTTTCCAGTCACTTCTGCATTGTGATCTACTACCGACGACCATTTGGCGACTGATAAAGCTGCCATTACTGCGTCTCAGAAGGTTGGCTATGGAATAAATTAGTGTTTCATGCTGTTGGATGGGCAGAAAAAACATGCCGTTGTCCATGAAGACGCAGTCCCAACTGCGCTGTGCTTGCGTGACAAAGCGAACCCACTCGCGGCAAACTGGAATGATGTCTTTACGCTGCCCCCCTACTTCTTTAAAAAAAAGTTCAAGTGAGTCCCGCGATTTATCGACGACAGTGACCTCGCGGTATCCGCGTTGTAGAAGACGATTCGCAAGGAGAGGCGTGGCACCAAGCAAAAGTGCGTCTCCGGTTAATTTGGAGAGAGAGACGAGTCGATTTACGAAACTAGGGTCAGGTCTGATTGGCCAGCCAAGTGCCTCCCAGAGTCTTGCTTTGAATTCTTTGGAGCGAAGGGCAATTGCGACGTCGTTCTGGCCTGTCGCATCTTCTAAATTACGATTGTCGGCTTTTGCCGACTTTCGTGTAAGTTGCTGGCTGGGCACACCATCCCCAGCCCGTGAGGTGGGCCGCGGGTTTTTCAGGTCAGCACAGTTATTCACACGCTGCGCAGTCATTTCCGATTCCGCATTCTAAAATATACCTTGGCTGAATTTAAAGGAAGAAATTTTAACACGCATTTGCGACGAGTCAAATCAACAATTAGCTGGTTAAGAAATAGCTCGCGGATCGCGCTAAATCAGGATTGTGCCCTTCTGGGTGCGTACATTAAACTGCCAGTCGGATTTGAATTTATCAGGCGACCATTGAGCGGCTTACGCTTGGCGAAATACGGAAACGATTCCTGCGCAATGGCAGGATTTATCTCTGAAAAGGAGGATGCAAGAACAAGGCCAGCCCGCGTCAGGGTTTGAGTTCCACCTTCTGGAACAAGGCTTCGAGGCTGTTGAGCGGCGCGTCGATTTTCGGCGCGGGATTGAGAGCTTGCCGCAGGTATTCCAGCGCGTCCGGAATGCCCCTGACGGAACGCGGCAGGGTGGCCCCGCAGGCGTTGGCATGGCCGCCGCCCTTCAGTTTCTCGGCAATCTTCAAAGCTTCGCCGTTGCGGCTGCGCAGGCTCACCACCACGGTATTGTTGGCTTTGCGGAAAAGGGTCAGGAGCACCGGGAAGGGGGTGGCTTTCTGCTCCAGCATTTGGTGGATGATCAAATTATTGTTGCCCACCACGGTGTCCACGTAACCCACCGTCGGGCTGACGGGGAGTACGTTGGCCTTGCTCCACGCATAACCGAGCGGGTCTTCGACGCGCCGCTTGACGGCCATGACCTCGAGCAAGGGATGGTCCAGCAACCGCTCCAGATGGCCCTCGATCAGCGCGTGCAAATTCCAAAAGCCGTAGGTCTTGACCAGATTGGCGAAATCGTTGGCCAGCGCAAAGTCAGGATCATCCTCGAGGAATAAATCCCCCACGTTGTTGAGGTGGACGAGGCGGTCCAACTCCGGCGAACCAAGCCCGTTTTCCCGGCACAGTTCGTAGCAGAGCGATCCGGCGGATTTGGTGACATCATGGATGAAACGCGCGTTCTTCGGCTGGACTTCGGTGGCGTGATGGTCAATCAGCAGCCAATCCGCCTTGTCCAGGCGCGGCTCGAAGCTCAAATCGCAGACCCAGCCAGATTTCTCGCGCGGCTCCCGGAGTTTCCAATTGTTGAAATGGTAAGCTTCCATGCGGATGTTCGCGTCGAAAAGCTTCCGGGCCAGCCGCTGCAAAAGCAACCCCGACACGAAGCCATCCAAGTCGCTCTCGTGTGTCAAAATAACCTCCGGCCGGGGCAAATTATCCATGCCCCTACCTTATAATGCCGCCCTGAAGCTGGCCAGAAGAAATCCGCGGAGACCGCTCATTTGTGTTTCGGCACATGCATGGGGCCTTTCCTCAACCACCAGCGCCGCGCCGCAACCAGGCACCAGATGGCTTCCACCACCCCGAAGGGCCAGGCCCCTTTGCAGAAAACCATAGACCGAGCCCAAAGCGCAGGCGACGGCGAAGCCCAAGACAAACCAGCGGCTGCGGTCCTCCAGCGCGTAGCACACCAGCATCGCCGTGACCGCAAACAGGCCGAACAGGGTGAGACGGTCCATGTCGTTTATGTTTTCCGAAAGAGCACGATGCGGTTGGTGTTGGTGCCCTTGTTGTTATTATTGACGCCCCAGCAGTTGGCGGTTTTGGTGAATTTCTGGTCGTTGATGAGGATGAGCAGCGGTTCCAGTCCGGCGTCCAGTCCGCACAGCACCACCGTCTCCTCCAATTTGATGGTGCCGGCGCGGATTTCACCCACTTCAAAGGCCACATGCCCGCCCGGCCGCAGCACCCGGCGCAACTCCTGGAACACGGCCGTCATTTCGGACTGCCATTCCGCAAGCTTCTTCGGAACGGTCAGGCGGACGGATTTTGGATCGATGCCCAGGAACCAGCAGCGCAGCCAATTGTCACCAGCGTAATCCACCACGTCGAGGAACGGCGGCGAAGTGACCGCCAGCGCGACTGAATCGGAAGGAATCTCTGGCGTGGCCCGGGCCGGCTGGTTTAACAGCAGCGCCTTCTCGGCCACGGCTGCCAGCGCGCCGCGCATCGTCGCGTCGCAATCCCCCAGCAGTTGGCCGCTTTTTTTCAGGACCAATTCCGGCACGTGCCGGCGGGGCGGAGTTTGTTTGCGGTCGGCATTGATTTTGAGCTGCGATTTGACCGAAACGGCCTGGTTCGGCGGCAGCGTATAGACGGAAAAAAAACCGGGCGAATGGCCGGTGAGCCGGTTGAGGGCCACGAGGCAAATCCATTGATCCACCGCATCCTGTTTCCGGGCCAGCAGATATTTTTTCAGGGCGGCGATTTCCCGCAGTGTTTCGGGATGATAAAAAACCAGCATCTCCTCCGGCGGCTCATCGTGATCGCGAAAATTGATTTTCGCCAGCCGCGCGCGGATTTCTTCAAGTCCCGGAGGGCGGAGGCGGGGGCCGAGCAACCGCAGACTGAGCGGATTGACGTCGCAACCGAATGGAATCCGGCCCAACAGAGCCGCTTCCAGCAGCGTTGTGCCGCGGCCCATGAATGGATCATAGACGACGTCGCCGGGCCGGGTCAGGCGCTCGATGAAAAATCGCGGCAATTGCGGTTTGAAACAGGCGCGGTAGGAAACCTCATGCAACCGGCCGGCGGCGCGCTGTTTGGAGGTCCAGAATTCATTGACGAACACGGGCACATTCGCCGTCCTGCCATCGGCCAGGGCAACGCTCGTCGTCATCCGGATGGTGCTTTTGCCAAACTGGTGGAACGCCGCCAATTCCTCCGGCAACGGGACGACTCTTTCCGGGCGGGCGAGGCGGTCCCGCCAATCGAGCGACAATTGCAGATCTTCAGCGAGCATCCTGCCTTCCATCTTCCACTGTCTTCCCCCGGCCCGGCAAGCAAAAGTGATTGCCTCGATGAAGGCCGCACTATTAGCCTCAGCCTTTGCTCTGAGCGGTGTTGCCTTTCGCTCCAAGGCTCCTTATCGTGCCTTTTCTTATGGCTCAGATTAAACCTTTTGCCGCCCTGCGTCCGCGCCCCGATTGGGCGGCGAAGATTTGCGAATTGCCTTACGACGTCATGTCATCGGCGGAAGCCCGCGATTTGGCCGGGGACAATCCGCTCAGTTTTCTTCACATCAGCAAGCCCGAGATTGATTTGCCAGCAACAGTGGGGATCGATGATCCGCAGGTTTATGCCAAAGGCCGCGAGAACTTCAACCGTTTGCTGGCCCAGGACGCGCTCCGCCAGGACCCGCAGCCCTGTTTTTATTTCTACCGCCAGAAGATGGGCCGGCATTCCCAGACCGGGCTGGTCGCGGTGGCGAGTTGCCGGGATTATCGCAACGGCGTGATTAAACGGCATGAATTCACGCGGCCCGACAAGGAGGATGATCGCGCGCACCACATCGAGGCGTTGAATTCCCAAACCGGCCCGGTCCTGCTTTTTTATCGCGCCGCAAAGGAACTGAACGAACTCACCGCGCGCCACACCGCCGAAACGCCGGACACGGATTTCACCGCCAGGGACGGCATCCGGCATTCTTCCTGGACCTTGCGCGACCCGGCGGTCATCAGGTTTATCACGGATGCCTTCGCCCGAATCCCGTTTCTCTACATCGCCGACGGGCATCATCGCTGCGCGGCGGCGGCCCGCGTGGACCAGACGCGGGGCGGCTCGGGTGAAAGCGCGTTCTTTTTGAGCGTCATCTTCCCGCACGATCAAATGCAGATTCTGCCCTACCATCGTGTCTTGAAAGATTTGAATGGACTGGATCCGGTGCGATTGCTCAAAAGGCTGGAGGAGACTTTTATCGTGAGGCCGGGTGGCCCGTCCCAGCCGGGGGCTGTTCACGAATTGGGACTTTGCCTCGGCGGCGCATGGCGGACGTTGCGCTTTCGCCCTGGAACCACGACGGCGCGGGAGCCGGTCGAAGGCCTCGATGTTTCGCTGCTGCAAAAACTCGTCCTGGCCCCGGTTTTCGGCATCGACGATCCGCGCACCAGCCGGCGCATCCAGTTCGTCGGCGGCATCCGGGGGACCGCGGAGCTGGAAAAACTGGTCAGCGGCGGTGAATACGCATGCGCCTTTGCCCTGTTCCCGACGCGCGTGGAGGATCTTATGGCCATCGCCGATGCCGGCGGCGTCATGCCCCCGAAGAGCACCTGGTTTGAACCCAAATTGCGCGACGCCATGTTTTGCCACATGCTCTAATTGACAAAGCCCCGGAAATGCCGCACTTCATTCGAAGGCAATTTTATACAAAATGGCGGCTGAAAGTGTCTATTCGATGAAAACACGGATAAATCGCAAATAATGAGTACGAAACCGAACCCGGCCCCGGCGCCAAGCGCCAAAGCCGCCCCGCCCAAGCCAGTCCAAACGCCGATCGCGCCACTCTTTCGGCGCATTGATTGGTGGACGCTGGCCGTTGCCTTTGCCGTTGTCTGGACGGTTTATTTCATCACCCTTGCGCCCGAAGTGACGCTGGAGGATTCCGGCGAATTGGTGACCGGATCCTACTGGGCCGGCATTCCGCATCCGCCGGGCTACCCGTTTTGGACCATTTACACCTGGCTGTGGACGGCGTTGATCCCGTTCGGCAATATCGCGTGGCGGGTGCAACTGGCCGAGGCTTCCACCGCCGCCATGGCGTGCGGGTTGCTCGCGCTCATGGTGTCTCGGGGCAGCAGCATGCTCATGGAGGGCATCGAGGAACTCAAAGGCATGACCGGCAGGTGGGAAGGGGCCATTTGCATGGTGTCCGGCATCACGGCGGGCTTGTTGATGGGGTTCGGCAGTGCCATGTGGTTCGAATCGGTGGCAATCAACCGCATTTCGCCCTTTGGCGTGCCCTGGTTGATGCTGGTGCTGGTTTTTCTGTTGCGCTGGATTTACGCGCCGCACCAACGGCGTTACCTCTACGCCGCCATGTTCTGTTTCGGAATTTGCGCCACCATTCACCAGACCCTGATCATTGCGGCCTTGGGGATCGAGATTGGCATTGCCATGTGCCAGGCGCGGTTGGGACGGGACTTGTTTTTGGTCAACAGTCTGGTTTGGATGAGCGGGCTGATTGCCAAGGCCAACCACCTTTTGCCCGGACTCGATGCGGCCGACCCGATGATCATGGGCATCTTCAATGCCGTGGGGGTTGCCTCCGTCGTTGCCTGCGTCTGGCTGGCCATCCAGACGAGGGGCATCGGGAAGGAACTAAAGGCGGTCTTCTTCATGGGGTTACTGTGGCTGGCGGGCGCTTCGTTCTATTTCTATGAACCTTTGGCCGGCATGACCAATCCGCCCATGGAATGGGGCTACCCCCGCACTGTCGCGGGTTTTTTTGAAGCCTTAAGCCGCGGGCAATATAACAAAGTCGTTCCAACGGATATTTTCCACGATTTCCATCATTTCGTCATTGAATTGCGCATGCTGGTCGAGGGTGTGGCTGACGCGTTTAGCTGGGTCTATATGTTTTTTGCGTTCCTGCCGCTGCTGTTTTTGTTCAAGATGCAGAAGCGCGAGCGCGCCTGGCTCGTGCTGGTCGCCAGCTTGTATCCATTCCTGGGCGTCCTCCTGACCATCACCCTCAACCCCACGCCTGACCGCCAGTCCGCCGATTTGGTGAAGACCTTCTTTCTGCCTTCGCACACGTTGGTGGCCATCATGATTGGGTATGGGCTGGCCCTGACCGCGGCGTATATGGCCACGCACTACCAACAATTCCGGCGCTGGGGGTTGATGACGGCTGTCGCGGTCGCGCTGCCGCTGGCGCTCTACAATCTCAAGGATGCCACCGAGAGAAACTTCCTCGGCCTGGTGGGCGACATTGACTGGGGCGATTTGCCGCACTGGATCGGCCAGGCTTTTGTCAAAGACCAATACGGCCTGCCGATCTTTGCCAATTTGATTTTGGTGGCGCTCGTCATTCTTTTCATCGTGGGGTTGGCGGTCTATCGGCAGCGGGCGCCGTTGCTGATCACTCTGGCATTATTCGGGATTATGCCCCTTTATTCGGGCCTTTCCCATTGGTTTCACAGCGAGCAGCACAATCACTGGTTCGGTTATTGGTTTGGGCACGATATGTTCACCCCGCCCTTTGTGGGAGCCGATGGCCGGTTGACTTATGACGCCAGCCAACGCGAGCAGGCGGCCAAGGGTGCCAATGGTCTAATGGTTTATCCCGAGATGGCGCGCGACGCAGTGTTGTTTGGCGGCACGGACCCGGGCCGCTTTTGTCCCACCTACATGATTTTTTGCGAAAGTTTCACTCCGCACAATTGCCAGCCGGTCCAGGATCAGCACTTCGACCGCCGCGACGTTTATATCATCACTCAAAACGCGCTGGCCGATCTAGTCTATTTGGACTACATCCGCGCGCAGTTCAATCGCAGCGCGCAGATCGATCCGCCCTTTTTCCAAAATTTCCTGCCTTTCGCGCTGCCCAGAATTTTTCATGAACCGACGCGTTCACTGGCCTGGCTGGACAAGATTTTTGCATCAATCGGCGCGGACATTGAGTTTCACCGCCGCACTGGCACCTCCTGGTTCAAGCCGGACCAGTTTACAAATGTGCGGGACCTGGCGGCCCGATTGCGCCGGAGCGATCATCAGGATGCCTTGTCCAAATATCTTTATGGCAAACTGGGCAAGGAAACTCAGGCGCTGGTAGACGGCCAAGGTGAGGAGAGGGCATTGCGGCAAGCCCTGGCGGAGGATTTCAATGCCATTCTGAAGGGAGGTTCCATTTATGACGCGGAGCGGTTCAGGGGGATCAAACTGCCGCCGCTGATTGTGGAGGCGATGGGCTGGAACAATATTCCGGCGACGATCATCCGGCTGAATCGACGGCTGCTGGAGGAGGCTTATGCCGGTGACATTGTCAGGAGTTTGGGGGGCGTTTATCCCGACACCGAAATCGCCACCCCAAGCGCGGAGGATTCGCAGCAATGCATCAACGAGTATTATCAATATACCGCCCGAAGGCTGCAACACGACAACGAATTCCCCAACGAACCCCGTCAGATCAAGCCGGGCGAGGATGTGCGTGTCGAAAACGGCCGTATCCAGATTGGAGGAGGGCAGACCACGGTCATGAGCATCAACGGATTGCTGACGAAGGTGATATTTGACAAGAACCCGGGGCACGAATTCTACGAGGAGGAGAGTTTTCCGCTGGACTGGATGTATCCGCATTTGACGCCGTTCGGGGTGATCATGAAGATCAACCGCCAGCCGG
>JBKQUS010000010.1:0-34684 GCA_052325505.1 Limisphaerales bacterium
CTTTGGCCTTGAAGGCCGCACTGTGTCTTTTCCGTTTTGCTTTCATAAGTCTGCTCTTTCTTATCTACAGCAGACCGGCAAAAGTCGAACTTAACCAGTGGTCTAAAAATAGGGGTCCAGCTCAAACGGCTAAAAACATAAGAACATGAAAAACCACATAAAAGTAATTATGAGTGCCTTGGCCCTAGCGGGCATGGCGTATCATGCGGGCGCACAAAATCTGCCCCCGCCAGTGTCGGGCTTGGAGATCCTCAATCTTGCAGGTCAAACCATACAGAATGGCGAAGCCGCGTACTCGGCGGATTTTGTTGCAAGCAGCACCGAATCCACTGTTACCTTCACCTTCCGCCAGGATCCCAGCTTCATGACGCTCTACGATGTGAACGTCAGCACCGGGGGCGGACCGAACCTGCTACAGAACGGAGATTTCAGCGTTCCGTCCCCCGAACCCGGGGTTGCCGGAGGCGGTGTGCCGGATTGGACCTATTTTATACAGACCGGCAATCTCTACCCCGAATATTTGGGCTTTGAAGCCAACGGCGGCTTCTATGACGGTTCAACACAAGCCTACGACGGAATCGATCAGTCGTTCCCGACCGTAATTGGCGATACTTACGACGTCACCTTTGGCCTGAATGGTGGTGGCTATAACGACGGTGCCCTTTACAGGGCTACCAGCGACAACGGTGATACGACGGACACTGGCGGCGACGGGATCGACTTGGTCGTCTATGCCGGTAATGGGCTTCCCCCAGCAACCACGCCTGATGCGGCTTCGACCCTCGGTCTCCTGGGTGCGGCCATGGCGGGCTTGACTGGTCTGCGCCGGAAGCTGGCGTAATTTCAGATTGTTATCTTTAATCACAGGCAGGGCCTTTTGCCCTGCCTTTTTTTTATTTGGAAGGCCGCCGCAGGTTCTTCTCAATCAAACGGCATCGCTGTTCCACGCAAATCTTGCTGCGCATGTCGTCGGCCGGGGTGTTCTGGACATAATCCAGCAGTTTCTCCACCGTGCTGGTGGCAACATGGGTGCGGGTGTCCGAGGAACCGTAGTAGATGAAGACGTCGCCGTTGGGGCGGGCCACCCAGCCGTTGGAGAACACCACGTTGGACACGTCGCCCACGCGCTCTTCGCCTTCCGGGGCCATGAAATAGCCGCCGGGGGCTTTGATGATTTTGGCCGGATTGGCCAGGTCGCACAGGAACAGGTAGAGGACGTATCTCATGCCGGCGGCGGTGTTGCGCACGCCGTGCGCCAGATGCAGCCAGCCCGCCTTGGTTTTGATGGGGGCGGGGCCAAGGCCGTTTTTGCCTTCCCTGATGGTGTGGTAATAGCGGGGGTCAATAATCTGTTCCACGCCGATGGCCGCGCTGGCAATGTCATCGCACAAGCCCCAGCCGATGCCGTCCCCGGAACCGGTGGCGGCGAAGTCTGTCATGGGGCGGGTGTAAAACGCGTATTTGCCATTGACGAATTCGGGGTGCAATACGCAGTTGCGCTGGTGCAATGAAGACGTTTTGAGGTCGGGCAGCCGTTCCCATTGCACGAGGTCCTTCGTCCGGGCGATGCCGCAACGGGCGATGGCGGCGGAAAGGTCGCCCGGTTTGGAATCATCATGGCGCTCGGCGCAGAACAGCCCGTAAATCCAGCCGTCCTCGTGGCGCACCAGGCGCATGTCGTAAAGGTTTGTCTCCTTGTCCTCCAACTCGGGCATGCGGACTGGATAATCCCAGAACCGGAATCCATCCACGCCGTTGCGGCTTTCCGCGACGGCGAAAAATGATTTGCGGTCCCAGCCTTCAACCCGCGCCATCAAAACCACATGGCCGTTCCAATCCATCGCGCCGACATTGAACGCGCAATTGATGCCCAGGCGCGTCAGCAAATGCGGATTGTCCGCGTGGCTGAAATCATAGCGCCAGAAGAGCGGGGCGTGTTCCGCGGTGAGCACGGGGAATTCATGGCGGTCGAATATCCCGTTACCGTTTTTCTGCGGGCGGTTGCGGCGTTTGATCAATTGTTCGTGCTGCCGCTGGAGCTGTTTCAATTTCTTTTGGAAGGAGATTTTGTTCATGAGCATCGGATGGTTTGCGGTTAGACGGACAGGGCGGCCAGTTTTGCGTTGGCCGCGGCGATGACGGAGAGCGTGCCTTTGTCCGTGTCAAAAACAGAGTTCAACCCCTGCGGTTCGGAGAACGGGTCTCCCATCAACGCGCCGGCGGAATGGGGGTTGCCGCCGTTGGCGCGGCCCTCGCCGCCCCAGGCCCAGAAGTTGGCGCCTTGCAGGGCGCGACCGGCTTGGCAGGATTCGGCCACCTGATTGAACATGCGGGCAAAATAATCATCGCGCGCCGTGGCGGGGTCGCCGGGTCCATACTTCTCGTGGTCGCGCGGCAGGCCGAATTCCTCCAGGACGAGCGGCTTGCGCAAGGTGTCGCCGGCCAGCGCGGTGTGTTGTTCGACGTGTTCCCGGGCGCGGTCGGCGGCTTTTTCGTAGTCAGGCCCGAGGGCGGGATCGGCCAGCCAGCCCCAGTTTTTGAGCCACATGTGGACGGTGACATAATCAATGGCCGCGCTTTGGTGGGATTGGACAAAGTGGCCGGCGTCGTCCAGGCAACCATGAATGCCTTCGCTGCCGGTGCAAACGAGGTGATTGGGATCCTGCTCATGAATGAACCGCGCGGTGGCGTCTGCCCACCGGGAAAAAAGAGGCACGTCGGCGGTTTGGGCATCGGCGCCGGGGCGCGGCTCGTTGGCCAATTGCCAGATCATGATGGCCGGGTCGTCGCGGTAAATGCGGCCGTTGACCGTGTTCCGGCGCTGGATGAGACGGGAGATGTAATCCACATAGAGCTGGTTGGCCGCGGCCACCGAGTAGAGCCGCGCTGAAAACCGGATGAATCCCGTCCAATCGCCTTTCGCCTGGACGGGTTTGTCCGGATCGGGAATGGTCTCACCGGTGATCCAGCGCACGAATTGGGCGAAGCCGCCGGACCACTGCCAATAGTTTGACACAAACAGAATGGCGCGCATGTCGCGTTTGGCCATTTCCGCCAGGCAAAAATCAAGCCCGGCCAGCAGGTCCTCGTCATAGTCTCCGGGGGCGCGGGTGATGCCGCGGGGGATGGCCCCGGCCAGGGGCGAGGTCTCGGACCCGGCCAGCAGGCGGATGTTGCTCACGCCGATGCCCTTGAGGCGGTCCAATTCGCGCACCATGCGTTCGCGTCCGTTGCTCAATTTGGCGTCGGACAGATAGCATCCATACAAGAGATTCGTGCCGATGAAGAAATGCGGACGGCCGCGCAACTCGAAGCGGCCGTTGCGGACGCGGACGAAGCCGGCGGTGCTGCTGCCGATGGCGGCAACCGCCGGCTTCCTCTGGCGTGTGCGTTGAGACGGCATTTACTATTTATCGAGGCGGACAGCCAGCACGTCATGCCCCGGCACCTCCGCGGTCAGGGGCGTTTCCGTCGTCCCCATGTCCTGCTTGGTCCACAAATTGCGCACCTTGTAGGTGGTGGTGTCGAACTTGGTTTCTCTCTTTGAAATATCATCCGTGACCTTCTCCTTTTTCCAGTCGAAGGTGACCTGCCTCGGTTCCACGTTGCGGTTCAGGATGCACATGGCCCACGCGCCATGCGTCAAAGGCTTGAAGAAGATTTCCACTCCGTCCTGAAGGGAATACTTCAAGGCCTCAATCCCCAGGCGGTCCTGGTTGATCGCTATGACGTCCTTGTCCGTCAGGATCTTCAACGTATCCGGGTTCATGTGGCGCAGATCGTTTCCCGTAATGAGCGGGGCGTCGAGGAAGCACCAGAGAGTGAAGTGCGCGCGGTCCTCGTTCGGCAATATGCCGTTGCCCACTTCGAGCATGTCGGGATCGTTCCAGCCGCCGGGACCGGCGTATTGACGCAAGCCGTCCTGCAGGTCGAGAATGGCCAGAACGCTATATTCATTGTAACCGTTGTGGGGCCTTATCTTATCGAAGCTCGCGTAGATGTCTCCGGTGGTGCGCCAGGACTGTCCGACACCCCTGGCCCAGGTCCACGGCTTGCTGGTGCCCCATTCGCACAGGCTGAAAAAGATGGGACGACCGGTGGCGTGCAGGGCGTCGCTCATTTTCTTGTAGGCGGCGGGGGCTTTCAGGTCCCCGACGTCGCACCAGTCGTATTTGAGATAATCCACCCCCCACGACGCATAGGCTTGGGCATCCTGAACTTCGTGGTCCCGGCTGCCGGGCCGGCCGCCGCAAGTGTGCCCGCCCGCATCGGAATAGACGCCGAGCTTCAATCCCTTGGAATGGACATAGTCGGCCAGCGCCTTGATGCCGGACGGGAACCGTTTTGGATCGGACAAGATGTTTCCCTGGGCATCGCGCTGCGGCGCCTGCCAGAAATCATCAATGTTGACGTATTGGTAGCCCGCCGCCTTCATGCCATTGGTCGCCATGGCGTCGGCGGTTTCGCGGATCAACTGCTCGCTCACCCTGCCCTGGAATTTGTTCCAGCTATTCCAGCCCATCTGCGGCGTCCGGCCCAGCGCCGCGGTGCCCGAGTTATGGCAGCAAGCACAGGCGGTGCAGAAGAGTATGATCACGGCGGCGGAGGCCGCGCCTTCTATTGTCAAGTATATATGTTTCATTGTAATGGGGTGTTTCTACGGATTGGATTGATGACGGGTTGAAATGGCCTTGAGCCGGTGGATGGTTTCCAGGCAGGCGCGCCCGGAGTGATAGGGACCTTTCCACTCGCTGATTTTGGGCTGGGATTCGTCCACGCGGCCTTCCGGCGTGATGCGCGAAAACCAGTCGCCATGGACGCGATCCACCAGATGCTGTTCAATAAAGTCCCAGACCCGCCGGGCGGCGGCAAAGTAGCGGGCGTCGCCGGACAGCTGAAAGGCGTTGAGAAAGCCGACGACGGCCTCGGCCTGCGGCCACCATTCCCGGCCGGCGTCGATGATTTTTCCATGACGGCCCTCGTAGCAAATTGCGCCGTCGCTTTGCACGGCCTCGCGCAGGGTGACTTCAGCCACGCGCAACGCGGTCGCCTCGGTCCTCTTGCGCCAGCCGGCATCGGCCAGTTCCTCGGCGGCTTCGCAAAGCAGCCAGGTGCCTTCGATGTCGTGACCGAAGGTGTAACTGTCCGAACGGACCTTCCAAGCGTCGTCAAAGAAGTGATGAAAGTGCCCGGAACGGGGGTCGAGAATCCGCTCCTCGAACAAACCAAGGAGTTCGCGCAAACGTTGTGCGACGCGTTCATCCCTGCCGGCCCGGTGCAACGTGGTATAGGCTTCCAGAACATGGAGGTGATTGTTCATGGATTTTTTCTCGGCCATGTCCTTGTCGCTCAGGCGCGCGTCAGCGCCGGCCTCGGACCAGTCGCGCCGCCGCACTTCCCAGTAACCGCCGTGAGCGGGATCATGCGCGTGCTCCTCGACCAGCCCGAACACCTCCATCGCCCTGGCCAGGGCGGCGGGCGCGCCGAAGGCCTGGTGATATTCCGCCAGCGCATAAATCAGAAAGGCCTGGCCGTAAATCTTCTTGGAATTGTCCAGCGACCGGCCGGCGTCGTTCAAATTCCAAAAGGCCCCGCCGCAGCGCTCATCCCAAAACCGGGTCATCAGATAATCGAAAGCGCGGTCAGCCATCTGTTGAAAAATCTCTTCCGGCCGCGCCCGATGGGCGGCGGAAAACGTCCACAAGATCCGGCTGTTGACGATCAGCCCCTTCGGTTTGGAACGGTCCGGTTTGAGGTCGTTGGAGAGCCAGCCCATCCAGCCGCCCTGTTCGTGATCGATCGCCGGGCCGCACCAAAAAGGAAGGATGTGCGCGAACAACTGGTCGCTGGCGGCTTGGGAAAAATCTTTCAGATCGTTTGCGTTCATAAGGGTGCGCCCGGTGGATTTTTGCCCAACTCATGCATGATTTCCACCCGGCCAATCTGGGTCTGGCCGGTCATCACAATTCTCAGGTAATTCCCGGCCCGGCCGACAGGCCCGGCGGAGTAAAGGACAGGCTTCCAGTAACCATAGTCACCGGCGCCCTGAAAATACTCGTGTTTCTCCGCCTTGATCTCTTGATACTGGCGGCCGTCAGAGGAGATGGAAAACCTCACGTCCGCGACGTCATGCGGGAAGTAAGCAAACACGCGAAAGCCTTCGACCCTGGCGGGGAGCCGGTAGGTCAGGGCATCACCGGCCTTTCCGGCGGCGCGATGGGCGTCTTCCTTGGCCTGGCGGCACTCGTTGGTTTTGATCACGACATTCCCCATGACGGCGTCCACTTTCTTGAGATCGGCCAGTTCGTCCACAAGAGTGGCGCGGGTGACCTTGACCGGGCCGGCGATATTGGACGGCGCGGAGGAGCCGGCCATGTTCGTGGCGCGAACACGGTAAAACCAATCGCCTCCCGGCACGGACTCATCCGCAAAAAGCGGACGATACTGCACAAAGCTTTCGTCAATATTATCCCCAACCACCGCCCACGGCCCGGCGGGGTCCGGGGTCCGTTCGACCGTGTAGCCGGTTGCGCCGACGGAACCTCGCCAGGAAATCGCCGCCGCGTCGTGAATCGGCAGCAAATGGGGCGGTTCGGGGGGCGGTATGGGCGGCGGCGTCAGCCCGCGGATGGCAAAAGCTTTGCGGCGGACAATGGCCATCAGGTTCAACTCGTCATAAGCCTCGCCGAGCCTGGAGCCGGGCCAATGGTAACCTTTGTACTTGTCGCCGCCCAGCCCGGGTTCGTCATGCCAGTAGAAGCCGCCATCGCGATTCCGGAAGCGAAGGCTCCACAGCAGGCCGCCTGACATTCCAGTGTCGGTGATGGTTTGCATCGTCTCCTCCATTTCGGCGGTGCTCACGAACCCGAACTCGCCCTCGATGTAAGGCTTTTTGCCTTTGACCAGTTCCCAATTGGCGCGGATGGATTGGGGAAAGGTGACGTTGCGAATGTTGGGATAATGATGCGTTGTCACGATGTCGATCTCCGGCAGGGCGATCAATTCGGGGCGCAATTCCCGGCCATCCGTCCCATCCATGACGAGGTGGTTGTGGTCCAGGCTCTTGATGAAGGCGGCGATCTCACGCGTCCATGCCACCGGCGGTGTCCGCAACTCGTTGCCCGTTTCCCAGCAAAGCAGCGCCTTGTCATCGCAGTAACGCGTTCCGGTGCAGGTATTGGTGCGCGTGATGAGGAAGCGGATGGTTTCCTTGAAATCGGCGATAAGTTGGGGGTCGGTCCAAAAGTCGTCCGTTGTTTTGCCGCGGAAGCCGGCGTATTCAGCCCGCCCGCCCTGCCAGGCCCAATTGTCCACCAGAGGAACAATGAGGCGGATGCCCTGCTCGTTGGCGATTTTGAAGACAAGATCCAGTTCGCGAAATGCCTCCTCATTGAACCGGCCCGGACCCAGGACATGGCGGGGCGCGCCAGGCGGGTCGCCGGGGCGCGCCACGGAAATGACATAGGTCCGCGCCACCAATCCCCCCATCTGGCGCAGGGTGGCAAGGGCGTCCGTCAGTTCAAACTGGTCCGGCAAGCGCCAGAGATTCATCCCGGTAAAAACCATGTTGTCCTCGATCAACTGAAGATTGGGAATGTTGAAGGAAACGAACCGCAATGGCTTGCCGCCCTCCATCAATTGGTCACCTTGAGCGGTGACAAAGTCGCGCAGCAGGGAGGCGGCGGGCGCCGTCACAATCCCGGGGCAGACCAGGAAGACCAGCAGGAACAATAAAACCAACTTCATAAAAGGCTCAAGTCTTGACTGGCTCTTTTTCCAACCGGTCGTACCAGTTGAACTTAATGAATATGGAGGTGATGACAAGCACGATCGAAATGCCGCCCGCCCATGGCCAGTTGCGCAAAACGATGTAGATCGGCAGGGCAGTGAGCGAGAGTTGCCAAACAATGCCGACGATAACGTTGATCGTATCGCGCCAGAAATCGGGATTGGGCTGAAACGCGGGGTTTTCCTTCATGACTTTTTCCCGGATCGGTCCCCACGCGCCCCACGGATTGACCGTCTTGTAAAAGTGCATCAAAATGGCGTCATCCTCCGGCTTGGTCAGAAACGTGCCCAGGACGCAGCCAATCACGGACGCGGCCAGAATGATCGGGAACAGGTAAAGCGTGTTGGCGACACTGTGGCCCAAAAAGAGTTTGGCAAAGCCGGGAAAAATAGGTGATTCCGGAATGAACATTGCGGTCAGCATGCCGGAAAGCATGCCCCAGAAATAGCCGTATCCGTTGAAACGCCACCAGTACCACTTGAGCATGTTGGCTAGAACATAGCCGCCATAAAGGCCGCCGACCAGCCACATCATGACTTCAGTAATGCTGGTGGTCAGGAGGCCGAAGAGGATGCCAACGGCCAGGAAGACCAGGGAAACGATGCGGCTGTAGAGAACCTCCCTTTTCCCGGAGGCGTGGCTGTTGATGTATCGCTTGTAGATATCGTTGACGACATAGGCCGGGGCGGCGTTGAGGGTGGCGGCGAAGTTTGACATGAAGGCGGCCATCAAACCAGCCAGAAGAAAACCGACCACGCCCACCGGCACATACTGGGTCAAAACGATGGGGAGCAGCTTCTCAAAATCGGGTTTGTCCATGGCCTGCAATTGCGGCATGCAAAAGGCCAGGGCCAGCACCGTAATGCCGGCAATCATCAGATAGCGGGGAAAGAAAAGCACGACATTGACCATGCCGCTCATCAGGGCGGCCTCGCGCGGGGTGCGCGTGGCCAGAATGCGCTGCATGTCATAGTTCGGCGCCGGCCCGGCCAGGCTCGCCAGCACGCCCTTGAAGAACATCATGCCGAAAATGACCATGAAAAACTCGTTGCCGTCCGCTTTGATGGCATCGTTGACCTTGTCGAAAATCCCCGTCCAATCGAGTCCGAGTTTCCATCCAAAAAAAGGGTTCATCCACCCGGCTGGGATCGAGTGGGCAAACATGTCCGGCGAAACCCTGTAGATGGCGACACAGCCGATGACCAGGGCGGTGACGGTCAGGATCGCAAATTGCATCACCTCCGTGATTACCACGCTGACCATGCCGCCTTTGATCACATAGAGCGAAGTGAGACCCAGAATAATGACTGCGTAAGTGTTCTCATCGCTGAATATGGGGCTGGCCCCCCACGGAAACCGCCACGGCAGCATCACAACGGCGAATTTGCCGATGCCTTTAAAAAGATACGCCAGCAGGCCGATCACATTGACGAGCGCAAAAACTACCACGCTTAAATGAGCCAAATTCGCGCCGGTGTCACGGCCGAAGCGGGTCTGAATCCATTCCGCGCCTGTCATGACATTGGAACGCCGCAGCCACTGGCTCACGAACATCATGAGGAAAATCTGGTTGAAAGTGGGCCAAATCCACGGCAGCCACAGGCTTTTCAGGCCATAAACAAATAAAATGGAAACCAGCCACATTGTGCCGGTCACATCGAACATGCCCGAAGCATTCGAAACGCCCAGCATGTACCAGGGCAGCGCCTTGCCGCCCAGGAAATAGGAATTCATGTCCTTGGAGCCGCGGCGCGAAACCCAAAGTCCGATGATGATGACGGCGGCGAAATAGCCGACGATGATGGCGACATCGACTGCGTGGAATTTCATGGATCAACCCGGTGGCTCATGGATCAACCCGGTGGCTAATGGCGGTGTGCGCAACGGCAGGCAGGGTGCGAATCAGCACCGGATGATTCAGTAACATGGCGCGATGCTGCCGAAAAAATCCCATGGTCTTCAAGTCCAAAGTTTTTCCAGCCGGCAACGGTGGGACGTACCACCCCTTGTACGCCGCTCGCGTGGGACATGCCGGGGGGTTCACTTCTTGGGTGAGTTCTGTCGGCTTTGGCAGGGACCGTCCCGGCGTGGTGGCGCCCAGCGTCCAAAACAAGGTTTTGAATCCGGAGTTTTGGACAGCAGTGGGCAACACAATCGGCAAACCTGTAGCTGGTTTCCCCGCCCCGTCGCTTTGCACGACTTGGATGGCTCGGACGGAATCAGCCTCACTTTCTCGGCATAAAACGGGAATCGTCCTGAACCGGCGACCCCGTTGTGGGTGGCAGTGGCGGCTCATTGGCGGATAAGCTCGTCGGCGACAATGGGGGCGGGGGACAAGGTCGGGAATTGGGAGGGAGTTGCTTCTGAATCTGGCAGAGTTTCCAGAAGATGAGCATTAAGAATATGGCGCAAATTATCAAGGCGGCATAGCTGGAGTAAGCCAGTAATTTAAAATGCACCGCGACATCAGCCGCCTGTTTATACGCATCTAATCGAGCATTCATCATTTTGTGTAGTTCGGATGGCATATCACTCATTTCCGCGTTGATGGTTTCACAAATCTCCTTTGAAGGCGCGGTCGAGGATGGCATACAGCAGCGATCGGAGTTGGTTGACCGCGTTGCCGAGCTGGTCTGAGCCGCTCAGACTGGTTGATAGTTGAGCGGTCTTCGCTGCGCTTCGCCTCGCCAAGGTGTTGAAAGTTGAGAGTTTGCTCATTTGATTTTAGCCTTTGGTTTTCGGCCTTTGGTTTTCGGCCTTTGGGGGTTCCGTTATTACCCTCTTTCAAGAGGTAATGCCCTTTTTCGCCATTTTGCGCCCGGGCCGCGGCCAAGACATTCGAATAATGCAGGAGTTTATCGTGTAGTTCAATCATAAACGGCGCCAGCGCGAGAGAAGGCTGGGGGGCTGGAGGGTAAAGCAAGCAAATCAAGGCACTGCCGGAAAAATCTCTTTTGTTTTGTTTGGTTGTGTGATTTACTCGCGCCAGTGAATGTCTCCTGCAGCATTTGGGACAAGTTGACCAGGATGGTCATGGCTCTTTTGGTGCTGGCCGGCGTGCTGGGCATCGTCGTCTGGTACGAGCCTGTCGTGCAGGAAAACCAACGGATGCGCGAGCAGAAGTTCGATCTGGACAGGAAAATCGAACAGGAAGCCAAAGTCGCCAAAAAGCTGGATACGCAATTGCGCTCCTTCGAGAATCCGGCCCTGGAAAGAAATCTGGTCGAGCGTCTGGCGCGTGAACGGCTCAGCTACGCCAAGCCGGGTGAGAACGTGATCCATTTCGAGACGCCCGCGACCGGCACGTCCCGCTAAACTGTCATTATTTCTTTTTCCTTGGCGGCCACGTGGACGTTGATTTTCGCAATGTAATCGTCGGTTAACTTCTGGATGTCCTTGTCCGCGACCTCGACCTGGTCCTCCGTCACGCCGCCGGCTTTGGACTCTTTTTTGACGGCCTCAATTGCATCGCGGCGCACATGGCGGATGGCCACGCGGCCGTCTTCGGCCAGCTTGTGGACGAGCTTGACCATTTCCTGTCGTCGTTCCTGGCTCAGCTCGGGCATGACCAGACGAATGACTTTGCCCTGCACGGCGGGTGTAACCCCCAGGCTGCTTTTCAAGATCGCCTTCTCGACGGCATGGATCGTCGAGGCGTCCCAAGGCTGGATGACCAGAACGCGCGGTTCAGGCGTGGTGATGCCGGCCAATTCGCGGAGGCGCATGTGGGCGCCATAGACCTCCGCCATGATGTTCTCCACCAGGACCGGCGAGGCCTTGCCGGTGCGGATGCCGCTGAATTCATGCTGCACGATTTCCTCGGTCTTGGTCATCTTCTCTTCCGCTTCCAAAAGAATGTCGTCGAGAGCCATAATTTAAATTGAGGGGTTGAGGTTAAATGTCAACTTGTCACCAGCGTGCCCACCCTTTCGCCGAGCACGACGCGTTTGAGATTATGCACTTTGAAAAGGTCGAACACAATAATGGGCATCTTGTTGTCCATGCAAAGCGAGAAAGCCGTTGAGTCCATCACTTTGAGCCGTTTGCCCAGCGCCTCCGCATAGGAGATCTGATCGTAGCGCCGGGCCTTCGGATTGGTCTTGGGATCGCTGTCGTAGATGCCGTCCACCTTGGTGGCCTTGAGAATGACTTCTGCGCCGATTTCGTTGGCGCGCAAGGCCGCGGCGGTGTCGGTGGAGAAATAGGGGTTGCCCGTGCCGCCGCCGAAAATGACCACCCGGTCTTTTTCCAGATGGCGGACGGCGCGGCGCCGAATGAAAGGCTCGGCGACCTGCGACATGGCAATGGCGCTTTGCACGCGGGTGGCGACGCCCAGCTTCTCCAGTGCGTCCTGCAAGGCGAGCGCGTTGATGACCGTGCCGAGCATGCCCATGTAATCGCCCGTGGCGCGTTCGATGCCCTGGCCCGCGCCGGAAGCGCCGCGAAAAATATTGCCGCCGCCCACCACCACCACCACTTGCACGCCCATCTGGCGGACCTCGGCGATTTGCCGCGCCATGGCCTGAAGGAATTCGGGGCAGATGCCGACGCCGCCCTCCCCGCCAAGGGCCTCGCCGCTGAGCTTCAGAAGGACCCGGTGGTACCTGGGCTTTTGGACCTTTTTCATTAGCGTTACGTCCTTGTAACAGGCGCGCGTCCAAACGTCAATGGCCCCCCGCGCTTTTCCTGATCTTAGTCTCAAAGGACCAGGATTAGGAGCAGGCCCCTCCGCTCAGGCGGCCGGGCTTTCGCCCACTTGGAAGCGGGCAAAGCGTCGGATGACAATGTCGTCGCCCAATTGTTTGGCGATGCCGCCGATGTGTTCCTTGACCGAGACTTCGGAGTTGCGCTTGACAAAGCCCTGGTCGAGCAGGCAGCAGCCCTGGAAAAACTTCTCCAGTTTGCCTTCGACAATTTTGGCGATGGCCTGGGGGGGCTTGTTCTTGACTTGTTCGGCGGCGATTTCCCTTTCCTTGGCCAGGGTGGCGGCGGGTATTTCCTCGCGGGAAATAAACAGGGGATTCCCGGCCGCGATTTGCAGGGTGATGTCGCGCACCAATTGCTTGAAATCCTCCTGGCCAATGGTGCTTTCCTTTGCGGCGCCGACCTCGACCAGCACGCCCACTTTGGCGCCCGTGTGAATGTAAGCCGCGATCATGCCGTTGCCCTGCACCTCGTAGCGAACGAAGCGCGGGATCTGGATGTTTTCGCCAATTTTCGCCACGGCGGCCACCCGGTCCGCCTCCAGCGAGGCAAGCGTGGCCTGGGCCGCCAGTTTGCGCGCGACCTCGGCGCAGAACGCGCCGAAAGTCTCGTTGCGCGCAACGAAATCGGTTTCGCAATTGATCTCCACCAGCAGGCCCGTTCCGGCCCCGGGCTGGATGTACTGCACAATGGCCCCCTCCCGGGTCTGGCGCGCCGCCTTTTTGGCGGCGGACACGGTGCCTTTTTTGCGCAAATAATCAACGGCGGCGCTGATGTCGCCCTTGGTTTCAGTCAATGCTTTTTTGCAGTCCATCAAGCCTGCGCCGGTCATTTCGCGCAGCTTGCCAACATCCGCGGCAGTAAATTCAGCCATAATCTATAATCTCGGTAATAAAAGGTAATGAAATGTTAAGGGGTAACGGCGGCTGCGGCGGGCTCGGGGGCCGGAGTCGGGGCAGGCGGGACGGCTTCCGCAGGGGCTGGAGCCGGGGCGGCTTCGGCGGCTTGCTCCTCTTTGCGCCGGCCATACTTGGCATCATATTCGCCGCGCGCCTGGGTAATGATTTGCACCAGCGTTTGCAGAATCAACCGTACCGAACGGATGGCGTCATCGTTGCCCGCAATCGGGTAATCCACCAACTGCGGATCGCAATTGGTGTCCACCAGCGCCACGATGGGGATCTTGAGGCGTCGCCCTTCGGCCACGGCGTTGTGCTCGCGCTTGATGTCCACAACGAACATCGCCGCCGGATACTTGTCCATGGAGCGGATGCCGTCCAGGTTCTTGAAAAGGCGGGCGGCTTCGCGGCGGTACATGGACTGCTCCTGCTTGCCGTATTGGTTCATGCTGCCGTCGACGTCCCATTTCTCGATTGTTTTGAGGCGGGCGATGGAGCGTTTGATGGTGTTGAAATTGGTCAAGGTGCCGCCGAGCCAGCGTTCGGTCACGTAGAGCTGGCCGCAGGCTTTAGCCGACTCCCGGACGGCTTCCTGGGCCTGCTTCTTGGTGCCGACAAACAACACGCTGCCGCCCTTGCTGACGACGCTGTGCAGGAAGTCGCAGGCGGTTTCCAGTTGGACGAGAGATTTGCTGAGGTCGATGATGTGAATGCCATTGCGGGCGTCAAAGATGAAGGGTTTCATCTTGGGATTCCAGCGCCTGGTTTGATGGCCGAAGTGGACGCCGGCGTCCAATAATTCCTTAATGCCGATACTAATCACTTGTTTCCTTTTGTTGGCAGCCCGCGCCCATGAGACAACGGACCATCCCGCGGATGACGGGATTCAGTTGAGTGTTATTATGGCCGCCCGCCTTCACACAAAGGCGGAATTGAGGCCGTTCCAATCCAGGCGCTTTCGCCCAAAGAGCGGGAAATATAGCCTAAGGGCCGGCTTTCGCCAACTCTTTTCTCACTTTTCTGACGAACGGGCAGGTGATCAGGTCATAACCACCTTACGGTGGCCGGTTTTGAAGTGCCCGCGACTGGCCGATTTTCAACCGCCGGTGAGACCGGCTAATTCATTCTCAATTCCTTGGCCTGGCCGTTCCACTCCACCGTGACTTTGTTGGGCGCGATTTTGAGGACACGCATGCCGTTCACCGAATCGCCTACCGTGCAACGGTTGCCTTCCAGAATAATCGACGGATGCGAGGCGGAGTAGAAGATGCCCTGAAGCCTCGGTTCGTCGCCCGGTTGCCGGGGCGGGGGGGCCGGCCATTGCACGGGCACGACGACGGCCGGAGCCGGGCTGGACGGCACGGCGGCAGTCCTGGGTTTGACTTTATCAAGCTCGGCGATGATCGCGCTGGGGCCGCCGGGCAGGAATCCTGTCTTCTTCCAAACCACAGTGCCATCAGGCTTCAATGCCACCAAAGTGGGGTAGCCCTTCACCTCGTACTGTTTTTGCAATGCCTGGTTGATTTCCCTCAATTCGGCGGACTGCGGAGTCTGTCGCGGAAAGTCGATTTCAACCAGCACGAGGTTTTGCCGGGCATATTCAATGAAATCGGGTTGTGAAAAGGTTTCGGCAGCCAGTTTTTTGCACCAACCGCACCAATCCGAGCCGGTGAAATCGAGCAGGATCAATTTGTTTTCCTGTCTGGCCTGTGCGATGGCCTGCGGGACACTGACCAGCCATGCCGAATCGGCTGCGAACACCGGGCCGGCCATCCAACAAGCGAAGAGTATCAATATAAAATTCCTCATAAACGACTGCGTGCCATGTCATTTATCGGCATTAGCCATTTCATACTTAATTCGCCGTTGCCCTTTGCCCTTGAGCCCGCGACGAGGGACGCTGGAAAAAAGCTCTTGCCAGCATTTGGACAACTTCCCGATACTACGGCGACAATTCAAGATGATGGCTCCATTATGAAAGCAGTTCGACTCGGCATCATTGGCTTGGGCAACATCGGCAGCCATCATGTGGGGTATCTCCTGGCCGACCAGATCAAGCGGTGCGAACTCAAGGCCGTGGCGGACAGGTCTGGCGCCAAACTCGCCGAGTATCAACAGCGCGGCTTGAAGGTGTTCGACAACGGGGAGGATTTGATCCGTTCCGGGGAAGTGGATGCGGTGATTGTGGCCACGCCGCATTTCCAACATACGTCGCTGGGGATTGCGGCGTTGCAGGCCGGGCTGCATGTCATGGTGGAGAAACCCATTTCGGCCCATAAAGCGGATGCCGAGCGGTTGATCGCCGTCCGGCGGCAGCATCCCGAATTGGTCTTTGCCGGGATGTTCCAACTGCGTGCCGAATCGCGTTACCTCAAGATCAAAAAAATCATCGCGGACGGGCAACTGGGAGAAGTCGTTCGCTTTTCCTGGATTGTGACGGACTGGTTTCGGACCGAGGCTTATTATGCCAGTAGCGCCTGGCGCGCCACCTGGAAAGGGGAAGGCGGCGGCGTCTTGATCAACCAATGCCTGCATCAGTTGGACATGATGCAATGGCTGGTGGGCAGGCCGGCGCGCGTGCGCGGCTTCGTGCATCTGGGCCGCTTCCATAAAATCGAGGTCGAGGATGATGTGACGGCCTATATGGAGTTTCCAAATGGGGCCAGCGGCACGTTTGTTTCGACGACCGGCGAAGCGCCCGGCGCCAACCGTTTGGAAATCAGCGGCGATTTGGGCAAGTTGCTGCTGGAAAATGACCGGCTGCACTTCCTGCGCAATGAGATTTCAGCGGCCGAATTGTGCAAGACGGCCAGCCTTGGGTTTCAAAAGTCCGAGGTGCAAAAGGTTGAAATCCCGATTCCATCCGAACCGGGGCAGCACGCCGTGTTGACGCAGAATTTTGTTGATGCCATCCAGGACGGCGCGGCTTTGATCGTCCCCGGCGAAGAGGGCATTCATTCGATTGAACTGGCCAATGCCATCCTGTATTCGGGATTGACAGATCAAACGGTGGAGTTGCCGCTGGACGGCGCGGCTTACGAACGGAAACTCAACGAATTGATCGCCGCCTCAAAATTCGAGAAGAAGGTGGTCAAAATTTCAAACGAGGATTTTGCCAAGTCATTTGTGCGGTAAACCGGCGCGAGTATGATTCTTACAGGCATAGGCGATGAAGCGGGCGTCCGCCTGCACGCGCAAATCAAGGCCGCTCAGGAGTTGGGCTGGAAATGCTTGGAAATGCGCGCTGTTGAAGTGCCGGGATTCGCCAAGGCCAACCTGCATGATATTCCCGACAAGGCGTTCGACCTCGTCGTGGAGCGCCTCAGCGCAGCAGGCATTGGCGTTTATTGTTTCTCGTCAACCATTGCCAATTGGTCCAAGAAGGTGTCCGATCCGTTCGACATTACGCTGGCGGAAGTTAGACGCTGCATTCCGCGCATGCAACGCCTGGGCACAAAGTTGGTGCGCATCATGAGCTTCAAACCGGGCGACGCCGAAGCCACCACGCCGCCGGAGGTTTTCCGGCGCATCGGAGATGTGACGAAGATGTTTTGCGACGCCGGCCTGCAACCGGTGCATGAGAACTGCATGAATTATGGCGGCATGAGCTGGCTTCATGCATTGGAATTGCTGGAGCATTGCCCGGGATTGAAATGGGTCTTTGACACGGGCAACCCTGTTTTCAATCCCGACCGGAGCAAAGCCAGCCCGTGGCCGCGCCAGGACGCGTGGGAGTTTTGGGAACACGTTCGCGATCACGTCGCGCATATTCACGTCAAGGACGCCACCTATGATCCGGCCAAAGAGCGTTGCGACTACAATTATCCGGGTGAAGGAAAGGGCAGGGTGCGTGACATTCTCAAGGACGCCTTCGCGCGCGGCTATAACGCGGCCGTGTCCATCGAACCGCACGTGGCCGTGGTCTTCCACGACGCCGCTGTCAAGGCCGGGGACGAAGAAATCCATGACAGCTTCGTGCGTTACGCCCGGCAACTGGAGGCGATGATTCGCGAAATAAATGTGAAATAGCCTGAATTATTTTGGCGCGGAGGCCACAGGGTTGACCGGCGCAGGCGTCCTGGCGGGCAGCGGAATGACCTTGGATAGCAGCCCGAGCTTGGCGCACACGAAATAAACGACCGTTCCGACAACGAAGGCGGCGATTGGCGCAGCAGGGAGATCATAAATCTTCAAGATAGGCAGAATGCCCACCACGAAGCCAGCCAGCCAGGCAATCCAGCCAGCGGGATTGAAACCCGCGCGCGGACCAGGCCAGGTGCCGCCCGCGAGCAGGTAATCGACCATCATCGCGCCGCAGATGGGACCGAAGGACGCGCCGATGATCTGGAAGACGATGATGGCCTTGCCGGCGAGTCCGGTGATGGCCAGCACAATGCTCACCGCCGTGCCGATGCCGACGGAAATGAATGGATTCACCTTGGGCAAAGTGGTTTTGAAACTGTTGGCGGCAATAAACGCGGAGAAGCAAGCCGCCGGAAAGGCGGACAGCGCCAGCAGGAACATCAGCACGCCCGCGCTCTTGTGCCTGAGGACCGTGATCAAATCGGGCGTCTGGAGAATCAGGCTTGGCGGATTGGCGCTGTTCGCCACGGCCACCGCCTTTTGGCTGAATTCGGGCGAGCCGTAAGTGCCGGCCACGATCAACAACGATATACCCGCTGTCACGGTGATGGCCAGGGCAATGCCAATCAGACCGCCCATCTGCACATCATTCTTGTTCCGGCTATTGGTGCCAAAATCAACTCCAGCAGCCCCTGCCGTGGCAAAGAAGCCGACCACGTAGGTCATCATGAATGCCAGCACGCCGAAGGTGCTCAACGCCGCCGGGGCGCTTGGTGAGATTTTCTGATGCAACTCGATGAATTTCTGCGGGTCGAAGCTGCCGATGGTGCCCGCCGCCTTCACCAGGAGGATCAGCAGGACAGCAAGCGGAACCAGAGGCAGATAAGTCGCCACCTTGGCAACGTACTGGATTCCCTTTAAACCGACGAAGGCGGCCAGCACACCCCAAACCACCATGATGATCCACGGGGGTACATCGACCTGCGCCAGCGCCAGGCAGGCAGCCAGCAACTTCGAGGAAAAAAAGATGTTAACGCCGACCCAGCCGAATTGCAGCACGCCCATCAGGAATCCCGGCATGAGAAAACCGCCCTGGGCGCCAAAGGTGGAGGTGCCCACAATGTAAAGCGGCAGGCCGGTTTTCATGCCCAGCAGTCCCGGGACAAGGTAGAAAAAGAAATGGCAGACCAAGGCGGCCAGCACCAGGCTCAACAGCGCCCAGGCCACGCCTTGCGAGAGCGCGCCGCCCGCGTTGGGGGCATGGACCGCGTCCTGCCAGAAGACAAACCAAAGAAAGATGCCCGCATAGGTCGGCGCGGTATTGGCGTACCAAGGCGCCCGCTTCTCAGGGGGATTGGGGACGGCGCTGGTGATGTAGGAGGGCAGTTGCCCTGCCGGGTGCGTATCTTGATTGTTCATGCCTCTGTGATGAGACCAATCAGACAATTAGTCAAACGAATTCCGGCTCCGCGATCTCGCGGGGCGGCCGAACCAGGGACGTGCCGTCCGCTGCTTCGGGATACTCAAAAATCCGGCCCTCGAAATTGCGGATGACCACGCGGTCGTTGTTGCGGCTGAGGACATATTCGGGATTGATCGGGACTTTGCCGCCGCCGCCGGGCGCGTCGATGACATATTGCGGCACGGCGTAGCCGCTGGTGTGGCCGCGCAGGCTATCCATGATTTCCAGCCCTTTGCGGACGCTGGCCCGCAGATGGGCCGAACCGGTGATGAGGTCGCATTGATAGATATAGTAGGGCTTGACCCGGCACATCAGCAGTTTTTGCACGTGCGCCCGCATGGTGACTGGGTCGTCATTGACGTGGCGCAGGAGGACCGATTGATTGCCCAAGGGAATGCCCGCATCGGCCAGACGCCCCAGCGCCTCACGCACCTCCGTCGTCAGTTCGCGCGGGTGATTGGAGTGGATGCTGATGAACAGTGGATGATATTTCTTTAACATTGCGCATAATCCGGGGGTAATGCGCTGAGGCAGAAAGACCGGGATGCGCGTTCCGATGCGCAGAAATTCCAGGTGGGGAATGGCCCGCAACTGCGCCAGAAGGAACTCCAGCTTTTCGTCGCTCAACAGCAAGGGGTCCCCGCCGCTGAGCAGGACGTCCCGGATCTCCGGATGCCGGCGGACATATTCTATCTGGCGGTCGAACTCCGGATGGAAATCGTAGCCGGCCGCATTGCTCACCATGCGCGAGCGGGTGCAATACCGGCAATAGGCCGCGCAGCGGTCCGTCACCAAAAACAGCACCCGGTCGGGATACCGATGCACCAAGCCCGGCACGGGCGAATGGGCATCCTCCCCGCACGGATCGCTCATTTCCCAAGGGGCGGCATGGGTTTCCTGCACGCGCGGCACCACTTGGCTGCGAATGGGGCAATTCTCGTCCGCCGGATCGATCAGGTTGAAGAAGTAAGGCGGAATGCTCAAGGCCAGCTTTTTATTGGCCAGGAGGACGCCGGCATATTCGTCCGGCGTCAGCGATGGCAACAGCCGCTGCAACTGTTCCAGCGACGTGATGCGGTTCTTGAGTTGCCAGTGCCAATCCGTCCAGTTCGCCTCGCTGACATCGGTCCAAAACCCCCTCCCGGCGGAATGAAATTCCTTCAAGGCTTGAAATGTGGTGGAATCGGGTCCCTCCCCGTCTCGGCCTGCGAAAGTATGACTTTGCATCTTCAAGGCACTATAAATTCACCTGTTTTTATGTCAAGTGGGGCGCAAATCAGCTTTTGAGCGCAAGTTTAACCATACTTGGAGACATCACGATTTAGCACGAATTACCCGGAATTAGCCGGAATATTCACCCCAATGAGCTTCTGGAAATGGGGTACCCCCCCAGTATATCCCCCGAGAATTTCTCGAGAAATCCGAGAAATCTGCGAAGCGCCGGCGGGTCTGGCAGGGCGGCGCTGCTGAGGGGTCGAGGCGTCCAGGGGTGTGGAGCCGTCACACCGTCACAAATGTTGTTGGTCAAGGATTTAGGCATGGTGGGACCCGTCACAAATGCCGACACAAGCCGGCACGGAGCCGTCACAATCTTTGGAAAGTGTGAATTGGGAATTAAGAATTAAGAAATAGAAGAGCAGCAACCGCGAATTGGACAGATGGACACGGCTTCAGCCTTTCGGACGGCAGATTGATACATTGGTCTGGAAAAGGGGTAACATCGGTTACATCGTTGATGGTCAAGGACTTAACCGGTAACAGAAAAGGAAACAGAAGGGTAACATGTTACCGCTTTTCGTTTTTTGCCGCCTTCTGAGGATCTGTATAAAAGGAGCCATCTGTCAAGGGAACGGCAATTGCATGATAGGTCCAAAAAACCCGCTACATCTGCCAGGGGCAACCCTTTGAATGCGGCGCTCCCACGGCACTGACAAAAGTTGATTTGCGCCCATGTCAAGTGGGGTCAACAACTGGCATTTTATGGCACTTTATACCTGATAGAATGCCCCAAACCTATCCGGCAAGGGCTTGCTCCAAATCGCCGAGCAAGTCTTCCAGCGCCTCGACGCCGACGGACAGGCGGATCAGGCTGTCGGATACCCCCGCTTGAAGCCGCGCGGCGGGGGTCATGCCCCGGTGGCTGGACATGGCCGGCCTCGTGGCCAGGCTTTCCATGCCACCCAAGCTGACCGCGTGGGTGACCAGTTTGATCCTGTCCAGGAATCGGCAGGCCGCCGGTTCGCCGCCTGCCAGCTCGAAGGAGAGCAGGGCGCCGCCATGCTTCATTTGCCGGCGAAAGAGTTCGGACTGGGGATGCGAAGGCAGGCCGGGGTAATGCACCCGCGCGACCTCGGGACGCCGGAGCAACCATTCCGCGACGGCTTGACCGTTGCGGTTGTGGGCCTCCATGCGCAGGGCGAAGGTCCGCAATCCGCGAAGCACCAGCCAGGCGTCGAGCGCATTCACCGTTCCGCCCAGGTTTTTGTGGATCGCCCGATGCGCCGCCGACAGCCGTTCCCGGCGCACGAGACAACCCCCGATCATGTCGGAATGGCCGTTGAGGTACTTGCTTGTCGAGTGAAGGACCCAGTCCGCTCCGAAATCGAAAGGGCGTTGGTTGAAAAGCGTCGCCACCGTGTTATCCACGATGACCGGAGCGCCGCACGTCCGCGCCCGCGCGATTGTCTCTTCAATATCGATCAGCCGCATGAGTGGGTTGGAGGGTGTTTCCAGCAACACTGCGCCCGCCCGCGCCACCGCGTCCAGCCACTCCGCCGGGTTGGAGGAATCGACGGTTTGGACGGGCACGTGGTAGATACCCGAAAGGATGCGCAACAACTCGAAACTTCCGCCGTAAATATCATGGTGGGTGACCAGAGGCCCGTCGCGCCCCTCCAAGGCGGCCGTCACGGCGCACAATACCGCCGCGCTGCCCGAGCTGGTGACCAGCGCTTCCGCGCCCCCCTCCAGGCCGGCGATCGCCTCCGCCAGGGCCTCAACCGACGGATTGCCGAATCGCGAATAGGCATAGCCCTTGCGCGCGCCGGAAAAGATGGCCTCGGCCTCGGTCGAAGTGCCCAAGTCGAAGATGGTGCTTTGCACGATGGGTTGTTGGAACGGTTGGTTTGCGCCGCCGGGTGCGCGGCGGTTCGATCCGCTGTGGGCGCATCGTGTGGCGAGGTGGCGGGGGTCTGTGCTCATTGCGTCTGGCTCAATTCTCTTACGATACATCCGCGGGCAAGGCAAGCGCCGGTTACGCCGTCCGTCATGGCCGGGGGGGGGAATTTGTTGCTTGTGGCGACCCCCGTTTTACTTACGCTTGACTCCATGAATTTGAACGCCTCGCCCCCGCGATGAAGCCGAAGAAATATCCCATGGGCCTCGAACTCTACTCGGTGCGAACCGAATTGGGGCGGGACCTGCCCAACACGCTGAAAACAGTGGCCAGGATCGGTTACGAAGTCGTTGAGTTTTATGCGCCTTACGACGATTGGCCTGTGTCTTATGCGAAGGACGTCCGCAGCCTGATGGATGACATTGGACTTCGATGTTACTCAACACACAATCATATCCAGGCATTGACGCCGGGGGACGGCTTGGTCAGGGCCATTGAGCTGAACCAGATACTTGGCGCAAGAATCATCGTCCTCGCCAGCGCGCCGCAGGGTGTTCATGGACTGGAAGGATGGAAGAAACTTTGCGAACAACTGAGCGCAGTTTCCGGCCAGCTTAAGCCTCACGGTCTGGCGGCCGGTTTTCACAATCACCAGGCGCAGTGGGCGCCGCTCGATGGCAACCTACGGACCATGGACGTGCTGGCGGCCAACACGCCCGGGGAATTCGTCCTCCAGCTCGATGTCGGCACGTGCGTGGAAGCCGGGGCCGATCCCGTGGCGTGGATCAACGCGAACCCGGGGCGCATTCGCAGTCTGCACCTCAAAGACTGGGCGCCCGGCGCCGCCTCCGAGGAAAAAAGCCACCGTGTGCTGTTCGGCGAAGGCGTTTGCCCATGGAAGGCCATCATCGCGGCGGCGGAAGCCACCGGCGGGGTGGAGTTTTACCTGATGGAACAGGAAGGCAGCCGTTATCCGGAATTTGAGACGGCGGGCCGTTGTCTGGAGGCGTGGAAGGCGATGTTGAAGTCGTCCTGAATTGAAGGGATTTGATTGACAAAGGGCGGGGCAGCGTGGAAAAAGAGGAGAGAGAGCTGAAACAGCCCCTGTCCGGCCGGGCTATACTAAAGTCTTGGCTGGAGATAGGGCCAACTCTTTTAGCTTTTTCTTCGACTTAAAGTCCTGTCGATGACTATATTGTGTCAGGTAAAAGAAAAAAGTGAGGGATATGAGATCTTTAACAAACAAATTGAAAGTGTCTTGCGGCGGCCTGATGAGCGCGTGTTGCCTGGCTTTGGTGGGCTGCGTGGCTGTGATGCTGACGGCGGGATGCCAAAAGCACACGGCAGACAACAGCGCCACCGTTCGCTCCACAGAAGGCATCGCCCAGACGGACCCGCAAGTTTTGACAAATCTGACTGTCTTGACCCATGAACTGCGCCATTGCATGGACCGGCACGCGCTGACCGGCGACTTCCAGCAATTTGTGGATGCCTGTCAGGTGACGGTGCCGCCGCCGCCGGCGGGGGAAAAGTACGCCATCACCAAGTCATGGCGCGTTATTTTGATTGCAGACAAAGCCAAATGAAAGGAACTATGAAGCACATTCGTGAGAACAAATTATTGCGGGGACGCGGCTGGGTTCGGCGCGCCTTCACCCTGATTGAACTGCTGGTGGTCATCGCCATCATCGCGATTTTGGCGGCCATGCTGCTGCCGGCATTGGCGAGGGCCAAGGCCAGCGCCGCCAAGGCCAAATGCGCGTCCAACCTGAGACAACTCGGCACGGCGATCACACTTTTCGCGGGCGATAACAACGAGACCTTCTGTCCTGCCGGGGATGAAGACGGTGCCATCGAGATATCATGGGATACTTACATCAATTTCTACATCTCCGGGGGTCACATGACTTACAGCCAATTCTTGCTGATCAATCAGAACAATGGATGGCCCAGGCCGTTAAGCCCTCCCGTTTTACTGTGCCCCGCCGACACTGGACCGGATACTTTTTGGCTGGAGTTGGCAGACCAGGACACCCCTCCAGCCCCAGTCGGGCGGAGAACGTATTGCATGAATGCCCCCGGCATGGATGACGCGGGGGGAACAGCAGTCAATAATGGGGCCTATCCATTACCCGCGATCCATCAGGGCGTCGGAGTCTTATGGTCTGGTGACACTTCTGCTGGCAAGTTGTTCAGCGCGCCCGGCTACAAGACGTCGGTGGTGCAGAAACCAGCCAACACGATCCTGCTCGCGGAAGTAGCCAACGGGCGGAACGCCGCGGCCAATTGGTGGCCCGCCATCTGCCTCGGCCCCTACAGTACGGTTGCTGATTCTGGCGGCACTGGTAATGATGGAGATGAGGTGCAAATAGATCCAAAGAATAGTAATAGTGAAGGGGCGGCGCTCTATGCCAATCACGGCGGAACGTTTAATTACCTATTTCACGACAACCATGTGTCGCCTTACAACATCCAGCAAGCATGCGCCCCCGGCAACACCAACATAGCCGGGTCGTGGACCGTCCCCGCATGGGGTTCGGTCGCTGGCACCTCCGGCACCGGACCGCTGGGCATGTGGATGCTGGTGAATCAGTACGGGAACCACTGATCGTTCGGCGCATCGTCAGTTGGGCTGAGGGCGTCAATCCAGATGGATGATGCCCCGTTGCAGGGCTGTGGTGGTCGCCTGGGTACGGTCGTTGACGCCCAGTTTATTCAGCATGTGCCCGACGTGAAATTTGACCGTGACCTCGGCGATGACTATATTGTGTCAGGCAAAAGAAAAAAGTGAGGGATATGAGATCTTTAACAAACAAATTGAAAGCGTCTTACGGCGGCCTGATGAGCGTGTGTTGCCTGGCTTTTGTGGGCTGCGTGGCTGTGTTGCTGACGGCGGGATGCCACAAGGCGGCGCATGGGGTGCTCTCCGATGCTCCGGAGAAAGGCGTTGCCACGACCGATCCCGAAGTGGTGGCGAACCTGGGCAATTTGACGATGGCCTTGCATGAGGCCTTGCACCACCACTCGCAGGGGTTCTCAAACTTCGATGAACTGGTGTCTTATGCCCAGCTGCAGCCGCCCCCGCCCCCGTCCGGAACGAAATATGCGATCAGTAAAACGTGCCAAATAGTTTTAATTCAGGCCAAGTAGCAACCGATAAATTGGAATATGAAAAGAATGCTTAACCCCCTTTTGCTGCTAAAACGAGCAACGGGACACCGCAACATCCGCCGTGCGTTTACGTTGATTGAGTTATTGGTGGTCATCGCCATCATTGCCATTCTGGCGGCCATGCTTCTCCCCGCCCTGGCCAGGGCAAAGTCCAGCGCAGCCAAGGCCAAATGTGCTTCCAACCTTAAACAGCTTGGCACGGCCATATCTCTTTTCGCCGACGACAGCAATAACCAGTATCCATGTGCCGCCGATCAATATGGAAGCAGTAATCCCGGCGAGCAGATGGCATGGGATACTTATATCTACTACTACATATCCGGCGGCCACCTTACTTACGCACAGATCCGTGCGATCTCAGAGGCGGATGGCTGGAACCCCAGCACCGGGTGCCCCCTGGTTCTACTGTGCCCTTCGGACAACCTGCCAAATAGTGGTTGGATGGCCGGCACGACGTATGCCCGAAAAACCTATACCATGAACCAATACGGCCCGGGAAATGGCTCGGGCCAATACGCGGGGCCCGGGGCTGTGGGAGATGCTTACGTGTTTCCTGCACCCATTCAAGGCGTGGGAATGTACTGGAGTCCCGACAACAGCGGGATTGGGATTTTGAATGTGCCCGGCCCCAAGGTGTCAATTGTCCCCAACCCCTCCAAATTGATCCTGCTCGCTGAGGAAGCGGACGGGCGAAACACGGCCGGGAACGTGTGGCCGACCATCTGTCAGGCTCCCTACTCAAGCACCTCGGATGACGAGGTTCAGATATGCCCGAGTGATCCGAACAATTATGGGACTGCGCTCTATAAGGATCACGGCGGCACCTTCAATTATCTCTTTTGCGACAACCATGTGACCGCTTACCAGATCCAGCAAACAGTCGGCCCCGGCTCCACCAACCTCAACGGAACGTGGCCGCCTGGTGTGGGTAACGGCACCGGGCCGCTCGGATTTTGGGTTATAAAGAATCCAAACGGGCCGAACGGTGGCCCCTGAACCATCGACGCATTGGCACCTGGATTGGCAGCGTCAATCCAGATGGATGATGCCCCGTTGCAGGGCTGTGGTAGTTGCCTGGGTACGGTCGTTGACGCCCAGTTTATTCAGAATGTGTCCGACGTGAAGTTTGACCGTGACCTCGGCGATGGACAGGTCGGACGCAATCTCCTTGTTGCTGCGGCCTTTGACGATGAGTTGCAGAACCTCCTTTTCGCGTGTGGTCAAGTCTGGATGAGTCATGCGCTCGGCCAGCCTGGTGCCCACGGCCGGGGAAATGCAGCGTGCGCCCCCGTGGACGGACCGGATGGTGTCGATCAATTCCTTGCGCTCCACTGTCTTGAGCAGGTAGGCGCGCGCCCCGGCCTGGAGGGACCGGTAAATGTCCTCCTCCCCGTCATGGGTGGAAAGCATGATGATGGAGGCGGCGGGGAATTCGGCGCAAATGGCCCTGGTGGCCTCCACGCCGCTCATGCCGGGGAGCTTCAAGTCCATCAGGACGATGTCGGGCTGATGCTGGCGGTAGGCGGCAACGGCCTGCTCGCCGGTGGAGGCCTCGGCTTCCACCGTCATGTCCGGCTCGACGTTGACGGAACCGGTCAAGCCCATGCGAACGACGAAGTGATCGTCCACCACCATGACCCGGATTTTGCTTTTCATATTGGCTGTCATTGCCGTTGGCGCGGTCATGCCGCCGAAATTTTTTCTATTTGACTATTGTGCGGCGCGCCCCCGCCGGCCGGGCCGGGGGGCCGGTCCGCCACCGCCACCACAATTTCCGTGCCCTGGCCGGGCGCGCTGATCATCGACAAAGTGCCGCCGATCTTGCCGGCCCGTTCGCTCATGTCAAGCAAACCAAAGTGTCCTCCATCGACGCTGGCGTGGCAAGCCGTGTCGAAACCGGCTCCGTCATCGCAGATGCGCAGGCGCACCTGGTCCGGCTCATAATGGAGTTTGACGACGATTTGGGAGGCGCCGGCGTGCTTGAGGGCGTTGGCCAGGGCTTCCTGGGCGATGCGGAGCAGGTTGTTTTCCACCATGGCGGGGAGCTTGCGGGGCGGGCCGGAGGTTTGGACGTCAATGTGGACATGGGCGCCGCCGGCGGTGAGTTTGGTGACTTCGGAAAGGGCGGTGACGAGGTTGCTGTTTTCAAGGAGGTGGGAGCGCAAATCCCAGACGGAGCGGCGGGCTTCGGAGAGGCTGCGGCGGCTCATGGTGCGGGCCAGCTCGAGCAACTGGCGGGCGACAGCCGGCGCCGCGGAAAATTGGGCCGCCACGGTGTCGAGTTGAATGGTGATGGCGGCCAGTTCCTGTTCGAGGGTGTCGTGAAATTCACGGGCGATGCGCGTGCGCTCTTCCAGCGCGGCCTCATGCTGTATTTTCTGCTGGATAATCTCCGTTTGCTGCCTGACGCGGCGGTCGAGCACGAAGACCCAGGCAAATCCGGCCAGGAGCGCCACACTGAGTATTCCCAGCACCCAGCACAGGCGCGTCAAAGTCCACCAAGGGGGATTCTGCAGCACAACCACGTCGTCGGCGGAGCGCAGCAAGAGTTGAAAGGCCTCGGGATGGCTGGGAAGGGAGGGATTCCAGTTCTCCACGGGCTGGGCCAGGCAGACGCCGGTCAGTTCCAAATCGCTGCCGTCTTCCAAATGGACAATGCGGCTATCCGACTTGGCGCTGTCCAGGTGCGCGCTCAAGATGATGTTTTCCGACTCCAAAACCAGCACTTCTTCGTCGTATCTGTCCACGCGGTTGATCAGGCGGCCGCGCAAGCGCACGAGGACGAGGTCGAAGTGCTCGGTGAGCAATTGCCCGATTGAAACATCCACCGGCTGGGGCGGCGGGCCATGCCCAACCCGGCGGAAGACCGAGTCTTCCAGCACCGGCGCATATTGACCGAGGACAGGGAAGCCGACGACTTCCACGATGTCGCCCGGGACAACCGGGGTGCTTAGCTGGCTCTTGACGTAAAGGGTGGCGCCGTTGTCCTGAAGGAAAAGCGAATCGCCTTTTTGTTCCGTGACCACGCCGCGCACGGCGACCCTGCGGCCATAATACCCCTCCGAATTGAACTGCAGCAGGGAAGCCATCGGGACCTCGACGGGATTGCCCGAGGCGGGCTGCTCGACCGCGATAAAGGAGGAACTGCTCACGGACAGGTAGGGGGCGCGCATTTGCCGATTGCGATTATAGCGAGTGCGGCAGACGCCTTGCAACCGCACGGTGGCGCAAACCAGCTGCTGGGCATTGGTCACGTCCAAATGCCCCACCAGCGCGCTGAGCCGCTCACCGTTGACCAGTAAATCCATCCGCGCCCGGTCCATGGTGGAGGCGATGACGGAACGGACAACCCCGCGCACTTCCACCCACTGGCTGTCCTCCCGGCCGCTGGCCAACTGCTCATACGAAACCAGGAGCGGCTGAGGGAGGGGTTTGTGACCCAGGCTGCGGATTTGTTGCGCCCTGATGAACGGCACGAAGTCGCCCGACGTGGTCGCTCCGTCCACTTCCACTTCCTCCCCAACCGGCAGATCGCGGGCTGTGCTCAATCCGATATACAGGCCGGCGGTTTCATCCTGGATGAACATCCCCTGGTCCGCGTTCCAATCGGAGTAGGTGATCACGCCGTGCAGATGCACTGGATAATGTTTATCAGCCTGCTCGGGGGTCATTTCCCGCACTTGTTCCGCCGTTAACAAGGGGGAGGCATCGCCCGTCCCTGGCGCAACGCCAGCCGGTCCGCCCACCGCTAAAAAGCAGGCCAGCAGGGAAGCGATCCCGGCTGGTACTTGACGATTTGGGCTGGCGCACATCAAATTCACCCCCTCAGCATGCCAGATCCAATCAAAAACATCAATGCCCGGAAAGCATTGAGCAAATGTATGCAAATACTGGCCACAAGGTAGTTTATAATAGTCCCCAATAGGGGCAGTTGAGTCAAGAGCGCACTTAGGTTGCACAAAACCTATACTTAAGTAGTGGTTATAAATACCTCTTTTGCCTGCGTGACAAAACGCCCGATTTTTGCGATAAATTAACAACAGCATATGAAAAATCGATTTCATCAGGCGGCAAGGAGTCGGAACCTGCCGCTAATGGCTAACCAGCAATGCTCATCACCTCAACGATAACAACCACAACATACATATGAAAAAACAGAAATTCATCATGACAGGAATCCTGGCGGCCGGCGGTTTGCTGCTGGCAGGGGCACTTCAGCTCCAAGCTCAAAATCTGCTGATATACAGCAGCAGCGTAAATACGGGTGGAACGGAGGGCGGGGCAGCCCAACAATGGGTTGGAAGCGGCGCGCCTGGGACAGGCGGAGCCAACTTGTACACGCTGTATGACAACGGCCTGCTCACTTGGGACAGCACTGAAACTGATCCTGCCAGCGACGGTGGCGGCTCGGTCTATGTTACCGCCCCCTTCTCGAGCGCCCTGTGCTGCGGCAAGCCGATTATGAGCGGGATAAACTTCGATTATGACAATTGGTACTATAACGGGAACGGGACCGTTGACTTCTCCCAGTATAATGCGGTCCAGTTTGACATCCTGTGGGACACCGCCAACTCCAATCTGGGGGTTGATCAGTTTAATACTCTTGACAATTGGCCGTTGGCCGATTTGCCTGGTTGGAATAGCGATCCCAATTACCTTGCGGAACAAGGATGCACCCCTGGACTGGAAATAGATCTGGACAGCGGCTCGGGCGGCGGCATGACGTATTTGGGCAACTTCAACATCCCGGACAGTTGCTCCAATGGCTGGGTGCAAGTCACGGTGCCTTATTCTCCTGCAGTTGGTGGTCCTGGAGTCGGCATTAGTTTCCAGAAATGGCTCAGTGCCAATTGGGCAATTACGGGGACTGTGACATTCCACTTCTGGATTGACAATGTTTACGTTCTTCCCGCGCCGTCAGGTCCGCCAACGATGGCAGGCATGACCCCGGCCATTCCTGGAGAGGCTATTTATAACGCGACGGAAGGCAACAGCTACTACGATCGCAACGAGATCGTCACGACAACCACGAGCGGATTGTCCTGGGCCAACCCCAGCAGCACTTTCCCGGTCAGCTACTCCTATGACATGGAAGGTTTCCCGAACGGCACAAACGCCTCTGGCGAATCGTACATGCTCTTGGTTCCAAATGCGCCCGCGGTAAGTGGTGGCCCTGACTGGAGTTATACTACTATCTTCTACTTCCAAGTCAACTCAGCGACCACCGGCGGCGGAGCGGCCAGGGGGGGGGCAGCCACTGTGAGTTATAAGACCAGCCAATATAACGTTGAACCCAATCTGCACCCCATTTTGGGCGGTTTCACCGGGCCGTCCGCGGCAGCGTGCACGACCAATTCTATTGCGAGCGCCAATCTTTATGGGAATTACACCCTGACCTTCACGGGGCTTGACGCGGGAACCATTACCACGCCTGACGGGACTCAGGGCACCTTTGCCCTTCCCGCCGGCACTGGCGCCACCTACTTCGCGGAAGGCGTGACGGAATCGCAAGGCACAACAAACCAAGCCAATACCGTCCCATTCGCAATTTATTTGGGCGGCCAAGCCAATCAGGCTCCTGCAATGAATCAAGCGTTTGTTTATGCTAGTTTCACCGCTACAGGTGTCTCCGGCGCCGCCACAACCACCGAGAACTTTGTGACTGACGCCAATCAGCCGACTCCTGCCTTGGTGAACTGGACGAATGGTGTCAGTACTCAGCCGGCGTCCGATGTACTGGTGCCCTCAGCCGCTCTGTACTTGGTTTCTTGGGATCTTCCGGCCAATGGATACAGCCTGGTGAACGGCACAAGCCTGGCTTCTCCAAATTGGAAGGATGCGTTAACCTATAGTTCGTTCCCATTGTATCAAGAGAGAGGCCAGTATGTTGGCGCCGCTGACATGCAAAGCAGCCCCACGGGTGTCGAGTACTTCGCGCTGGTGCAGCGTGTTTATACTGCCATGCTCATCGCGCTGCCGAACGAAACCTTCGTGTCGGGCACTGGCATCACCGGATACGGTCTGAATGGAGCGCAACACGTGGCTGCCACCATCTATGGGGGCAACCCATGGAACGACACGGCCACTGTCTATGCGGTTGACGCCGGCAACAACCTGGTTACCACGTTGAACAATAACGTTGTCACCCTTACGTCCACCACGGATGCCGCCTTCAATAGTGGGAGCCCAGTTTCCGTGGCGTTCGCGAATGGTGTGGCGGCCTTCAGCGATGCAGATGCAGAAAACTTCACCTTCGGGACTGGAGACCAGCAGAACACGGTCACGGCTACGGACGGGACGACCTCGTTCACAGCCACCAGCGACCCAGTTTTTTGCAGTACGAAGGCCAGTGGATCGACTTACGGCCAGAATTAATTAAGAGTTAAAATCTCGACACGGCGGGCGCCGGAGCAATCCGGCGCCCGCCTCTTTATTTGCCCCATGCGCCCTACCTTTGAAACGTCTGAGCAGTGTCGTGGTAGGAGCTGCCGGCGCGGTAGAGTTTCGTTTCAAGTTGAAGTTGCGCCGCCAACTCGGAATTGGATTGCGCACCGGCCAGTTGCAAAGCGCGTTGGGCCGTTTCCACGGCTTCGGAAAAGCGCCCGGCTTCGGCCAGGGCGGCGGCGAGGGTGTGAAGAACAAAGGGATCGTTGCCGCCGGTCGCCGCGCTGGCTTTCCGCGCCAGTTCCACCGCCTTGCTGCCGTTGCGCAGCGATGCTTGCGGGCTGGCGGCCATGAGCCAGGCCAGATTATTGAGGCCTCCTGGATGGGTTGGATCGATTTGCAAGGCTCGTTGGTATTGACTGATCGCCTCATCCAATTTATTCTGCTGAACCAGAGCGTTGCCGAGATCAACATGGGTGTCTGCGGAATCCGGCTGGAATTGCAGGGCGAGTTGGTATTGGCTGATGGCTTCGTCGGTTCTGCCCTCCTTGAAAAGGGCATTGCCGAGGTTGAGGTGGGCTTCGGGGAAGTCCGGCTTGATTTGCAGGGCTTGTTGGTATTGACTGATTGCTTCGTCCATTCCGTCCGCCTGACGGGAAAGAGCGTTGGCGAGGCTGAAGCGGGCCGTATAATTATCCGTTGTGCAGGCGAGCGTGTGGCGCCAGAGAGTTTCGCTGTCTTTCCAATATGCCGTCTGTTTCCATGCGCAGATCATGAGCGCGGCGAGCAGGGCGGACATGAAAAACGCCAGGGCCACCCTGGCGCCCTGCCGTTTGGCGGCCAAGGCCCCGGCCAGCCACGTCAAGGCGATATAAAGCCCGATTTGCGGCAGGTAGGTGTAGCGATCAGCATAAGCCTGGTTGCCCACCTGGATGAGGCCGGCCACGGGCAGCAGCATCAGCAAGTACCAGAGCCATCCAACCAGCATCCATGGCTGCCTCCGCCGTTGCGCCCATGCCAGCGCGGAAAGGCCGGCCAGCAGCATCCCGGCCAGCGCCACTTTCCATGCCGGCAGGCCGCTGTGTGGATAGGGATAAAGCACGGCCAGTCCAGATGGCCAGACCATCTGGCCAAGGTAAACCATGCAGGCGGTCATTGCGTTGGCCAGGCGCAGCGGCAGCGAAAATGCCTCGCTCAATTGGATGGCTTTGTGTTGGGCCAAAAGCGTGACGACGCAGGAAGCGGCGGAAAGCGCCAGCAAAGGCAGTTTCTCCAGCACCAAGCCCAAAGGCTTTCGGGATTTCACCCGTTGCAACGGCCAGTAATCCAGCAGCAGTAGCACCGCTGGCAGCGTCACCAGCATCGGCTTGCACATCAGGCCAAGGGCAAAGAGGAGCAGGACCAGCCCATAGCGGGCAAAGGACCAGGGTCGTCGCGCATACCTGACATAAGCCGCGATGGTCAGCATGAAAAACAACCCGCTTAACACGTCCTTGCGCTCGGCCACCCAGGCCACCGATTCCACGCGCAAGGGGTGAATGGCAAAGACGGCCGCGACAAAGGCGCTGCGCCAGAGGGCGCCGGTCATTTGCCGCAGGAGCAGGAAAAGCGCAATGACCGATACGGTGTGGAGCAAGACACTGGTCAGATGGTGTCCGCCGGGACGCAAGCCGTAGAGCTGGCAGTCCAGCATGTGGGATAGCCAGGTCAACGGGTGCCAGTTGTAGCAGTGGAAGGAGAATGCCCAGACGATTCCCTTCAACGTCAGCCCCCCGGCGACCGCCGCGTTGTGATAGACATAATCATCATCGTCGAGGTCAATGAACTGGCATGCCTGAGTCTGGCGGAAGACGGCGAAGGTAACAGCAGCCAGCGCCAGACAAACCATCGCCACCGGCCAGCGCTGCGGCCGGCGGACCGCGACGATGGGGACTTTTCGGAGAAATCTTTGGCGGCTCATGTTTGGCGGATTCAGCGGTTAATGAGACTGCTCAGGGAGATGGAATGGGCTGCCTGCCTGGTAGAGTTTCATTTCAAATTGAAGCTGCCGGACCAAGCCGGTGTTGGATTGCGCCCCGGCCAGATGCAGGGCGCTCTGCGCCGTTTCCACCGCTTCGGAAAACCGTCCGGCTTCGGCAAAGGCTGCGGCCAGGGTGCGAAGAATCGTCGGATTGCCGCCGCCGGTGAGGGCATTGGCTCGCAGGGCCAGGTCCACCGCCTTGCTGCCGTCGCGCAATGATGCCTCCGGGCTGGTGGCCAGAAGCCAGGACAGCATATTCAGCACCGCCGGATTGGCCGGTTCAAGTTGCAGTGCCCGCTGAAAGTGACCAATCGCTTCGTCAAACCTTCCCTGTTGCAGAAAAGCCCTGGCGAGATTGTTCTCGGCCGGACCGTAGCGGGGGTTGAGTTGCAGCACCTTTTGCAGTTGAAAAATGGCTTCGTCCAATTTGCCCTCCTGCAAAAGAGCGCCGCCGAGGTCGTTATGGGCTTTGACATAGCCGGGCCTGATTCGCACCGCGTCTTGGAAATGAGAGATCGCTTCATCAAGTTTTCCTTTTTGCAGAAAAAGGACGCCGAGCTTGAAATGGGCCACGTAATTGTCCGTGTTGCAGGCCAGCGCACGAGTCCAGAGGGCTTGGCTGTCGGTCCAGGTTGCCGCCTGCATCCAGGCGCAGACCCCCAAGGCCGCAAGCACGCCGGCCATCATCCCCCCAACCGCCGCCCGTCCGATCCGCCGTTCCAGACACGACTTCGCTCCGAGCCAAGTCAGCGCCATGTAGAGTCCGATCTGTGGCAGATAAGTGTATCGGTCCGCATGTGATTGCCCGCCAACCTGGATGAGGCCGGCCACCGGCAGCAGCATCACCAAATACCAAAGCCAGCCAACGAACAGCCAGGGTTGAGTGCGCCTCTGCTGCCACGCGACCCATGATAGAACAGCCAGCAACACCCCGGCCAGCGCCACTTCCCACGCCGGCCAGTGAAGAACGGACGGATAGGGATAAAATGCCGCCAGTCCCGCCGGCCAAACCATCTGGCCAAGATAAATCATGGCCGCCACCAACGCATTGCCAAGG
>JBKQUS010000011.1:0-17754 GCA_052325505.1 Limisphaerales bacterium
CCCGGCGCAAAACCCGTCCTGATCAAAATCATTGCGGAAGAAGGCACCGGACGCCTGCTCGGCGCGCAGGTCCTGGGTGAACGCGGCATTGACAAACGCGTGGATGTTTTGGCGACCGCCATCACCGGCAAAATGAGCGTGTTCGATTTGGAGAATCTTGATCTGGCCTATTCTCCCCCGTTCGGTTCGGCGAACGATCCCGTTAATACGGCGGGATTTGTCGCCAGCCATATCGCCCGGGGCGACCTAGCCACCGTTGCGCCGGAAAGCTGGCAGCCCGGGGACGAGTACTTGCTGGATGTGCGGGACGCCGACGAAGTGGAGGAATTCGGCAAACTCGGGAACGCCGTGAATATTCCCTTGGCCCAAGTGCGTGACCGCCTGGGGGAATTGCCTCGAGACCGCCGCATCGTGACTTACTGCCAGAAGGGGCAGCGCGGTTATCTGGCGGCGTGCGCCCTTCACGGGCGCGGGTTTGACAATGTGGCCAACTTGCGCGGCGGATTTCTACAATCGAAACTGTTCAAGGCAAAGTAATCGGCCTGCTGTCAATCGGTCCGAAGCGATGCTTCATGGGTATCGGGCACTGTTCGCGGTCGAGCCACAAAATGCGTACCAAGGACAGGGACGAGGGGAGCGATGCAGCGAATTCTCCGGGGCGTTGCCCGGCAAGCCCGGAAGAAAGGTGAATGGCCCCGCGCCGTGGCTTCGCAGGTTCGCCTTGACCGAACTTATGCCGCGCTGCGTGCTTCGTGGTGAAATCCGGTTGCGGTTCTCGGTACGCTATCGGTCCAGGCAATCAATCATCGTCTTGAGCGTGAGCAACCGCACCCCGATGTCCTCCGGCGCAAGCTCTGGCGTGTCCTCATTGCCAGATATCAGAATCTCCAGGCAAAATCCGAGCAGTTCGCCCTGGTTGTAGCTGTGCATCTGGCGGGCGACGGCGTCTAATTGATGCAGTTCCGGTCCGGCATCCATCCGTTTCAGGAACCGGACATTTTTGGCCTCGGCTTTTTCAATGGCAGTGTCCCTGACATGTTGAGCAGGGCTTCGGGCTAATAGTTTCCAAATCAGCAACGCCAATGAGATCATCGACGCATCTTCACCCTGCCCGCCGAATTGTTCGTCTTGGGCATACAGGTACACCAGCAGGAATTGCTGCTCCTGGGAGAATCTTTGCACCAATGCCGTGCTGGCTTTCTGGTCCAGGTCACACAACTCCTCCCAAACGGCCTCAATACTGTCTCGCGCAACAGGTTGCATCTGGCGATTAAATGCCCTTTTTTTGGCGCAAGGCAAGCGTTGTTGTGGCGGGAACAAGTTTTTCACCATGCCCGGCAAATGTTCCAGAAATGACTTGCGCCGCTTCTTGACTGTGGTATTTTCAGCGGCTGATTTGTTTTGCTTATAATTGCTTAAATTTGCTTATGAAGAAACTTGCCCTGTCCCTGATGATTGTCGCACTGACCGGTTTTTGCCAGATCACCTCCGCCGGCGATGTCACCGGCAAGGTTACGTTGCAAGGAACGCCGCCTCCGGAAAAAAACATCGCCTTCGATGACACCTGCAGCTCGTTGCATCCCACCGTCACCACCACCCGCCATTACGTCGTGGGCAAGGACCACGGCCTGGCCAACGTGTTTGTCTATATTTCCAAGGGACTGGAAGGGAAAAAATTCACGCCGCCGTCCACCGCGGTGGAAATTGACCAGGAAGGCTGCATGTATCATCCCTACGTGCTGGGAGTCATGGTCGGGCAGGTCTTGAAATTCAAGAACTCGGACCCGCTCATGCACAATGTCCACGCCTTGCCGGCCGTCGATGGCAACCAGGAATTCAACTTCGCCCAGCCCAACCAGGGCGATATCAACGATACGAAGTGGACGGCGAGCATCACCAAGCCGGAGGTGCTGGTCAAGATCAAGTGCGAGGTGCATGCCTGGATGTTCTGTTACGTCGGCGTGCAGGACAACCCGTACTTCGCCGTGACGGACAAGGACGGCCAGTTCAAAATTCCCGATTTGCCGCCCGGAGACTATACATTGACCGCTTACCATTTGAAGGCGACCCCCAAGCCGGGCGTCTCCAAGCAAATCACGGTGGGAAGCGGACCCGTTACCGCTGATTTTACGCTCGAAGTGCCTGCCCCAAAGTAGGTTGGGTGGCCTCACGGTCCAAGCTCCCTCGCCAGCGCCCCGTCCTTTTGCCGGACGCTGTTTGACTTATTGTGAATTGTGTTGTCTCTTGTTGTTCGTTGTCTGTCGTTGTCTGTTGTCGGAAGTGAATTCATTGCCTGTTGAAAATGTTGGCCTGAAGCGCTACGCGGTATTGACCGCGTGCATGACGTTTGTGCTGGTCTGGATGGGAGGCATGGTGACGAGCAAAGGCTACGGTCTGGCCGTGCCCGACTGGCCCAACACCTACGGCTATAACATGTTCTTCTTCCCGCCCTCGAAATGGATCGGCGGCATCTTCTTCGAGCACAGCCACCGACTGGTCGCTTCGGCGGTGGGCCTGCTGACCATGATCCTTGCCCTGTGGTTGTTCGGCCGCAAATCTCGCCCCGTGCTGCGCTGGGGCGGCGTTCTCTTTATTCTCGCCGGGCTTGGCCTGTGCCTGAAATTTCCCGCGCACGGCAAGGAGAATATTTCGTTGTCCATCCTGGGTCTGGCGGCTCTGGCCTCCAGTTTCGTCTGGCCGGCCTGCGCGCCGTCGCCGCGATGGCTCCGTGTTCTGGGCGTCAGCGCTTTTGCCGCCGTGGTGGCGCAGGGCGTTTTGGGCGGGCTGCGTGTGACGCAGTTGGACGCTCGCCTCGGAATTTTTCACGCCACACTGGGGCAATTATTTCTCGTGCTTGTTTCCTTCATCGCCCTCGGCCAGACCAATTTCTGGCGCGGGTTGCCTGTCCGGCCCGAAACGGACCGTCGCCGGCTGCGATTTCTCTTTATTGCCGTCACCGGCCTGGTGCTGGGCCAGCTTGTGCTGGGCGCAACCATGCGCCACCAACATGCCGGGCTTGCCATTCCCGATTTCCCCGCCGCCTACGGCAAAATCTGGCCCGATGCCAGCCCGGCGGCCGTTCTGAGCTACAATCAAAACCGCTTGGAAGCCTCTGGCGAAAACCCCATCACCGCCTTCCAAATCGAACTGCAAATGGCGCATCGCATCGCGGCCCTGGCCATTCTTGTTGCGGTAAGTCTGGTGGCCTGGCGCACCCGCTCTGATCTGGGCCGCCGCCATCCCCTGTCCCGTTTGGCTTTTCTTTGGTTTGGACTTGTCCTGACGCAGGCTTTCCTGGGCGCAGCCACCATTTGGACCGGCAAATCAGCCGATGTCGCCACCGCGCACGTGGCCTGCGGGGCATTGTGCCTCGTCACGGGCGGGTTGGCCTCAATTGTTTCTTTTCGAATGCTGGCGGCTCCACTTGCGCAATGTGCCGTTCTAAAAACAGAACTCGCGGCCCTTGATCGCATCGTCCGGCATCCACCTTTAAGCCTTTGATGAAAGCCTCCATACAAACATTGAATGCGCCGCCGGCCATCGCCGTTGCGCCTGCGGCGGAGAAATCGCTGGCGGTCGTTTTGAGCGAGCTGTTCAAAATGCGGCTGACGACCCTGGTCTTGTTGACAACGCTTGCCGGTTTTTACCTCGGCTCGCGCGGGCCGGTCTCGCGCGGTTTGATGGCCGGAACACTTCTGGGGGCCGCTCTCCTGGCCAGTGGCGCGTCGGCCCTCAATCAGCTTCTCGAACGCGATTACGACGCCAGAATGCGGCGGACGCAGGACCGCCCGCTGCCGACGGGACGGCTCACTCCGGAAGCGGTATTGCTGATTGGCGGCGCTTGCGCAATGGCCGGTTTGGCCTGGCTGGCGCTGGCTGTGAATCTGCTGACGGCGCTGTTGGGCGCCATCACCCTGGTCTGCTACGTCTTTATCTATACTCCGCTCAAGCGGGTGACCACGCTCAACACCGCCATCGGGGCCATTCCCGGGGCGTTGCCGCCGCTTATGGGCTGGACGGCAGCCCGCGGCGAAATCACGGCGGAAGGCTGGTCATTGTTTGCCATTGTCTGCTTTTGGCAACTGCCGCATTTCCTGTCCATTGCCTGGATGTACCGCGACGAATATGCCAGAGCCGGCTTCGTCATGCTCCCGGTCGTGGATGCCGGCGGAGAACGGACCGGGCGGCAGGCCTTCTGTCATACATTGGGCCTCCTGCCGGTGAGCCTGGCGCCGTTTCTCTATCACTTGACCGGCCCGGTCTATCTGTGCGGCGCGCTCGCCCTGGGTTCCGCCTTTGCCTGGTGCGCTTTCCAATTCGCCCGCCATCGCACCCTGCGCCGGGCCAGAACGCTGTTCTATGTTTCGATTCTCTACTTGCCAATATTATTTGGACTAATGGTATTTGACAAAATAAAAACCGGATAAGAAACCATGATTCCATTTGACATCACCGGCAGGGTGCGTTTAAGTTCAACCATAAATTGTTATTGCCAATGCAATAAATAGCCATGCAGCCTGAAGTTCATTCGGTTTCGAGCGTTCACAACCAGCCTCATCATGAGCTTGGGTTTTGGCGGAAATACATCTTTTCCACCGACCACAAGATCATCGGCCTGCAATACGGCGTGACCGCGCTCTTGTTCATGTTTTTTGGCTTTTGCCTGATGCTCATGATGCGCTGGCAACTGGCCTACCCGGGCAAGGCCATTCCCGTCGTCGGGAACCTGCTCTATCACGTGCTGGGGGCGGACATGGTGGGCAAGGACGCCGCCGGCAACTGGGGCGTCATCATGCCGGATTTGTATAATTCCTTCGGCGCGATGCACGGCACCATCATGGTCTTTTTGGCCATTGTCCCACTGGCCTTCGGCGCTTTTGGCAATTTCGTCACCCCCCTGCAAATCGGCGCGCCGGACATGACCTTCCCGCGCGTCAACATGGTCAGTTACCAGTTTTATTTCATGGGCGGCGTCATCATGTTCGCCAGTTTCTTCATTCCCGGCGGGGCGGCGCAATCGGGCTGGACCTCCTACTCGCCGTTGGCCACGGTGACCGCGGGGAGCCAGCATCCCAACGGGCAGACATTTTGGATAATGGGCATGGTCTGCCTGATCAATTCGTCTTTGCTCGGCGCGGTCAATTTCATCACCACCATCATTCAACTGCGCGCGAAGGGTTTGACTTGGATGCGGCTGCCCTTCTTTGTCTGGGCACAATTCGTGACCGCCTTTCTCCTGCTCCTGGCTTTTCCGCCCCTGGAAGCGGCCAGCGTCCTGCAACTGATGGACAATCTGCTGCACACCAGCTTTTTCCTCCCCACCGGCCTGATGGTGGCCGGACAGGCGTTGCATGTCAGCGGCGGCGGCAGTCCCTTACTCTGGCAGCATCTGTTCTGGTTTCTGGGGCATCCTGAGGTCTATGTCTTGATTTTGCCCGCCATGGGCATCGTCACCGAGATCATCGCCAACAATACGCGCAAGCCGATCTGGGGCTACCGCTCGATGGTCTATTCCGTCATGGCCATCGGTTTCCTATCCTTCATCGTTTGGGCACATCACATGTATCTGACCGGCATGGGCACACGCATCGCCACCTTCTTCCAAACGACCACCATGATGATTTCCATCCCGTCGGTCATCATTCTGACCGCGCTGTTCATTTCGCTTTGGGGCGCGTCCATCCGCATCAACACCCCCATGCTCTTCGCCCTGGGCTTTTTACCCATGTTTGGCATCGGCGGCCTGACCGGCTTGCCGCTGGGCTTCAACGCCAGCGACATTCAACTGCACGACACCTACTATGTTATCGCCCACTTCCATTACATTGTCGCGCCGGGGACGATCTTCGCCTTGTTTGGCGGCATCTATTTTTGGTATCCGAAAATGACCGGGCGGTTCATGAACGAATTTTGGGGCAAGGTGCATTTTGCGCTGTCATTCATTTTCATGAACCTGATTTTCATGCCGATGTTCGTGCAGGGCCTGGAAGGCATGTCCCGCCGCATGTATGACGGCGGCGCCACCTACGCGGAAAGCGGCGGCGTGGTGGGTTTGAGCAAGTATATCGTCGGCTTGAACGTCCCGATCTCGCACGCCGCCTTCGCGCTGGGTCTGGCGCAAATCCCGTTCATCATCAATTTCTTTTACAGCATCAAACGCGGCCGGTTGACCAACTCGGATAATCCGTGGGGCGCCACCACCCTCGACTGGCAGACGCCCACGCCTCCCCCGCACGGCAATTTCGACAAGCCGATTGAAGTTTTCCGCGGCCCTTACGAATACAGTGTGCCCGGCCACGCCCGCGATTTCGTTCCGCAAAACGAGTCTGAAGGACAAGAACCCTCCATCCATGGAAATCCCGTACGCAGTTAAACCCCGGCCGGACACCGGTCTTTACAACGCCAAGCTGGGCATCTGGCTCTTCCTGGCCTCGGAAGTGATGCTCTTCGGCGCGCTCTTTTCGTCCTACATCCTTCTGCGCGTCAACGCCGAGGAAGGGACTTGGCCGCATCATTGGCTCAATATCTGGCTGGGCATGACCAACACCTTCGTCCTCATCATTTCCAGCGTGACGGTTGTCCTGGGATGGGCTTCGCTCAAAATGGGCAAATTCAACCGTTACAAATTGTACCAAAGCATCACCCTGCTTTGCGCCCTGGTCTTCCTGGGCATCAAATCCTTCGAATACCACGACAAGTTCATGCATTACGAGGTCCACCTCAAAGACGGGCGCATCGCCGACGGCCATTTGCAGCCTGCGGAAACGACCGATAAAACGGTCGTTCTCGAAGGGCGGTATGTCGCCAGCCACGCCGATTTGATGGAAGGCGAGGTGCATCACGAGAAGGAACCCGTAATCACCATACCGCGCGACCAGATTGCATCGATGGAGAATTACGGCCCGTGGCACAACACTTACACCGCCATTTATTTTACCTTGACCGGCCTGCACGCCTTGCACGTCATCGGCGGGACCATCGTCATATTCGCCATTTGGGGTCCGCTGGCCAAAGTCTGGGAGCAGGACCCCGAGCGTTACACCAATCGCGTCGAAGTTTCGGGCCTGTTCTGGCATTTTGTCGATCTGGTTTGGATCTTCCTCTTTCCCGTCCTCTATCTGTTGTAGAAATTTATGAACACCCCCCATTCACCATCCACAACGGCGGGCGCCGTGAGCGAACATGCCGTCGAAGAGGCGCGCAAGCATATCCGCACCTATCTCATTGTCGGCTTCGCGCTGTTGTGCGGCACCATCATGACGGTCTGGGCTTCGCTGATTAATTTCCACAGCCGTGAAATGAATATCGCCCTTGCCCTCCTCATTGCCTCCACCAAGGGCTTTCTCGTCGCCGGCTTTTTCATGCACCTGATCTCCGAACGGAAAATGATCTATGCCGTCCTGGGCGTCACCGTTTTCTTTTTTGCCGCGCTGATGTATCTTACCCTGTATTCGATGGCGGACGGCAGCATCGTCCATATCCGGTGATATGTCACTCAAGGCCTTTCATATCGTTTTCGTGGCGGCGTCCATCCTGCTCACTTTTTTCATGGGCGGCTGGTTGCTGCATGATTATCTGGCCACGCGGGAGACGGCGGAATTGGTGGTGGGGGTTCTTTCCGTCCTGGCCGGTTTTGGTCTGATTTGGTACGGCAAATCCGTCCTGCGCAAACTTAAACACATCAGTTATTTATGAAACGCGTCCTGATATTTGTATTGACTGTCTTCGTGGCCGTGCTGGCCTCGCCTTCCGGGGCCTTGGCCTGCGCGGCCTGTTTTGGCCAATCCGATTCCAACATGGCCAAGAGCGTCAACGCCGGCATATTCAGTTTACTGGCCGTGGTTGCCACGGTGCTGATCGGCGCGGCTTCCTTCTTTGTCTTCCTCTCGCGCCGCGCCAACGCCGTCGAGACCGGACAGGCCGGCCAGAAAACTCCATGAATTCAGGACCCAGCACCATGCCGGACACACCGCCAATCAAGAAGGGACTGAACTGGAAGCTCTTCTTCCTGTCGGGCATCCTTCTCCTTCTGCCCACTTGGTACGTTTTCCATTATCTCAGCCCCGTGGGCAACATGCCCGCCGATGCCTCCGGCCAGGGGGCGGGCGTGGATCACTTGATTTTTTCCGTTCACGCGTTGATGGGAACGCTGTTTGTCGGTTGGCTCGGCTACTTTATTTATGTGCTGTTCCGCTACCAGAAAAGCCGCAATCCCGTCGCCGATTACAAAGGAGTCACCAGCCATGCCTCGACCTGGCTCGAAGGAGTCGTCGCCCTGATCGAGGCTGCGCTGCTCATCGGGCTGGCCATTCCCATTTGGGCGCATGCCGTCGATCAATTCCCCAGCGCGAAGGAATCCACCGTCATCAAAGTCATCGCCCAACAGTTCCAGTGGAACGGCTGGTACCCCGGCCCCGACGGCGTTTTTGCCCGCCAGGACAGCAAGCTTGTTTCGGGTGACAATCCTTTTGGCCTGGACAAGAACGACCCGCACTACAAACAGAACTTCATCGTGGCCAAAGACCTGGTTGTGCCGGTGGACAAGCCGGTCATCGTCTATATCAGCTCCCTCGATGTCATCCATTGTTTTGCCTGCCGTCCGATGCGCGTGACCCAGGATGCGATCCCCGGCATGGTCATCCCCGCCCATTTCACGCCCAGAAAAACCGGCACGTATATGATCAATTGCGCCCAGCTTTGTGGCGCGGCCCACTACACCATGAGAGGCACTTTGAAAGTGGTTTCCGCCGAAGATTACCAGAAGTGGGTCGCCAGCAAATCCAGCGCCGGCGCGGGCGCCGGGGCAGGCTACGAATAGGGCGCAAACTCTGGAGTGCCGGTGTTTGCGGAGCTCCTTGCGAAGTCAGATTTGATGAGTCAACTGCCGCAAAATGTCCGATGGCCCTTTTGGGCCGCATGGGGTGGACTGGGTATGGTCGTGCTCGCCACCCTGGCGGTATCCATGGCCACTCAATTCAAGGTCAAGCCGCTGCCCATTTATGGGACTTTGCCTGACTTCACGCTGACCAATCAAAATGGCCGGAGGATGACGCTGGCCGATTTTCGCGGGCAGATTTGGATTGCCGATGCCATCTTCACCCGCTGTCCGAGCCAATGCCTGCTCATGTCCCAACATATGAAAGAGACTCAGGACGCGCTGCCGGCGGGCTTGCCCATCCAGCTTGTTTCCTTTACCACCGACGCCGCTTTCGATCAGCCGCCTGTTTTGAAGAAATACGCCCAACGCTTCGGGGCCAGGGACAATCGCTGGTCATTCCTGACGGGTGACAAAAGCGCGCTGCACAGGGTGGAGGTCGATGGCCTCAAGCTCTCCGTCCTGGACAAACCCGCCGCGGAGCGGGACAGCACCGACGATCTTTTCATCCACAGCGAAAAATTTGTCCTTCTCGACAAACTCGGCCGGATTCGGGGCTATTACGACGGCCAAACCGCCTCGGCGGTCACGGAATTGATCGCCGCCGCCCAAACCCTGGCGCACGAATGAACCACGGCCCGTTTTTATGCGGTGCGCCAGGAAAGACCGGTTGGTCCTGCCGGCATGAAGGTTTTGGAAACCCATCATTCCCCGGGGGAAATGCGCAGGATCGTCGCGGAGGCGGGCGCAACTTCCACCGTCGCATTGCCGGAGCGCGGCGCTTTGACCTTTCTCCATCGTCCCGCCCAAGTCCCTTGCGGGCGGATGGATGCGCCGCCCAACTTAATGCCCGCTTTGGCGGCAATATCATGATCTTTCTGCGCCAAATCCATTCGTTGCCAGTTTCCCCGGTCCGCGCCTTGGGGCAACGCTAGCGTCACCGACGCCGGTTGCGCCTTGCCGCCGTAACTCTTGTTGATCAGCGTCACATAAATGGAGCCGTCCTTGTCCCGATAGGCGTAGGCGTTGAAATCGAACGCGGGCGCGGTTTGTATCCGCACCGGGAGCGGGCGTCCCTGCGCGCCCTAGCTGAAGGCCAGATAAGCGTAGGCTTGAGGACGCATATTGAACCCTTTGCCTTTGGGCTGATGCACAAACGCGGCATAATTCGCCGCGCCGAATGTCTCGTCCCGCCCCACCGATTCCCCCGTGTGATAATTCATGCCCACAATATGATGCGCCGCCCACAAGTGCGTGCAATCCAGCGCCCAAAGAGTCGAGGCGTAGGTGTCGCTCGAATTCTTTGCCCCGCCGTTGTAGCAGCTATTCAGCTCGTCGATCCGGTAAGGCACCCCTTGCGCGGCCAGCACCGCGCCCAAGGCGGCCCAGGCCTTTTCGTAATCCTTGTGCAGGCTGTTGGAAAGAAAGCGCGCCCGGGTTTCGGGCGGATTCTTTTCGCCCGCCCGGCCCGACCCCAGGAAATAATAATGATCGCTCACCATCTTCAAATGTCCTTCGGCGGACAAATCCCTGGCCAGGCGCACCGCATAACTCGCGTTGGCGCTCGGCCCGTCGATCATCGCCTGCGGCACGGCCTTCAAAATGGCGTCGTAGTGCGGTTTCCATTCCGCAAAAAATGCCTCGTAAGTTTTGAGGAAGAAATTCGGCTCATTCCCGATGGAATAACAATCCAGTGCGTCCGCGTCGTGGGCCGCGATATAGCCGGCCAGGCGCGCCGAGTCGGCCGGGTCGCCGTTCTTCAAGCGGAACGAATAAATCACCTGCACCCCGGCGGCCCGGGCGAAGTTGAAAAGCTCGTCAATGTCCCTTTCCTGGGGGACTGGGATGCGCGGATCATCCACGGCATTGGCCCCCACGCGCAGACTTTTAATGCCGAGCGTCTTGAAGCTGTTGACCAGCGCCCGGTCGTTCGGATCGAAATAGTATCGCCCCTCCTTGGGCAGAAGCATGGACATCTCGTAGCTCAGGCCTAAAAAGCGGGGCGCAAGCTCGGGCCCTTGGCCGTCGTCGGTCACCGTCACGGCCACCGGTCGTGCGCGGTCATCGAAAGCGATATCGTCAATGAAGAAACTGCCGTCCGCATCCTGCCCGGCCTTGAAACCAAAATGAATCTCGCTGATGATTTTGGGGTTGAAACCCTTGATTTGATTGAGGTCCGCCAGCGGGATCACCACTTCATGCCACTGGCCGTCGAGGAATCGTGGACAATAGCTGGCAACCGGCACTTTCAGCGTGTGTTCTTCGGGGGTGTCCAGCACATTGCCGTTGCAGAGCAGGTTGACCTGCAAGTCGCCAGCCGTACCCTTGGTTTTGATCCAAAAGGTCAGGTTCCGCATGGCGCTGGCGTCGGTGCCGACGTTCGTGCCGGTTTTGAAATGGCACCAGTTCCACCCGGCCCCCAGCCATTGATTGCTGCCCTTGAACTTGAATTCCAGCGCGGTGTTGCCGCTGTGGGCCTCGGCCGTCTGCGGCCCGATTGAGCAGGTCTTTGGATTGACCCAGCCGGCCCCGATGTTTGCTTGTTCACCGTCCCACACCACCACCCGCTTGACAGAAACGGGCGCGCCGCCCGCCCCTTCAGTCGAGCCGGCGTTGAATGCAACTATGGAGAGCGCCATGAGTGAGGATTGCATGAGGTTCGATTTCCGCGAGAACATAATTATGCGATACAGTTTCATGTGGGCGTGAAAATAACACTTGCATTGTCAAGGGCAATAGGCGAGTGTTGCCCCAGTTTTAGATTGCGTTGTCGAATTCCCACATGGTGAATCTATCAGGTGAACAGTGTTCAATGATGATTTGAAACCCGATGGCCGGGAACAGTTCCGGGAAGCGTCAAGTAAGTCTAAACCATGAATCAGAATGAATACAAAACTGTATGTCGGGAACCTCTCCTTCGACACAACTGAAAATGATCTTCAGGATCTTTTCGCGGCTCACGGACCGGTTTCCGAAGTCAACCTCATCACCGATCGCATGAGCGGCCGTTCGCGCGGATTCGCTTTTGTGACGATGGGCACGCCGGAAGGCGCCCAGGCCGCCATCGCGGCCCTGGCCGGCAAGGAAATCGGCGGTCGCGCCCTGACGGTCAATGAAGCCCGTCCCCGCGAAGAACGCGGTCCTTCCGAAGGCGGCGGACGCGGTCACGGCGGCGGCGGCGGTCAGCGTCGTCAATACTCCCGCCGTTAATCCCCTGGCGCGCAAGCGCCTTTGGATTTCTACTTTACCTGGATGGCGCGTTCGTCGCGCGTCATCCAGTTCCAGCAAATCCGTCCAGGCCGGTCACTTTGTCCAGGGCGGGGCATCCGGCAAACTTGCCTCGAACTCCCTGCACATCCGGTTCTCAAATTCTCCCGCAAACCGGCCCGCAAAGAAACGCGCCAGGCCCTCTTCCAAAAGGCGTTGCCAGGATTGTTCCTCGTGATGGGGAATGATGGGATGGAACAGCGTTCCATTGGCTCTGGCCGCTTTGAGATCGCCCGGCGCGTCGCCGACCATCAGAATGTGGTCCGGCGGATACTTGCCCGCGGCGGCAAACTTCAGGTGCTCGGTCTTTGTTCCCATTTCCTGGCCGGCGATCAGCCTGGCGCAGGCATCGATCTTGTGTTCGGCCCATTCGCGGCGCAGGGCTTCGCCGGGCGTTTGCGACACGACGATGATGTCGGCCTGCGGCGCCATTTTCTCCAGGCATTCACGCGCCAGCGGGAAAGGAGGCACGCCATGCACAATGTCCTCGATGGCGGCGTTGACCGCGCGCGACCACTCCAGGACCGGCTCCAGCGTCTTGTTCCCTGCTTTGATTTCGGCGGCCAGGGTGTCGTTGCTAGGCCGGGTCTCCCGCGACGTCCATTCCGCCACGGGCCTGCTGTCCGGCACGGCCACGCCGCGCGCCCTCACCTCGCGGCGCTCGCGCAGCAGGTCCAAACACAGAGTCAGGGCATGAAAGCGGTTGCACCCGCGGCTCTTGGAATAGAGGTTGACGAATTCCCATGTCTCCCGCGCGTAACGGCCCGCCGCCTGCAAGTGGAAATGCTTGATGAACATGGGCGTGAAACATTCCTTGTGTTTGACTTCCATCGAGTCAAACACACAACCGTCGGAATCCAGCCCGACAAAGAACGGCCTGGCCGGCTTGAAATCGCGCAAGGGCTGGCTGGGATCCATCTTTGTCTCAAGGGCGCGGTTCAAACGGTGTAACTGCCGGAGGCCGCGCTGCCGCCGTGGCCGGTCCAATTGGCGTGGAAGAATTGCCCGCGCGGCTGGTCGGTGCGCTCGAAAGTGTGCGCGCCGAAATAATCGCGCTGCGCCTGCAACAGGTTGGCGGGCAGCCAGGCGCTGCGGTAGCCGTCGAAAAAGCTCAGGGCCGTCGAGAAGGCCGGGGACGGGATGCCCTTGCGCGCGGCGAGGGCGACCACCTTGCGCCAGGAACGCTGGCATTTTTTGATTTCCGCTCGGAAAAACTTGTCAAGCAACAGATTGGGCAGGTCGGGATTCCGGTCGAACGCCTCCTTGATTTTGCCCAGGAAGCGGCTGCGGATGATGCAGCCGCCGCGCCACATCAACGCCACCCCGCCGTAATTCAAGTTCCAGTGGTTCTCCCTGGCCGCGGCGCGCATCAGCATGTAACCCTGGGCGTAGGAGACGATTTTCGAGGCATACAAGGCCAGCCGGATGTCTTCGATCAACGCCGCCCGGTCCCCGGCGATGGCGCGTTTCGGCCCCTTCACTTTCTGCGCCGCTGCCACCCGCTCCTCTTTCAGCGCCGAAATGCAGCGGGCATAAACCGCCTCCGTGATGAGCGTGATGGGGATGCCCAGTTCGCTCGAACTAATCACCGTCCATTTGCCCGTGCCCTTTTGCCCCGCCGCGTCCAGAATCCGGTCCAGCAACGGCTGTCCGTCGGCGTCGTTGAAGGCCAGGATGTTGGCCGTGATCTCGATCAAATAAGAATCCAGCTCCGTTTTGTTCCAGGCGGCAAAGACCGGCTGCATTTCCGCCGCCGTCATCCCCAGGCCTTCCTTCATCAACTGGTAGGCCTCGGCCACCAACTGCATGTCGCCGTATTCGATACCGTTATGCACCATCTTGACGTAATGCCCCGCGCCGTTCTCCCCCACCCAGTCGCAACACGGCACGTCCCCCTCCACTTTGGCCGCGATGGCCTGAAAAATATCCTTGACATGCGGCCAGGCCGCCTTCGAGCCGCCCGGCATGATGGACGGACCGCGCCGCGCGCCCTCCTCGCCACCCGACACCCCCGTGCCAATGAACCAAAACCCCTTCGCCTCCAGTTCCTTGGTGCGGCGGATCGTGTCCTGGTAAAGGGAGTTGCCGCCGTCGATGATGATGTCGCCCTGTTCGAGAAGCGGCAATATCTCCGCGATGAGTTCGTCCACCGCGGCGCCGGCCTTGACCATGAGCATGACCCGGCGCGGGCGCTTGAGCAGCGCGACGAACTCCGCGATGGAATGCGCGCCGATGACTTTGGTTCCCCGGGCTTCGTGCTGGAGAAAGGCATCGACCTTTTCCACCGTGCGATTGAAGACGGCCACGGTAAAGCCGTGATCGTTCATATTGAGGACGAGATTTTGGCCCATGACAGCCAAACCGATCAAACCGATGTCCGCCTGTGCTTCCATAATAAAGGATGTGTTGCGTCTTCTGTGATCAAACGACTCCTGTTCGTCGAGTCTTTGGAGGATACAAACTCCCCCGCCCTGGCCGCCAGATTATTCCGAGGCGGAGCGCGTCTCAGATTTGCAGGTTTCGGCCATCTCCTTCTCCTCCACACACTTGTGGAGGGGAGAGGGGGTTTCCCACTCTCTCACGCTGGTCGGAACGGATTTCTCAAATCCCTTCTTGACTTTGCTCTGTGTCGGGCTGAAAAGCACTGCACATGCCCGGTCTCCATCCAGGGTTTTATGCGGAATGGCGCGCGCAAAATGAATCGCGCCTCCTCTTGCGCGAGCGCGGCGCGCATCCGCCCGAGCGCCTCCTGCAAACGGTCTGGCATCACCAGCGCCTCCAGCGCGATCAATTGCGCACGGTCGATGGCCGGTCCTTGCGCGTGCTCCATCCTGGTTTTTGGAACCACGAGGCCGGACCGGATTTTCGCGGCGCGGTCGTCCAGATCGATCGCGAGGAGGCGCGTTCGGGCGACATCGAGGTGGATTGGGAGGAGCAGAATTGGCAGAGCCATCAGCACCATCGCAATCCGGCTTTTGCCAATGTCATCCTGCATGTGGTGTGGAGCGCCGGGCCGGGCGCGTCCCATCCGCTGCCCACGCTGGCCCTGGAAAAGTTTGTCGATACGCCGTTGACCGAGATGCAGAGCTGGGCGGGCAGCGCCGTCGCGGCGGTCTGGCCTGAAGCCTTGCAGGGCGCTTGTTCGGTTCCGCTGGCGCAATTAACGCCGGACCAATCGGGCGGACTTTTGCAGCAAGCCGCCCTCATTCGTTTCCAGCGCAAGGCGCACGAATTGGAAATCCGCGCCCGCCAAGCTGGCTGGGAACAGGCCTTGTGGGAGGGGCTGTTTCGCGCGCTGGGTTACAAGCAAAACATCTGGCCCATGCAACGTCTGGCCGAGTTGCTGCCGCGTTTGGGCGATGCCGGGGAATCCGTGCCCGCCTGGCAGGCGCGGCTTTTCGGCGTGAGCGGTTTTCTGGACGCCTCGCACGAAAAGGGCCGCCAGCATGAGCACCTTCAAACTTTGTGGGATCACTGGTGGCGCGAGCGCGACAATTTCCAGGAAGTCATCCTGCCCAAAACCCTCTGGCGTCTGGGCGGCCTTCGTCCGGCCAACCAGCCGCAACGCCGTCTGGCTTTGGCCGCGCATTGGCTGGCTTGGAAAGACTTTCCGGCCCGGCTTGAGCAATGGTTTACGGCCGGGCCGGCGACTGTCCCGCTGCCGCAATCCCTGATCTCCTGCCTGCAACCGCCGCAGGATGATTTTTGGTCCCGGCACTGGAGCTTCCAATCGCCGCGCATGGCCAAGCCGCAGCCTTTGCTGGGCGAACCCCGCGCCACCGATCTGGCTGTCAACGTCATCCTGCCCTGGTTTTGGACCCGGGCGCGGGCGGGGAAGAACCAGCGTCTGGCCCAACTGGCTGAGGACCGTTTTCTGGCCTGGCCGCCCGCGCAGGACAACAGCCTCTTGCGCCTGGCGCGGCAGCGTTTGCTGGGGCGGCAGGCGGCGGGTTGCCCCAAATCAGCCGCGCGCCAGCAAGGCCTGCTGCAAATCGTACGCGACTTCTGCGATCATTCCAACGCCCTCTGCGCCGATTGTTTGTTCCCGGATGTCGTGCGACAGGTTGCAGGCTGAGAATGCATTCGTACACGAAGTTTTAGGACGTCGCACAATAATCAATTCGTCCTTGCGATTGACCAGCGGAATATGGTTGCAAACCCGGCTCAAGATGTTGAACTGGAACCATGAACGCGGGAGATGTTCGCCAGTTTCCGAGTCCGTTCCCACACTTTGCCGAGCAAACGCGGATTGTGGCGGAAGTGGAGCGGCGTTGGAGCGTAGTGGAGCAGTTGGAAGCCGTGGTGTCCGCCAACCTCCAGCGTGCCACCCGCCTCCGCCATTCCATTTTGCAGAAGGCGTTCACCGGCGGGCTGGTTCCGCCGAGCATGAGTGAAATCCAAGATCCTCAAAAATCCAACAATCGTTCGACATTGCCCGAACAACGTGATGTAATCGGCCTGAATCGCAAACAATGGCATCCATTAAACTCAGAGACCCAGTCCATAATTTCATTCGCTTCGATGATGAGGAAGTGAAGCTGATCAATTTGGACCTTTTGCAGCGACTTCGCGGCATTCGCCAGTTAGCCATGGCGAGTCTAGTATATCCAGGGGCGCTGCACACTCGATTTGACCACACGCTCGGCGTTGCTCATGTCGCAGGTCAGATGGCGGAGGAGCTAAATTTCGATAGCGGTGAAAAAGCACTGGTTCGATTGGCATCGCTTCTGCACGATATTGGCCATGGGCCATTCAGCCACGTCTCCGAATATGCTCTGGAACGCTTTGCCGACCGAGGCGCGGTGCCTCCCAACCTCAAGAAAGAGAAAATACATGAAATTATCACAGGGCATCTCATCCGCACTCATAGGACAATTATCAATCTGCTCGGGCAGGATCGCTGCGATCGGATTGCCACATTGCTGGCTGCCGGAGTTGGTGATCCAATCCTGAAAGCTGTCGTGTCTGGGCCGCTTGACGCAGACAAACAGGATTATCTTTTGCGCGATAGTCTCTATACTGGCGTCAATTACGGCGTGTTCGACATTCACCAACTGCAGCGTTCCTTGTTAAGCGAAGATCTTGAAGGCCAAAGGGAGCTCATTATCCGATCCGATGGGGTTCATGCAGTCGAACAGTTTGTACTCGCCAAGTACTACCTGACCACAATGGTCTATTGACAGATGAAGGCCGATCCATTGCCCAAAGTAAGGCGAGACAGAATCCGTCGGCTTGGGGAAAAATTCAAAAAGCAGTTCTCCGCTTTCGAAATGCGGGCGACGTTGATTACATGAAGATGTCGGTCGCTGCGAAGACATTTTTTGTGCTCTCTAAAAAGGGCACACCTGCCACTGTAAACGAGTTAAGCGAATCCGCGAGGGTGCTAGGGTGGAATCCAAAGCCGAAGGAAATTGCGGATTCCGTTGAGTTTCTCAAGTGCATGGGATTGGCATCAACTACCGAAAGGAACGCGAATGGATGAGCAATCGTAAGCGGTAAAGGAGGGTCCCCCTGTTGATCGGCGGGTGGCGGTGGTAAAGATGGGGCCATGAAGACATCCAATGGTTCGTTTCTCCGCCGCCGGGCTCCGCGCATTGATGCCACTCGGCGCG
>JBKQUS010000012.1:0-8235 GCA_052325505.1 Limisphaerales bacterium
TTCGTCCGGCGACCGGACTCAGAGTAGCAAAATCCAGCCCGCCAGCGGAGTTATTCACGGGCTCATGGTCCGGGCTGGCAACAAGGCCCGGCCTGACCCCATGAATAACTCCGGAGATCCTATACGCGGTGAAAAACTCTTTTCTCCGCGCCTGTGGTTGAAAGGGTTCTTTTTCAGACCCATATATCAATCTGGCGTCGGCAATCCAAATCTGTGTTCATCCCTTTTGATTTAGTGTCGAGCCTGTGGCTCGAAATCGGCGCACAGCGCCGATGCCACAACCACCAACGCATGAATATGCGGTAACGATTTGAGTGCGTTCATGATATGGTGTTTTGATGAAAACTTCTGCGCGTTCCCGCTTTTGCCCCGCCGCCGTTTGTGTTCTGGCCGGGCTGGGCCTGCTCTTTGCACGCCATGCCTGCGCTCAAACCAGCAACGTCTTCTGGCAGGGGCAAAGCATTTATCAGATCATCACCGACCGCTTTTACGACGGGAACACGAACAATGATAACGCGGAGGGCACTTACGCGCCCGGCAACTCCACCGGGGTCCATGGCGGGGATTTCGCGGGCATCGAGCAGAAACTGGATTATATCAAGGCGCTGGGAGCAACAGCCATCTGGATTTCACCGATTGTGCTCAACACGGAGGGTCAGTTTCACGGCTACTCGGGCATGAATTTCTACGAGGTCGCGCCGCATTGGGGCGGGCTCTCCGACTTGCAAGTCATGGTGCAGGCAGCGCACGCCCGGGGGCTGCTGGTGATTGATGATATTGTGGTGAACCACGCCGGCGACCTCGTCCAGAGCAGCGGGACCACCTTTAGTTATCCGACCGGCTATACGCTCAGTTATGTGAACAGTTCCAAAACCTACCCGGCTCCTTTCAATCTCAGCACCACCAATCCGGCGTTGACCAATCTGTTTCACAACTACGGGGACATTGACAGCTTCAGCGACACTAATCAGGTCATCCTGGGCTGGCTGGACGGCCTGAACGATTTCCGGACGGAGACGCCCTACGTGCGCTCGAACATGGCGGCCATTTATCAATACTGGATCGCGCAGGCCGGCTTTGACGGGTTCCGCGTCGATACGGCGCTGGAGGTCGAAATGGCATGCTGGCAATACTTCTGCCCCTCGATTCATTCCTACGCGGCCACCAACGGCAACACGAATTTCTTCATGTTCGCCGAGGCCGACAATGGCAGCGACACCGTGGTCGGACCTTACACCGGACGGGAGGCGGGCGGGGCATTTGCCTTCGATTCATGTGTGGATTATCCGCTCTATTATGTCATCAACAGTGTTTTTGCCGACGCCAGCGGCGCGACATCGCAGATCCAAAGCCATTATCAGAATGTGGCTGAGTATTACGATCCGGCCGCGCGGATGCAATTGGTGACGTTTCTGGACAACCATGATAATCCCCGTTTTCTCAGCACCAGCGAGTCGAACGGCAACACCAACGAGCTGGAGGTGGCGATGGCCTTTCTTTACACCTCGCCCGGCGTGCCTTGTCTTTATTACGGCACTGAACAGGGTTTTTATGGCACGACGGACCCGGACGACCGCGAGGACATGTTCGCCGGGCTGTTCAAGGACGGTCCGTCGGGCAGTGTGGTGACGCTCAGTTCGCCGGGCGTTGACAATTTCAACATGACCCATCCGTTGTTCCTGTGGGTCGCTCAGTTGAACAACTTCCGCCGCTTGTATCCCGCCATTGCGCTGGGCTCATACATGAACCAGTGGAACAATTCCGGCGGCCCGGGCTTATTCGCCTATTCCCGCGTGCTGACCAACCAGGAGGTGTTTGTGGTTCTTAACACGGCCAGTTCCAGCCAAACGTTGCCCGCCCGCACTTTGACTTATCCCGCGGGCACTGTGATCTTGAATTTGCTCAACACCAACGAAACCTACACCCTGGCCGCCGGCTCTCAAACGCCCTCCATCACCGTGCCCGCCGTTACCGCCAAGATCTTCATCGCGCAATCGCAGTGGAAGCCGCTGGATCCGGTGGTGATGAGCAACTCGCCCGCGCACTGGAACACCAATGCGCCCACCTTTTCACCCATTGTGCTTCAATTCAGCAAGTCGATGAATTCGAACAGCGTGCAATCCGCCTTCGGCACGACCCCGACAGTGAGCGGTTCAATTACCTGGTCGTCCGTGAACGCTGCGAATGACACGATGACCTTCACCCCCAACGCAGGGGGCTGGCCGGGTTCGACGTGGATAACGGCGCGCGTCACCAACACAGTCGTTGATGCGGTATCGGGCAACGCCATGTACTCGCCCTGGCAAATGCAATTCAAAACGGCGGCCCAGAGCACCCTTATTCCACCGACAATCGCGGTGCAGACGCCGACCAACGGCGCGACGATTACCGGCAATTTTCAAATATCAGGAACCGCGAGCGACACCATCGCCGTGCAAAGCGTGCAAGTGCAATTGGACAACGGAACTTGGACAACCGCCGCTGGGACGTCCAACTGGAGTCTGACCCTGAACAGTTCCAATTTTCTCAACGGGCCTCACGTCATCAACGCGCTCGCCACGGACACTTCGGGGAATGTTTCCAACAATTCCGTTAATGTTTCGTTCATCAACGTTCCCGGAAATTATGTGCAGCGCATCAGCGGCGGCAACCCGGCCAACGTGACAGATTGCAGCGGAAATGTCTGGCTGGAGGACACGAATTACAGCGTGGGCGCGTTTGGTTATTCCCGCGGCACGAACGGTTATCTGGACAATTCGATCGTCGGCATATGCTCGACCGCGTGGCCCCTTTACCAGCGCGAGCGTTACAGCACCAGCAGCAGCGGATTCTTTTATCAGTTTGACTGCCCGGAAGGCGTTTACCAAATAACACTGCTGGAGGCAGAGACGTATTGGAGCGGCCCGGGAGAACGCGAGTTCAACGTCTTCATCCAAGGCCGGCAGGTGCTGACCAATTTCGACATTTACAAAACTGCGGGTGGACAGAACATACCCATCACGCTCGTTTTCACGAACAACGTGACCAATTCGCAATTGCAAATTCTTTTCATCTCGGTGGTGGACAATGCGCGCGTCTCCGGCGTGCAGGTCGTCAAGCTCGCCAACGTGTTCAGCGACACCGATGGAATTCCCGATTGGTGGCGGCTGGCTTATTTCGGCCATGCGCTGGGGGAGGCCAGCGACAAATCGCGCGGGCAGGACGACGCGGACGGCAATGGCATCTCGAACCTCACCAAGTATTTGAACGGCATAAACCCGCTCATCGCGGCGGACGTTCCTTATCTGGCGCCTTTCAACATTACGCGCGTTGCGGTGACATCCTCCAATGTCCAGATCGGCTGCGCCACGGCAACGAATTGGAGCTACCTGCTTCTGTCCAGCGGCAGTCTGGGCGCCGGCTCAACCTGGAGCACCAACGGTTCGACTGCATCCGGCACAGGCGGGACGGTCACGTTCACCGACAGCAGCGTCCCGACAAACAGCGCAAGATATTACCGCGTGCAGGCGCGGTGAAGTTTAATCATTCGGTCAGAAGATCGAGCAAGTCGATGCCTTCCCGGCCAAGCTGAAAATGCGCCCCCCGCCGCGTCACCAGCCGGCGGCAGGGGTTTTTGGTGTATTCGGCTTCGTTGACGGAAAGGAGTTGATACCTGGCGGTCCCCTTGAACTGCGAGGCTGGGCGGGGGATCAATTCGAAAGGCAGCCCGTTGAAATCGAACGCCATTTCATAACCCTCGATTTGCCCGCGCGGCAGGGCCGGGTCGTCGCGCACCAGCATGGGATAGCGTCTGAGCCAGGAGAAGTCAGTCTTCCGCACCAGGACACGGCAAATGTCGGTGCGCTGCCGCAGCCAGCGCACGAGGTTGAACTGCGCGCCCTCGTCGCGCTGGGCCAGCAGGATGAGGCGCGGATCGAAGCCGACGAGGTTTTGCCCGTTCCAAATGCCGTGATCGTCGTGTTCCTTTGGATAATGCTTTTTGTACCAGGCGCTGAAATGGTCGTTGTAAAACAGGTTCAACTCGAAGTGGACATGGGCGCGTTCCCTGGAGATGCCGGAGCGCGTGTTGGTGCTGCGGCCCATCACGGCGATTTTTTCGCCCGTCTTCACGGCCTGGCCGGGTCTGAGGCCGGGGGCAAATTCCGACAGGTGGGCGTAGAGGGAATAAACTTCAACGCCGTCGATGACGTGGCGCAAAACGATGTAGCGGCCGTAATTGGAAAGGGAGGGCTTGTTGTTCATGTACATCACCGTGCCGTCGGCGGTGGCCATGACCGGATCGGCCGGTTCGCCGCGCTTGTCTCGTTGCAGGCATTTGATGTCCAGGCCCTCGTGCATTTGCCAGCCGCCGGAACGCACGCAGCCAAAGCATCCGCTGGTCCAGGAATGGCCGGTGGTCCCGACAAAAAACCTTTCCTCGCCGCCTGGCTCGAACAGGGCTTGATTCGCAGTGGGTAAATGGAACGGTTGAGCCAGGGCGGCCAGCCGGACGCAAAGAAAAAGGGCTGCGAGGAGATTTTTATTCACGTCAATCGGGAGGAAGCCGGAGCGGAATGGCTAGAACTTGTCGTTTTTCTTCCCCTTGGCGATGACGTTTCTCAGTCCGCGCACAATGCGAACACCCTCCGCTCGGGAGGCGTCTGGGGCGAAGCGAAACATGCCGTTGGAGATGCGCTGCCGGATCAACACCGCAGCGAGCCAGGCGGATTCCCGGGTGGTATTGGAGCCGGCGGGCGGCGACGAAACGCTGGATGGCTCGACCAAATCCGAGTCATCCGAATCGGCTGGCTTTTTCTTTGCCGCATGGGCTTTTTTGCCGGGCACGGGGAATTGGGAGAAGACGATGATGTGCCTGCCCATGTGGTCGGCGGTGTACATGTCCAGCAACAACGTGCCGTGCTCGTTGAAAGTCAGTTGGATGGAATAACCGCCGTCCCCGGACGGATCATCCACGATCGAGGCCTTGGCCAGATCGCCTTCATCCAGGAACGGCTCGCGCTCGATGGTGAAGGGAATTTTGTCGCGCGTGACCAGCACGGTGCCCGAGGTCGTTCTGTCGGCTTTCTGCCCCTCGACGTAAAGGCGGATGGTCGATTGCTCTTTTTTGGGGTTGTTTCCCCCCATCGAGGCGCAACCTCCCGCCAGGGCCAGGCAGGCCAGCGCAAAATAGATATTGAATGAACAGCGCCATCTCTTCATAGTGCTCATCTAAAGAACACAGTTCTTGGAGCAAAGTAAAGATTTATGGGCCAACAAACAAATAAAGTTGTGAAACGCAGCCGCCGGGCCGCCTACATCAAACGGAAAAAAGCCGCGGCCAAGACGAAGAAGCCAGCCCCTAAAGCCTGAGTCCGGGCTTTGGGACAACTTCTTCAAAGAGAACCCCTTCTCACGAACCGGGGGCGCAAAAAACGGCCTCCCCCTCCTTGGCTCTATCCACCCAAGGAGGAGGGGGAAGGAAGATGAATAGTATTGACAGCATCCTCGCAGCCGATTTTCGCATTTTTTGCAGTTTTTCGCGCTTTTCCGTCCTAAAACTTATCCACCATCGGCGCCGGCATGGCCCGGTGCGGCGCCGGGGCTGGAGGCTCGCACACGCGCAAAAATAGCGTCAGCATTGGTTTTTCCGGCGGTCGCGGGTTGTGAATAAGTTGAGGCAATGGTGAATAAGCTTGTGGATAAGATTTAGTATTCCTGCCATAAAAAATTTGCCATGATCTTCCCAGTTCATTGAAAGAGCTGGAATGAATGCGGTGGACGAAAGAAAGCTGTTGAAGTTCCAAGGATAACCCCGGGTGACCGGGGGAATGGTTGAGTCAGGCTGGTTGGCCCAACCCCTCGAAGTCCGCTTCGCAAGAGGTGGAGACTGGAGGCAGAATTCACCAGTTCCTCTGGCGGCGTTCGCGCGCTGTCAGTAACGCGAGACAGGAACTGAGCGGCAAGGAACGAAAAGAAGCCGTTCCGAGTTGAGTCAAGTAGTTCAAGCTGGTTTCAGGCTTGGGCGAATCGCAGTTACCCGGGGGGTAAAAGGTTGCTACTGTGCATCAGCACGGGGCGGATGGCTCTGGCGGTCTTGGAGACAAGGCCAGCCCAAGGAAAGACGCTGAAAGGCGGGACAAAGTGAGCATGCGCACCGGGAAGGAGACACAGCCAAGGCACGGCTGGTAAAAACCTTCCAAGATGCAGGCGATGTTGCAAACGGCACCGCTGGCATGTGACGAAAGGCAACCTGAGAGTTAAGAGGTCAGACCCGTGGCATTGGGCAAACGCATCGCCAAAAGCGGTGGCTGTCCCAAGGCAAATGGTCAAGACGCGGATCCAAGTCGCATACGTGTGTTGATCTGGTTCGCAAGCCGGCGTCCGCAAGCGCCAGCCCAAGCGAGCTAAGAGGCCTCACTCAATAATTCAGCGACCGCAAGGCGCTGGACGGCCCTGCTATGAGGCCGGAAACTCCGCTTGCCGTGGAGAATGGCGTCGGGAAGCTGGCAGCCCCGCAAGGGTGCGCCTAATGTCAGCGTGGGAAAGAGAGCATGGCGAACTCCCAGATCCCAATTTGCCTCTGTTCAGTCGAAAGGCTGGACAGGGGCTTTTTGTTTTTAAAATCGAATTTGACACCGGCATGGTTCTCCGCGAAGTATAACCCTTCAGGCCAGCGTAGCTCAGTTGGTTAGAGCGTGGGACTCATAAGCCCGAGGTCAGTGGTTCGATTCCACTCGCTGGCAATCTATTTTCTTCAGGCGCGGGGGTGGGCCTGGTCGTAGGCGCGCTTCAATCGCTCGGTCGTGATGTGGGTATAGACCTGGGTCGTGACCAAGTGGGCATGGCCCAGCAATTCCTGCACGCTGCGCAAATCCGCGCCGGCGTCCAACAAGTGCGTGGCAAAACTGTGGCGCAATTTGTGCGGCGTCATGTGGGGATCCAGCCCGGCTGAACACAGATACTTCTTCAGGCGCGTTTGCACCGTGCGCGGCGACAGCGGAGTGGTCTTGCTCGGGCGCGCGGAAAAAACCGCCTGGCCGCCCAGCACCGGGGCGGTGCGATGTTTCCAGTAGGCGCGGATCGCTTTCAGCGCAGGCGCGCCAATGGGGACGAGCCGCTCCTTTCTTCCCTTGCCGCGCACGCACACCACTTGCTGGGACCACTCGATATCAGCGGCGCAAAGCTGGCACAACTCGCTGACGCGCAAGCCGCAGGAATAAATGACCTCCAAAATGGCCGCGTCACGAAAATAAAGGGCGGCGTCCGCTTCGCCTTTCTCCGCGTCGCGGCGCAATTCCGTGCCGGGCGCTTCGAGCAGGTCCTGCAATTGCTTGACCGTGAGGAACAGGGGCAGGCGCTTTTGCGATTGGGGCAGCGAGAGATTCCTGATGGGTGAAGCCTCCGCCACGCCGTTGCGAATGAGAAACTTGTAAAAGGAACGAAGCGCGGAAAAGCGGAGTTGAATGGCGGCGCGGCTCAACTGACCGCGGCCGAGGAAGCGGAGAAAATCGCGAAAGTCGTCCCGCTGCAAGGCGGGCCAGTCCGGGGCGGCCCCGCGCTGTTGTTTGAACCAGGCGAAGAATTCGTGCAGGGCCTGGCGATAATTCCTCTGTGTATAAATGGAGGCGTCCTTGTCCGTGGCCAGATGGCGGAGAAACTCCAAAATCCGCGCATCGGTGGCTGGCCCCGCATTTTCATCCGGCTGCGACATGACCGCACAATACACCAGAACAACCCTGCGTGGAAGGAGGATCGGGGGAGTGGGACTTGGTCACAGACTGGCAGAATACGCAAGAATGGATGATAGGTCTGGAAAATCGGCAACAGGTTCTTCGCTGTTTTCAGTGGAATAGATTTGCTCAAGAAGAAGAGGGCAGCAAGGGCAATCGGGATATATGATTTTGCTTTTTAGCACGAATTACCCCGAATCACCCCGAATTAGCCGGAATGATGAACTTCCCCCGATGGATACCCCCCGGTATATACCCCCCGAGAAATTCTCGATAAATCCGAGAAATCTGCGAAGCGCCGGCGGGTCTGGCAGGGCGGCGCTGCTGAGGGGTCGAGGCGTCCAGGGGTCTGGAGCCGTCACAGGTTCTTCGCTGTTTTCGGTGGAATTAGGTTTGTGGCAAACGGAGTTTGCCGGCGACGAAGTAGAGCATGGTGATGAGATAGGGGCCTGAGCGGTAGCCGCGGGCCTTGCGTTTGGTCGCGCTAAAGACGCTGTTTAAGCCCTCCATGAACGCGTTGGTGATG